>NZ_JBIPNG010000285.1:0-8493 GCF_044373815.1 Prosthecobacter sp. | reverse complement strand
TCGTCCGGCAGCCTCTGCTTCGGCGGCATCTGCATGTCCTCATTCTTCCAGGTCATCGCCTCATACACGCTGCTCTGCGCGATGTTGCCCGGCGTCACCCCCGGATGCCCCGATTCCCCGCCCAGCAAAGTCGCCTGCTTGGTGTCCAGCGTGAGCCCGCCTTTGACCTTGGACGATTCTGCGGAGTGGCACTTGTAGCAGGACTGCACCAGCACCGGCCGGATGTTCTTCTCAAAGAACTGCAGTTGATCCGCAGGAATGCCAGCATGGGCCGCCTCAGTGGCGTCAGCGGCACGCAAGGCCATGGGAGCAAGCAGAAAGATGGAGAAGGTCAGAGTCTTCATGGGAAGTTGAAGCGGAAGACAGCGTGTAACACTCTGTCTCTAAAAAGGTTTCTCCAAAGCTGCACCTGCCTGCCACCACCGCTGAAACTCCCTGTCGGCGAGAGCCGTTAGCTCCATCTCCCGTTTCTTTCCCGTCACCTCACTCCTCATGCGCCATTTCATCGCCTCCCTGCTGCTCGTTTCCTCCATCCACGCGGCGGAACTCGTCGTTCCTGACAATGTCACCTTCACCCGCGACATCGAATTCTCCAATCCCGACAACCAGCATCTGCAGGTGAATCTGGCGCAACCGAAAGAAGGGAAAGGCCCCTTCCCCGCCGTGGTCTGCATCCATGGCGGCGGCTTCCGCGCTGGCAAGCGGGAGGGGTATGACAAGCTGCTGCTCACGCTCTCCCAGCACGGCTACGTGGCCATCACCGTCACCTACCGGCTGGCACCGGCCTACGAGTTCCCAGCCGCCGTTCACGACTGCAAAGCCGCCGTGCGCTGGCTGCGGGCGAACGCTACCAAGTATCACGCGGACCCCGCACGCATCGGTGCCATGGGCGGCTCAGCAGGCGGCCATCTGGCGCAGTTCCTCGGGGTCACCACCGGCGTTCCTCAGTTTGAAGGTGAAGGCAATCTGGAGCAAAGCAGCGCCGTGAATTGCGTGGTTAATTTCTTCGGCCCCAGTGACTTCACCAAGAGCTACGACAAAAGCGTGGACGCCAAGGACGTGCTGCCGCTCTTCTTCGGCGGCGATCTCAGCACCAAGCGCAAGGAGCACATCATAGGCAGTCCTCTCTACTGGGTGACTCCGAACGCCGCTCCCACCCTCTGCCTGCATGGCACGGCGGATGAATACGTCGCCTATGAGCAGGCCACCTGGATCGTGGACAAACTCAAGGCCGCCACTGTGGAGGCCGAGCTCGTTGGTTTTGAAGGCGCGGGCCATGGCCTGAAAAGTGTGCCTCCTGAAAAGACCGAGCAGCTCATGCTGGCCTTTTTTGACCGTCATCTCAAGACTGCCAAGGCCCCATAACTGCTTGTTGATTGAGTTTGCTATGATTTGATCAACCATGAAAACTCGTGCTTTTCTAAGCAAAAAGCCAAGTTAAGATCGACCCTCACGGGTTTATTTTTTAATTATTCCCCACCAATGACGCAACAGGCAAGAATGAACGGAAACCACAACTCACTCTGCATTTTAAACTGCATCACTGGAGAACGCTCCCGATTTGACGGCGGAACCTTTGTGATTGGCACCGGGCCGCATTCCGACCTGAAAATGAACTCGCCGCAGTGCCCCCAGGTGCTTTGCAAGGTGACAAAAACCGGCGACGCCATGGACTTTCAATTCAGCTGCCCGGTGCTGGTGAACGGTGCTGAAACGACTTTTTTCAGTGCCATGCCCGGTGAGGAGCACACCATGACGGGTGCCGGGCAGCTGCTGGCCTTCAAATACAGCCCCCAGCCGGGCACCTGGATGGCCCTGGGGAATGACAACTCATGGTTTGTTTACAACAGTGAACAGCATGACTGGAACGGCCCCTTCGGCCCGGAGTTTTTGAAAACCTGGCTGGGCCAGTTTTCCGCCAACGCCCGCAAGCGCCTGTTGTTAATTCCCAACGGAATGGAGCAGATGGGCTTTTATGTTCACGACTCCGTGGAGATCCTCAAAATACCGCCTCCCATGACCCCGCCAGCCGAAAAAACCGCCTGGTATGACCGCTACAGCTCCATGCCGGATGAACCTGCCGAAACGGCTCCCTCTCGTACTCGTTCTCATGAACCAGCGATGGAGGCCGCAGAAGTGAACAGCGAATACGGCGAATTCACCTGCCCGATCTGCTGGTTCAAATTTGACCGGGGCGATGCGATGAACATTGCCGTCCACAACAGCCTGCGGGGCGATCCCATGCTCGGTGATGAAGCCATGCAGCGCTTCCATGCCACGCGCTTCAATGATCGTGGCCAGGCGCTCGATGCCATGGGCCTGTCCACCTCCGACCTCGCCTGCCCGCACTGCCGCCGCAAGCTGCCACCGGGATTTCTCGACCTGCCCCATCACATCTTCTCCATCGTCGGCGCGCCATCTTCAGGCAAATCGTACTACCTCAGCGTGCTGATCAAAGTGCTGCAGAGCACCTTGTTCCAGAATTTTGGCATCACGTTCCGCGATGCTGATCCCTCGGAGAACGTCATCCTCACGCAGATGAAGACGCAGTTGTTTTCCTCTTCGTCACCGGAGGATGCCTTCCTGGCCAAAACCGATCTGGAAGGAGCGCTCTATGAGACCCTGCCACGTCAGGGACGCAAGGTGCGCCTGCCCAAGCCCTTCATCTTTAAACTGTCTCATCCCGACACACCGGACAACGGCTTCTCCGTGGTCTTTTATGACAATGCGGGCGAGCATTTCGAACCGACCCGCAACAGCGCGGACTCGCCCGGCGCCCAGCACATCGCGGTGGCCTCAGGCATTTTCTTTCTTTTCGATCCTCTGCACAACACCGAGTTCCGCGCCATGATGACAGGCGTCACGGATCCGCAGATCAAGACCCACCGCATCGACCAGCAGGATGTCATCCTCGCTGAAACGGAAGTCCGCATCAAAAGCCTGCTCGGGCTGGACTCCCGCCAGCGCGTCTCCACGCCCTTTGCAGTGATGGTGGGCAAGTATGACACCTGGGCCTCTTTGCTGGGAGATGAGCCCCTGCTTCCGGTCATTGAGGATGGCGTGGTCAGACTCGACCACATCAAGACAAACTCCGCCCGCGTGCGCAATCTCATGGTGCGCATCTGCCCCTCCATCGTGGCCAATGCCGAGGCCATCTCCTCCAATGTGTGCTACTTCGCCGTCAGTCCGCTGGGGTCTTCCCCGGTGGAGTTTTTTGACCGGGAAGGCACACCCCGCATCGGGCCGGATCCGAAGCAGCTCAATCCCCGGCATGTGGAGGCACCCACACTCTGGGTGCTGTCGCAGGCGACGCCTGAAATGATCCCCTCCACCTCCGCAAACTGACCTCATGGCCTGGCAGCTCATTTACACCAGCGCCCCCCGCTTGATCGAAGCAGGCCGAACCGGATTCGGCACCGTGGCCAGACATCGTGCCGTCAGCGGCATGCTCGCAGCAACGGTGGAACGCTTCAGCCAGTTTGCCCGTCTGCCAGGTCACGATCCCCGCCGCGTCGTACACGCCCACCGCATCCTGACGGTGGGCCCAAGCACTTATCATGTGCTGAGCTGCCTGCAGGACGCCGGTTCGGACTACACGGGCCGTACCAATCACATCGCCCATCACCTCATCGCCGAACCTCGGGAGATTCGCGCCCTCTCCACCGCAGGACTGACCCCGGCTGATGTGCTTCTCTCCATGGCTTGGCGCACCTCATGGAACGAAGCACCGCGCTACCTGGATCCATCCGAGGAGATCAACCTGTCGTCCTTTGCCCCTACGGCCTCCCACGCCTGGGCCTCCGTCACCGGCAATCCCGCCGCCGTCGGCATCCTCTGGTCCCGTGAGGCACAGAGGGGCTGCTATCTCATCACACCTTCTGGCATCAATGCGCTGGAGCTTTTCCGCGAGTCGCTGCTGGTGGAGCCTGCACATGCCTGGCAGACCCGCTTCACCACCTGCCTGGAGCCCAATGACGATGTGGCGGACTTCCGCTGGATCGCGCTCTCATCCACCTCCCCCATGCGCGGACAGGTGGAGACCACCAACCGCCTCGTTCTTGATCTCACCTCTCCCGCCACCCTGCCCGAGCCGCCGCAGCGTGAGGCTCCTCCTCCGGCCCTTGAAACAGTGAGTCCGGCAGCACCGGGGCCAGCACCGCGCCCCCCGGCATCGGTTTATGAACCCATGCGTTCGTCAGGTGCCGCATCAGCTCCCGTCAGCCCCATGGGCGCCTGGTCGCCTGAGCCACGCCGAAAAGCTGCAAAATCAAACAAGAGCTTCATTGGCATCTCGCTCATCATTGCCGCCGTGATGGTCGTTGTCGTGGTGGGCGCACTGCTGCGGCAGAACAACCTGCAGGAGCAGGCGCGTGCGGACTATGAACAAAAAATCGCCGCCACCTGGAAAAATCATCAACTCGTCCTCAACGCCACACGCAAGCTGCTCGAAGAGCAGCCCGACATTGAAGAAGGAACGGCTCTGCTGAAGTCACACGAAGACTTTTTCCGCAGCATGAAGCAGATGCTGAAGCAGCCGGGCACTTCCATCGAACTCCCCTTGCCCGCACATACCGAGGACGATCTCAAAGATCTCAAAAAGCTGGTGGAGGAATGGGCGGAACTGCATGTGAAACCCTGGGCGAAGCTGCAATCCGGCCAGGCCACGGTGACGGCGTTGGACATTCTTGAGTCCTACCGCAAATGGCAGGACTCACGCAATGCCACATGGAAGCAGCTGACCCATTCTCTGAGCCTGAAAGACATTCCGCCACCCGGCGAAGAACTGGTTCAATCACTGAAGGACGCAGCCAGGGAAGTGCTGCGCCATGCGGAGCCTGCGCGCGACACCCGAACTCAGTGGGAAGAAGTGTTTAAACTCCCTGGAGATCCGAAGAACAGCACCGTTCTCGAAGTTCAGCAATGGCTGAAGCTTTGGGCAGCACTGGACGATGCAGGCCCCCAGTCCCACGCCACAGCGCAAACAGCCGCCTCCAACAAATCACTGCCAGAATGGCTGCGCGCCAAGGCTGCAGGATTGAAGCAGCAGCCTGACAAGAGAAACGAACCCAAGATGGCGGTCAAGACTGACGATCCACGCACTCGAGTGGAGCCAAAACCGGTGGTCATAATCGAGGATGCGGATGCGGTCTCCGCCACAAATCACATCCATCTTTGCCTGCTCCAGCCCAACGAAGATCCGGCGGGCAAAATCGCCGGACTGAAGGTCACTGATGACATGCAGTTGTTCGTCGGCAACGCCTGGGCATCGCATCCGCCTCCTGATGGAAAAACCGAGCCCAAAGAGGGCGAATTGAAGAAGTGGTTGGGAGTCAGCTCAGATGACAAGGATAAGTTCAAGTTCTTCCCAACCTTGTTAGCAAATGTGGCTCTGAAGATCGCCTTCTCCAATGATGGCGTGCTGACCGCATTCCCAGAAGAACTCCGCAAATCCCCCAATGGCATCAGGATCGTGGCACGCAGCAGGGACGGACTGCACGTGCTGTTTGACCTGAGGCTGATCCCCGTCAGCAGCGCCTTCTCCCGCCCTATCCTGACACAGGTCATTGAAACCACGGTGATCAATGCCGCCACCGTAACGCTCAACCTTCCCCCAGATTTTCTCAGCCGGTTGCAATTCGTGGGTCAGAAGGATCCAGTCTATGCCCTGAGGCACGACGGCCCCGCAGACCAGAAGAAGTTTTTCAACCTGAAATCGACGGGAGATTCTTCATTCCAAGTCATACCCCCAGTGATCCAAAACGGTTCCGCGTTGAGCAAGCAGGAGATCAAGAAAAAGCTCGAGGAGCTGGACGCTAGCATTGCAAAGGACGATGAATACTTGGCGAAGAATGAGAGCAGCAAGGAACCTGCGAAGATAAAGGCCGAAAATAAAAACCGCTACGAGCAGAGCAAAGCTAAAAAGGAACAAGAGCGGCAAGAATGGCAAACAAAGCTGCAAAACCTCGAAGGAAATGCCCCTCCGCATTTTGATCTCATGCCAGGGAATTTTATCCTGGCGCTGGAACAGCCGAACAAAATTGAGCTTTGTAAACTAAAAGTGGTTCTGCCCTCTGGTCAGTCCCCATCCAAGCCAATCAACCCGTGAAACCTCTCACTCAAGCCATCGAGGCCATCCGCGCCGCCCTCAAAGAGGAGGTGCCACCATCCGCCGTGGAGGATGCCGCCATTATTTACGCACAGCTCTGCTCGGACGTGGAGCGTCGGCTGGACCTGGTCGCAACCATGCTGCAAAAAGGCAGTGACTACCAGGCCCTGCAAGTGGCTGAAGAAGATCCTCCCCTGCTGGATCTCGCCGCATCCGTGAGTTTCGGCGAAGAAAAGAACTGGCAGATCTATTGCGATACTCACGGGCTGAAAGTGGCCGCACGTGTGGACATCCGCATCATTCAAGATCTTGAGTCCCTCTATTCCCGAGGCATCTCCGCCAATCATCCGCTCTACAAAGACTTTCGCGCAGCGGTGCTCTCACGCGATGACGCGAAGTCTCTTCGCATCGTCAAAACCATCCTCAAGCTCAACCCGCAGGACGACAACGCCCGCAAGGAACTTCAACGTCTGGAGAACAAGGCGCTGCAGGAAAAAATCGACCTGCTGCGTGAGGCGCTGAAGACAGATGACGAAGAACGCATCGCCACGCTCACGGAGGACATCAAGGCCGCCGCTCCTCCATCCAAGCTGGAACGCCTTGATGTCTTTGAGCAGGGGGAGAACATCCGCCAGGCGCTCCGCCGCAGGCAGGCCGAGGCCCGCGTGCCGGACATGCTCACCACCATGCAGCAGCTCAAGGCCGAGGGCAGATGGCGGCAGGTGGGGCAGATGCTGAGTGTGGTGAACGCCATGTTCAAGGAGCACCGATTCACGCCCGCCGATGCTGCGCAAAAAGCCACCTTGGAGGACCTGACTCAGTTCCATCAAAAAGAAAGGGCAGCCGATGAAAAGCAGCGCAACTTTGACCGCACGCTCAAAAGCTTTCTTGTCTTTGTGGAGGAGGTGGAAACCCGCCTGCTCACGGGGGCGGGCGTCACGTTTGAAGAGATTGCCAGCAAGGATGAAAGCTTCATCAAGCGCTGGAAGGAGCTGGAAGGCTATCAGCTGCCGGTGGCCGCTGACTCGTTGCAGCGCCTGCGCACGGCAGGCCAGGAACTGCGGCACAAGCTGGAGCGCATGCAGCGCACCAAACGTGTGGGGAACATCGCGCTGGCCGCGGCCGCATTGGTGCTGCTCTGCGGCATTTCCGCCATCAGTCTGCATGCCTGGAAAGCTTGGACGCTCACGCAGGAACTCGCCTCGTATCAGGCCAAAGAAAACTACAGCGCCGCAGAAAATCTGATCAAGAAACTGCGCAGCGAAGAGGAGCTGCTGCTGCGCTGGCCCTACCTGCAGGCCCGCATCGAAGAAGTCAGTTCATGGGCCGCCAAATCCCGCGTCACCGGCAAGCAGGCCGCCGAGGCGCTGCTGGCACTGGAAAATTCATTCCAGGGTGAGCAGAGCAAACTGACCGCCACTCAACTCGTCAGGCAGCTCAGCGATGCCGAAGCCTTGGTGAAACAACTGGGAGGCGATGTGGCTGCCGAGCCGAAAAACCGCCTCGCAGCGCTGAAGACCAAGGCGGATCTTCACCTCGTGACGGTCCTGAAAAAACTTGTCACCAGCACCTCCACCACCTTGGCCAAGCTCGAAAAGCGCGGCGCCGCCGAGCTTTCGCACGAGAAGCTGTCGGCCAATGTCAGCACCAGTTGCGCAGCCATCGACAAGGAGCTGCTGCCCCTCGAAGCCCTCCTCAAGCCCGAGGTGCCGGCACTGGCCTTCCCTGCGGATCTCGAGACGCGGATTCGCGCCCTCCGCCAGCGGCTGGGCACCTATCAGGATGATCTGCGCACCTTCGCCGCCATCCGCAAAGAAACAGCCGGCGCGGCTTCACTGGACGACTACCGCAAGGCCATCACCAAGTGGCAGACAGTCAAGTTTGCCGAGGCGGCCCCTTCCCTCAAAATGCTGGACACCCTGCCGTCCGAAAAAGCCTTTCAGGCCGCCCTCTTCACCGGTGGAGACAAGGACCTGCTCCAGGCTGTTCTCGATGACAAATCCAGACGCTACATGGCCCCCGACACACTGCTCGAAGCGGAACTGAAAATGATCCTCTCCCTTCTGCACAACGAATATTTAAACAACATTTTCGAGAGCAGCGTGATCCACTATTCCAGCAAAAAGAGCGGCGGCACCATCTGGTCCATGGGCAAGCCTGAAACGACGATCATTGGTGGCTCCAGCCGCTGGAGCGCCAAATTCTACGAGCCCGACCCGACTCAAACGGCGGTCCTGTTTATTCAGCACAGCTTCACCCGAGCAGGAGAGGTGGGTGAATATCAGGGGGATGCCATCGCCACCACCCGCCTGAGTCAGACCAGCGACTTCATGAACTCATTGGATATCGGACGCATCAGTGACGAAAAAGGAGAGCACGTGCTCAAG
>NZ_JBIPNG010000032.1:0-26899 GCF_044373815.1 Prosthecobacter sp. | reverse complement strand
AGGCCAACGCGGCCACTGCACCGACGGTGGCTGCCGACACGCGTCTGGGCCCGTGCATCGCACGTCCGAGCAAGATCATCTGCATCGGTCTGAACTACAGCGACCACGCCAAGGAAAGCGGCATGCCGATCCCGGCGGAGCCCATCGTGTTTTTCAAGGCCACCAGCGCCATCGTTGGCCCGAACGACAACGTGGTCATTCCGCGCAATTCGAAGAAGACCGACTGGGAAGTCGAACTCGCCTTCGTCATCGGCAAAAAAGCCAGCTACGTCTCCGAAGAGAACGCGCTGAGCCATGTGGCCGGCTACTGCGTACACAACGACTACAGCGAGCGCGAATGGCAGCTGGAGCGTGGCGGCCAGTGGGTCAAAGGCAAGAGCTGCGACACCTTCGCGCCCATCGGTCCCTTCCTCGCCACGAGCGATGAGATTCCTGATCCGCAAAATTTGAAGCTCTGGCTCAAGCTGAACGGCAAGACCATTCAGAACAGCAGCACTGCGCAGATGATCTTCGGCGTGAAGACGCTGGTGAGCTACCTGAGCCAGTTCATGAGCCTGCTGCCCGGAGACATCATCACCACCGGCACGCCTCCCGGCGTCGGTCTCGGCTTCAAGCCTGAGCCTCTCTTCATGAAGCCCGGCGATGTCATCGAACTTGGTGTCGAAGGCCTCGGCGAGCAGGGGCAGACTGCGGTGGCGGCTGCTTAAAGCAGTTCAGAGCTTTAGCCCGTTCACCAGAACGGGCTAAGGTGGTGGGCTGCACTTTAACCGGACAAAACCTTTTCCGGCGAGATTCACACTGATGGTGACCGTGCCGTCCGGGTTCGTCATCGTTTGTGTAGGGCCTATGTCGGTCCAGTTGATCAAATCGGGCGATGACTGCGCCTGAATGGAACCCCACTCGGTGAAAACGGCACGTGGGCGATAAGTCAGCGTCAGTGCATTGCCCTGCAGCATCACTGGTATGGGCATGCTGGACGCATCAGTGACGCCTTCCAGGGCAAACTCGACTCCGTTCGGAATGCCATTGAGGTTGGAGTCAGCGGTGAAACTGCCATTTTGCCCCTGGGATGCGAGCCACTCGGTAAACGGGATGTTGGGATCCAGTCCGAGCACCGTGGAAATGATATAGTCGTCAGTCAGCGGATTGATCGCGGTGGACGGATACTTGGCATTGAAGGCATCGACGACCATCTGTGCGATTTTGGTGTGGGCGCAGGTGTTGGGGTGGAAGCCGTCTCCCGAAAACGTGTAACGTGTCCGCGCATCCGCATCCGCCACGCGATAAAATTCGATGCCCTTGATGCGAAACGGCTGCGTGATGAGCGACTTCGTGAAGTCATACACGCCGAGAACGAAGCCGATGTTCTGCGATTGCGCATAACTGGCCAAGGTGGCATTCAACGCATCCATGGCTGCGGTGACTCGGCCTGTTTTCACCGGATCGGTGGGATAGCCCAGCTGAATCTTCGGCGTGCAACCCACATGCGGGACGCTGACCAGCACGATGGGCACCGTGGCATTCACCGTGCGCACGTAGTTGATGATCCACTGCAGATTGCCCAGCGTGGTGTTGGTGACGGACGCGTCCACCGTACCATTGTAGAGATTGGCGTAGTAGCTGTCGGCATCGTTGCCTCCGGCGAAGATCACCACGCGCTGTACGTCGGTACGAAGCTGGCCCTTCAAGGTGTTCGTCCACCAAAAGTTGTAGATGCTGCTGAGTTGGTTGCGGATGTCGGTCGTTGTTGCCCCTGGGAAAGCCCAGTTGAAGCGGTGGCCTGTCAGACGGGGATCGGGATAGACGCTCCACGTGCCAAGGTCGAACCAGTCAGTCCGGTGTTGATGCAGAATCTCGACCCAGTTTCGCGCCTGCCAGGAGGCCGGGTTGTTGGGATATAAACCGGGGAATTCCGCTTCATATTCCTTGGTTAGGCTGTCTCCGATTACAAGGCATTGCTCCGCCCTGAGCGTAAAGCCCATGAGCATAAGCAGGAACAGGCCACGAAACATCTATGCTTCTTACGAGAGAGACGCCCAAAAAGTCACGGATGATTGAAGTTAGTGCTTCCTGATGTGCTGAGAAGCCGAATGCTTACCCCTTGGTCACTCCACCTTTAGCACCCCATTCATCACCATCCAGTGTCCCGGGAAGGTGCAGAGGTAGGGGTAGTCGCCTTTCTCTTTCGGGGCTGTGATGTGAATGGTGAAGCTGGCCTGCGGATTCGTCATGTCAGTGTAAGCAAGGACGTCGTCGGAGTCGGGTACGTAGTGTTTCGCCAAGCCTTGAGGATCGGTGATCATGAGATTGGCGAGGTTGCCGATTTTTTGCAGCGTGCCCGGCTTGGCCAGCATCCAGTTGTGCGGCACCACGTCGGGGTTCTTGAAGACGATGGTGAGTTTTTCGCCCGCTTTGGCCGTTAGCTGCTTCTGCACGTATTGCAGGCCCAGTGCGGCTTCGATGATGAGTTCACGACCACCCTCGCCTTTAGCCCATGGGTTGAGTTTGGCAGGTTTCGGTGCTTCGAGGCCGATCTGCGCCGCGTGATTCGTCTTTGCGATCTTGGCGTAGCCGGTGAACTCGGTGAAGGGTTCGGCCAAGGCATGCGCGGTGAGGAAGATGTCGTGCCCAGTGCTCACATGAAGATGAATCTGGCTGGCAGTGACGATCTGCGGGATTTCGAGGAAGAGCGTCTTGCCGCCGTCGAGCTTCTGCACGCTGCGGACTTCCAGCGGATCATGCCCTGGTGTGTCAGCATACTTCACGGAATACTCGGGTGAACCGTACTGCGGGCCGTAGCGGTAGTTCCAGCACTGTGCGAAGCAGGTGGCGGCATCGGCATCCTTCACGGGCTGGTTGAAGCGGAGCATCACACCATTGTCACGGGCTTCAAAGCCGATGGGCACGGGTTTCTCGCCACCGGTGAAGCGCACGCGCTGGAAGCAACCGTCCTTCGGCGTGTAGCTGCCCCAGCCCTGCATGCCATTCACATAGAGATGGCCGTCATTGGGATTGAAACGCGCGCATTGCGGGCCGGAGTCAAAATTGCCGCTGATCTTCACTGAGGCTGCCTGCCAGCGGCCTTTGACGTTCTGGCGCATGACGAGCCACGCGCTGCCTCCACCGGAGGAGAGGTGAACGAAATTGCCGTCGCCTTTGAGCGCGGACCATTTCTCGCTCGAGATGAAGGCCTGGCTACTGGCGCTGTTGTCTTCGCCACGTGGCATGTACATCAGCACCGGCTCGGGAGGCTGACCGTTTTTCGGACCACCCGCGCCGAAGTGGGCGCCGAGATTGTGATCCAACTCGATTTGGAAGATGGAGGAAGCGGGTGTCCAGTCGCCTTCCTGCCCGCTGCTGGTGATGAAGCGGCCATCGGGAGAAATGCCGAGGCCATCGGGATTGCGGAAGCCGGTGCCGAGCACTTCGAGTTTATCACGACCCGTGATGCGGCACACACCTTGGTTGCCGGAGGCGAAATACCAGCGGCCCTCTTTGTCAGTTTCGAGGCCGACGATGAAATCGTGTCCGCCGGGCGAGGTTTGCATCGCATTCGTCACGCACTCGTAGAAGTCCGCCTCGTCATCGCCATTGAGATCGTGCAGGCAGGTGATTTGATCGCGGCCAAGTACGTAGAGTTTGTCCTTCACGATCTTCATGCCCAGCGGCTGGTTCAGTCCGGTGGCGAAGCGCTTCCAGCGGACCTTCTCCAGCTTTTCATCAATGCCCTTCACCAGCCAGACCTCACCCGTCATCGTCGCAATGGCGGCGCTGCCGTCTGCGAAGAAATCATGCGCGGTGATGAAAAACAGCGTGCCGTACGGATTTTTGAAAGGCAGTTCGATGGTATCGGTGGCGAAGGGCTGCTGGGTGCCGAGCTTGCCTTGGGTTTCGATCCACTGCGGCCATTGGGCGGGGCCGCCTTTGGTTAGATGTGCAAGCTTTTCGTGTTCCTGATGCTCAGCTTCCATCGTGGACAGATAGCGACGACCTTTGAGCGAGTATGAGAATAGGACTCCGTTCCCATGTCGATAAAAGCCAAGATAATCTCGTTGAGAAAAATCACCTTTGGTAATTGTGCCTAGCACCTTGCCAACCAGTTGCCCGCCACCCATAAAACCGTGGCGATTGTCGTTGAGTCGAATGAAGCCGTCCTGCCACCCGATGACAAAAGCGCAAAGCTCAGGATCGAAACAGGCTGATTTATTTCCTGACCTTACACAAATTCCCTTCGGAATCGTGGCCCCCGCGCCTTTGAAAACACAGCTAAACACGCTGCCGAGGTCAGAGTTCGCAAAGCGCCCATCCTTCCACGTCACCTGATCGTTCTGGTTGCCCCAGTGGCCCTGCTGGCCGCCGTCGAGGCCGGGGAACTGCGGGATCAGTTCGGGCAGGGGTTTCTGCTTCATGAACTGCAGCGCCTGCTTGCCGTAGAAGTCGAAGACGCGCTCACGATTGACGAATTCCTGCCAGTGGACGTTGTCCTCGGGATGGAGCGGTTTGAGGTCGGGCTTGAAGGCGGCGGGCGGCGGAGCCTTGGGAGGCATGAGTGCGTCGAGATGATCGAAATCCCAGATGCCGATCGTGTTGTCCATGCGCAGGCGCGGAGCGGAGCCTTTGCGTGGCTTCATCACTCCGCGTGCGATGCGCACGTCGTCAATGAGCCCGTCACAGCCGATGCCGCCATCGACGAGGCTGCCGAATGCGATGCCTCCGGCTTTGGGTATGCCTTGGATCGGCTGCACCGGCTTTTCGAAGACCTGTTTGCCATCGATCCAAATCACGACGCTTTTTTCGTCGATGCTGGCGAGGAAGTCGTGCCACTGGCCGTCGCAGACATTCACCTGCGAATCGAAGTCACCGCCGCGTCCGGGCATGAAGAGCGCCAGCGTACCACGCTTCGCATGCGTGTAGAGCTCCCAATGCGTGGCGGATGATTTGGCGTCCGAGGCGATGAGAATGTTGAAGTGATCTTTGCCCGTGAGCTTGGCGCGGCACTCGATGGTGAGCGGCAGCGTGCGGAAGGGCTCGTTGTCCTGCTCAAAGTAGCTGCCCTTCAGCGCCTCACCAAATTCCTTGTTCAGGGAGGGCACGCCCTCGCCGGTCATGGCAGGTTTGGTGATGAAACTGGTGGCTGCTGGCTTGTCGCTCCAGGTGCGATACTTCGGCTTCGGGCCGGGCGGATTGTCATCGAGCTGAGGCACGAGCCAGGCAAGGCCGTCGAGATTGTCGAGCAGGCGGCCTTCCGCATCTTCATTCGTGTGGTTCAGGATGCCGATGGGGCCGTTGTAACCGCTCGCACGCACAATGCGCAGCACCTTCACATCTTCGGTGCCAACCCCGAGCGGCAGGATCTTGCGGCCCTTGGCTTCGCCATCGATGTCCATGCCGTTGAGATTGAAGCACAGCAGGTGTGGCAGCATGCGTGGCAGAATTTTGGCGAGACGATCCAGATGGCCATGGCCGTGATGCAGATTGTAAACGATGCCCACGTTCTTGATGCCTTTGGCCTTCAGTGCTTCCACGATGGCAATGGCATTTTCCGGTTCGCCATACCAGGCACCGTGATTGTAGAGAGCCACCTGGCATCCCAGTGGGGCTGCGGCTTCGCAGATCGGCTGCAGGCGTTCAACTTCCTTCGCCACACGCGCTTGTTGATCCGCTTCATCTTTGACCTGGATCGCTCCGCCGTTGCCATTCACCCAGAGCTGCGGATGCACGCCGTGACGTTTGAAGAGTTCGAGAGTTTGCTTGGCCTCGTCATTGAGAACGGTCGGGAACCACCAGCCCATGAGCTCGATGTGGTGCTTTTTGAGTGCGTTCAGTTCGTCGTCCCACTGCGGGATGTGTTCCTTGCGGTAGTCATAGACGAATTTCTTCACGCCCATCTTTTCCAGCATGGCCGCACGCTCCTCCGGGCCGCGCTTGCCAGCATCAAACGGCACGATGCACCACGCGGCGAGGTTGGATTTGTCGAAGAGGCCGTCGGCTGCCTGGGATTGACCGAATGCGGACGCAAAAAATACGAAGGCTAGTAAGCGGGAGAACATGGGAAAAAATTACTTGGTGTTGGAATAGGTGGTCCACTGGGCCTCGATCCATTTGGCATCGGGCGCGCCGTCGAAAACCAGGATGCGGTATTTGGAGACGTAGGGTTTGCCGGGTTCGATGGACCAGTCGCCATCTTGCGATGGAGCGATGCAGAGCTGCGGGTTTTTCGGATTGAGGCGCAGGGGCTGCGGGAAGCGGAAGTTCGATGGGTGAATCAGGATTACCATGCCGGTGGGGGCGCCATCGACCTGACCGCCGATGTGGACCCACTTGCCCTTGGTGGAATCGCCTTTCGCGCGGTTATGACCTTCGCTGGTGAGCATCGTCACGGCATCGACCGGATTCCAGGCGAGGTTGCCGCGCACACCGAGGCCGCCGTAGTGATACTTCGGCAGCTTCAGCGGCTGGTTGCCCGCGCAGGTCTGCGTGCTGCTGAGGTCGATGATGTTGGCGGGCGTGCCGTCGAGTTTCTTCTGCGCCACCGCGACCTCCCAGGTCTCATTGAGCACTTTCTGATCGGGCGTGTGGCTATGATCAAGAAACAGATGCTGGCTGCTGAAGCCGCCGCCATCAGCACCGCCCCAACTCTTGTCCAGTTTCTCGAAACGTACTTCGGCGAGGATCTGGTCACCGCTCTTGTTTTTGCCGTCGCCTTTGCCCTGATTCCAGAAATCGGGATGTGAATCGCCGAACTCTGTCTTCGTCCACGCCATCCAGATGCCTCGATGCCAGCGGTGATCCTCGGGATGATTGCCCGTGACGAGCTTGCCGCTCGGCGAATACACCGGATGCAGATGCGCGCCGTGTTTGAAAACGGCAGACACGCCTGCGGGCACTTCGCCAGCCTCCATTTGGTAATCACAGATCGCCTTTCCACCGCTGCTGAAGTACAGGAAGGAGCCGAGCTTTTCCACCTGGATTTCGGCGGCGGAAGAATGGGCGGCCAGAAGGGCGGCGAGGAGAAGGGCTGGCTTCATGACGATGGAACGGAACGGTGCATTAGAAACTCGCAGGCTTTACGAGCGTTCCTGCTTTCACCACGCCACCCTGTATGACGGCGAGGATGTTGTTACGGTTTTCGAGAATGGAGATGTCCTTGAGCACGTCACCTTTCACCACGAGGACATCGCCCAGCTTGCCTGCTTCGAGGGTGCCGATCTCCTTCTCGCGCCCCATCATTTTCGCGCCACCGAGCGTGGCGCACTTGATCGTGTCGAGCGGAGAGAAACCGACGTAATTGACGAAGAAGGTCAGCTCTTGGGCGTAGGTGCCGTGGGGCGTCCAGGCAAAGCCGTAGTCGCCGCCGAGGCCCATGGTGCCGCCGGCCTTGAGGACTTTGCGGCAGCTTTCGGCACCGGCTTCGAGAGTCTCCTGATGACCGTCGAGCACACGCTGGGACAGGCCAAACTCCTTGCCACGCTGCACGCTGAAGAGCTCGAAGCCGAGGCCGGGGCACATCGGCACGTTGCGCTTGAGCAGGAGATCCAGGCATTCGTCGTCCATGAAAGTGCCGTGCTCGATGGCGTCGTAACCCGCCTTGAGCGCATTCCGGATGCCCTCAGTGGCGCGGCAGTGGCCAGTGACTTTGAGGCCATGATTGTGCGCCGTAGCGACGACGGCGTGCATTTCCTCAAAGGTCATGCACAGCGTGTGATGGTCGTTGATGTCAGGAGACGCTGCATCTCCCGTGGGATAGGTCTTCACCCACTCGATGCCGTCTTTGACGAGTTTTCTCACGGCAGTGCGGGCCTGCTCGGGCCCGTTCACGATGAAGACAATGCCCTCCATGCCTATGCGGCGGTAGTCGGGGTTCCAGTCCATCAAACCGCCAGCCCCGCAGATTTCGCGACCACTGGTGCTGAGGCGCGGGCCGGGGATCATGTCCTCCTCGATGGCCTTGTTCATCCACACATCGATGTTGTGCAGGCAGCCACCGCTGCGTGCCGCCGTGTAGCCACATTCGAGCGCGGTCTTCGCGTTCACGGCGGACTGCAGCGTGACGTATTCCACAGGGAACTTGATGTCGAGATCCTGCAACTCGGACACATTGAAGTAGGTGAGATGGATGTGCGCCTCAATGAGCCCCGGCATGATCGTGCCGCCGCCTGCATCGATGACGCGTGCCTCAGGCGCAGCCGGCGGTGCATCCGTGGCGGGACCCGCGTAGCTGATGATGCCATCGGTGATGATGACGGCGGCATTTGGGATGGCAGGGCTGCCGGTGCCATCGACGAGCTGGCCGTTTTTGACGACGGTGGTGCCTGGTTGGAGCTTCATGGTGCGGAGATGCTATCGCTTCGTCCGGCGCCGGGATAGAACAGAAGCGGCAGGGCGTGGAATATTCGCGGCAGCGTATTTGTCGCGATACGCACCCGGTGTGAGCCCAGTGACACGGCGAAATTCACGCGTGAGGTGGCTTTGATCCGCGAAGCCGCAGCGCAGGCTGACCGCAGCGATGGATTCACGTGTATCCACGAGCAGACGGCATGCGGTCTGAATGCGCAGGCGCCTCAGATACTGCTGCGGTGGCAGGCCATACTCGCGCACAAAACTGCGCTCGAAGGCACGTGGAGACATGCCGACGCTGCGAGCCATGTCGGCATTCGTCACGGATTCGCCCAGGCGGCGCGTCATGAGCGCAATGACGACACCGAGGCGGATGTCGCTGCGTTGATCGATCTGCGCGGCATCCAACGCACGTGTGATGCCAGCAGTGCCGACGATGCGACCCCGGGCATTGCACACGGGACGTTTCGTGGTGAAACACCAGGAGGCGGTGTGATCAAAGCGGCCGACGAGTTCCAGGCGGCCCTGCACCGTCTGCCCGGCCAGCACCGCTTCATCGCCTGCACGGAAATGCGCCGCGAGGTGCGCAGGCGAGAGATCATCATCGGTCTTACCGAGCACCTCGCCCAGCTGGTGCATGCCGTAGTTCAGCAGGAAGGTGTGGTTCACCCAGAGGTAGCGGCGTTTCGCATCCTTGATCCATGCCTGCACGTCCGGCAGCACGTCGAAAAGATCGCGCAGGGCATCGACGGGGGATGTGGCGGCGGCTTTGGCTTTCACAAGGAAGGGAGACTAGCCCGAACGTGTTTCGAAGACACGCTTGATTCAACCATGCATGAAAAAAGCGGAGCCGCATGCTGCGGCTCCGCTTGTGGGGTGAAATGAAAGCTTCCCGGTTACTGGCGCACTTCCTTGATGTGCTTGTCAGGCGCGGCGTCGAAGGCGGCCTTGCTGGCGGCATCTGCAAAAGCGACCTGACGGGAGTAGGTCACCGTGATGGAAGGATCGGATTTCTTTTTGCTCAGCGGGCACTGGCCGGCAGTGGCAGCGAGGATGTTATTGAGGTAGCCCTTGGGAGCAGCGGTGAACTGGGCTTTGCAGCGGTTGCAGCAGACGGCCACGGTCTTCGAGTAGGTGCTGGTGATGGCCGGGCTGGCAGGCTTGCCGGAAATGGGGCAAACGGTGTTCAGCGGCTCGGCGGCAGGGGAAACGCCAGCCAGCAGGCTGAGGGCGGCGATGAGGGTGAGGATGTATTTCATGGTGCGCGTGTTTATATGGGACGTGCAACTCGAATACGAATTCATGGATTCTCCGCAACTGAAACTTTCCCCGCTGTGCCGTGGGGCGGTTTTGGCGGCGCAGGGACGGATTGACACCCCTCTACCCTGCGCGTACCTTCATCCCCGTGTGCGTCCCTTGATGGATGCAGACACGGAAAATCGGGTTCACGCCATGACCTGTTCTCTGAAACGTGCTCCATGGCTCGTCTTCAATACCTGATGCGATGAACCTCTATGTGAGCAATCTTCCCTACACCCTGACGGATGAGGATCTGCAGAGTGAGTTTGCCCCCTTCGGCAATGTCTCCAGCGCTCGACTCGTCAAAGACCGCGAGACAGGCCGCTCACGCGGCTTTGGGTTCGTGGAGATGCCGTTGGAAACCGAAGCACTCACGGCGATCAATGCGCTGAATGGCAAGGATGTCGGCGGACGCCCGTTGCGAGTAATCGAGGCGCGGCCGAAGGAGGAGCGCCCGCCGCGAAACTTTGGCGGCGACGGCAAACGTGGTCAGGGTGAAAGCTGGGATCGCAACAAGCGGTCTTGATCACCAAGGCCGCTCGCGTCACGAGTTCCCAGGTTGCTTACTTCGGCTGATACTTCGGATAACGCTGCTGAAGCTGTTGCAGCATCTGCTTGGCTTTGGCGGCGTCTCCGGCTTTCTCCAACACCTTGGCGGCTTTGTAGAGGGCGCTGGGAGTGACATCCGGATCGTCAAAGAACTGGCTGGGGACAGCATACTTGGCGGCACCGTCTTTCCATTTGGCAACAGCGGCATCCTTCTGGCCTTCAGCAGCGAGCTTGTCGCCCTGCGCCGCGTAGATGTCGCCTTCGAGGATAAGGAGTTCGGCCTGCAGCCTGCCGTCTTTGACGACCTGGAGCGCGTCCTGGGCCACTTTGTCAGCTTCATCAAATAGGCCTTTGCCCAGCTGGGCGCGGCCTTTGGTCAGCAGAGCACGTGAGCGCGTCGCGCTGTCGGGTTCTGATTTGAGGAAGTTGTCCGTGGCCTGAATGCTGGCGTCGTACTGCTGGTTGTTCAGCTGAGCCATGCCGAGGTAGTTCCACACGACGGGCTCGGTGTTCTCCGGGTTTTGCGGGGTGACGGCGAGTTCGAGGAAGCGGGCGGCGCGTTTGAAGTCGTCACTGCTGTAGAGCTTGAGACCGAGCCATTTCAAAATGTTCGGGGGCACCAGGCCTTCGGGCTTGGATTGCAGGTAGCTGTCGATGGTCTTGGCCAGGTTGTCAGCGTTCTGGCGTGCGTAGTCGCAGAGGATGATGAGCTGGCTGGACTTTTCGAGGTAGCCTTTGCTGTCGATCTCAATGGAGCGGCGCAGGGCAGGGACGGCCTTGTCATAGATCTTCTGGTCAAAGTTGCCCCGGCCGATGCCGTAGTAGGCCTGTGCGGCGGCGGTGGTGGTGGGGAATTTTTTCAGCAGTGTTTCAAAGGCGGTGATGATGGCCTTCGGATCCTTCTGCTCCATCGCGATGAAGCCGAGCTGCAGCCAGGAAAGTTCGCAGGCGTCGGATTTGGGGAATTCTTTGGTGACGAATTCAAAGTCAGCCTTGGCCTTCGGCAGATCGCGGGCATCACGGTTCGCGAGGCCACGGCGGGCGTAGGCTTTGGGAAGGAATTCGTGCCCGGGATTTTCGTTGATGAAACGGGTGAAGGTGCCGACGGCCTCCTGATGGCGTCCGGCCTCACCCTGGGCCCAGCCCATGTTGAAGAGCGTGCCCGGGCGCAGCTTTTCGGGCAGTTTGTCGAGGCTGACTTCGTTGTAGCTCAGCGCCGCCTGCTGGTAGTCGCCTTTGTTGAAGTAAAAATCAGCGCGGATCAGGCGTGCCAGAGAAAGGTATTCATGATCCGGGTGCTTCGGCGCCTGACGTGTGATGAAGGCGGTGGCGAACTCGCCCAGGTCTTTGTCATTCAGCAGGTAGAAGCAGTACAGCTTCCAGTATCCCGCACTGAAGGCTTCCTCGGTGTCGGGATGATACTGCTCGATGAGCAGGTAAACTTCGACGGCGCGGGCGTAGCTCTTTCGCATGCGGTAGGCGTGACCGACGAGAAGAAGCATCTTCGCACGTGAGGCTCCCTGCGGCAGGACCTCGGAGTTCTTGTTGTAGTAGTCGATGACTCCGTCGTAGTCGCCCTTGGCATAGAGCGCCTGAATGATGCCCACGAGGGAGATGGCACGGTTTTGCTCGGTCGTTTCCGGCATGCGCAGCGCCTTTTCAAACATGACGATGGACTCTTCCGGCTTCTGAAGCTCGGCATAGAGAACCGCCGCACGGATGCTGGCCTCGGCAATGATCGCACGGTCGGCGCTGGTCTTGACGAGTTCGTCAAAGATAGGCAGTGCCTCGGCCTTTTTATCCTGACCAAGGTAGATGCTGCCAAGCGCGAGCAGAGAAGTTTCGCGGTAAGGATTGTCCGTTTTGACCGCGATCACACTGCTCAAGGCGGCGGCCTGCTTGGCCTTGTCTCCGAGCATTTCATAGGCGCGGCCTTTGTTGTAGGCAGCGGCCAGCCGGACGGCGGCGCTCTTGGTTTTGGTTTCGGAAAAACCGAAAAACTTGGCCGAATCAGCAAACTTGGAATCGTTGAACATCATCGCCCCGAGGCGATAGGCGCAGGAGGGGGCTCCCTCGCTGTCCGGGTAGCGGTTCACGACTTCCTCGTAATAGCCTGCGGCCTGCTTGAGCTGGTTTTGCTTCATGTAGCACTCACCGATGCGGTAGAGTGCGTCCGGCACCTGCCTGCCGCTGGGGTACTGCTGCAGGTACTTCGCATACGACTGCGAGGCCATGCCCCACTCCTGGCGTTCATAGGCCAGCGTGGCAAAGTCGAACATGTCGTCATCTGGCCCCTTGGTCTTGGGCGGTGGCACCTGTCCTGCCTTGGGCGCATCCGGTACAGGCAGTGCCTTCGGCGGACTCACAGGAATGGCCTTTGGCACATCATCTTCCACTGGCAGGGCACGCGGCGGGGCTGGCTGCTGGGCCATGGATGAAAACGCCACCAGGCAGAAAAGCGCTGGAATGAAACGGGGCGCATGACTGCGCGAGGCGGTTGGGAACTTCGCGGCGGTCATCTCACTTGGGCGTGGCAGCAGGTTGGTCGGCGTCAGGTTTGCGCGTGGCAAAGGCGATGTTCCAGATGCCAGCCTTCTGGCAGGTGTCCAGCACTCGGATCACGTTCTGGTAGGGGGTGCCTTCATCACCCCGCAGGATCACGGCCTGATCCTTGTAGAGGGAGACGATGTTCTTCAGCTTCACCAGCAGCTCGTCGGTGTTGAACTTCTGGCCGTTGACGAGGATCTCGCCGTCTTTTTTGATGTTGATGATGATCTCGCCCACGTTGCGGGTTTCCTTTTCCTTGCCCTCGTCGGCGGCAGGCACGCTGACGTCCATGACCTGCTCCTCCTTGGCATACTGGAAGGTCACGGCAAAGAAAATGACGAGCAGGAACAGCACGTCCACCAGCGGCGCGAGCTGCATGGGCGAGGGTTCGATGGAATGCTGTTTGCGGAAGTTCATCGCGGGTGGTGATCTGCCTGTTTACTGACCGGCGACGGCGCGTGCGGCTCGCTTGTACTGCACCGCGAGCAGGGCCATCAGATGGGTCGTCGCAGCTTCCATTTCGGAGATCAGGCGGTTCACCTTGCCACGGAAGATGGCGTAGAACATCAGGGAGGGAATGCCGATGACGAGGCCGGAGGCCGTGCAGAGCAGCGCCTCGGACACCCCCTGGGCGAGGCCCAGCTGGTTCGAGCCACCGACGCCCTTGCCGGAGATTTCATGGAACGTCGTGATCATCCCCAGCGTCGTGCCCAGCAGGCCGAGCATGGGGGCGATGGCGCCGACGTCTCCCAGATAGGCGATGCGGGCCAGCAGCAGGCTGGACTGGCGGTTGCCTTCGGCCTCGGTGACTTCCTTGACCTCTTCAAAGCTCGCGGTCGGGTTGCGCGTGGCGAAATCAAGGGTCTTCGAGGTGATGCGTGCGATGCACTCGTTGCGGCGGTTGCACACCGCCAGCAGCCCCAGGTAGTCCTGCTTGCGAATCAGGGCGTCCGCCGAATTCATGAAGGCATCGCTGACCACGGTGCCCTGCCGGACAGTGAAGGCGAACAGCACAATCATGAAAAACGCGATCATGGAGAGAATGATCAGCGGGTAAGCCATGACGCCGGTGCGCTTGACGAAGCCTTGGAAGGTCAGTACATCCCCATAGGGATTGTCTTCTGCGGCGGCGTCCGTGGTCACGGTGGCGGCAGGAGTGGCAGGCGCAGGCTGCTGGGCCTGGGCTTTGAGGGTCATCGTGAAGACGAGGGCCACCAGCACAGCCAGGGCGAAGAATATTTTTCGATGCATGAGGTGGCGACTGTAGACGTGTGCGCCAGCCTTGCAAGAGGCCGGTGGCTGGCTTTCCCGGCCCGGTCAGGCCAGCAATTCCCGCACCACTTTGCACTCGTTCACGCCCGTGAGGCGGAAATCCAGCCCGGCGTATTTGTACGTGAACTTCTCGTGATCGAAGCCCAGAATGTTCAGAATCGTGGCGTGCAGGTCATGCACATGCACCGGATTTTCCTGCGCAGCGAAGCCAAATTCATCGGTGGAGCCATGCGTGTACCCGCCCCGCACGCCCCCGCCGGCCAGCCACATGGTGAAGCCGTAGTGATTGTGGTCGCGGCCGTGCTGCTTGCCCGCATTGGAGCCGGGCACCGGCAGTTCCACCGCCGGAGTACGGCCAAATTCACCGCCCCACATCATGAGGGTGTCATCCCACAGCCCGCGCTGCTTCAGGTCGCTCATGAAAGCGGCAATCGCCCCGTCCGTCTGCTGACCGAGCTTCCGGTGTTCGAGGATTTCGTCGTGATTGTCCCACGGCTGGCCCGCTCCGGTCCAGAGCTGGATGAAACGCACCCCGCGCTCCAGCAACCGCCGCGCGATCAGACACTGGCGGCCAAAAGCGTGGTCGCCGTACATCTTCCGCATCGATTCCGGCTCCTTCATGATGTCGAAGGCATCCGTGGCCTCCATCTGCATGCGGTAGGCCAGTTCATAGCTCTGCACGCGGGCTTCCAGCTGCTGGTCGCGGTCTTGCTGCACCAGATTACGCTGGTTCAGCTCCTGCAGCAGGTCCAGCTGGCGGCGCTGCTGCTTCAGATCGAGCGAGCCGTTCTTGATGAATTCCACGAGCTTTTCGACCCGGGTGTCCTCCGTATTAATGTAGGCCCCCTGGTAGGCGCTCGGCAGGAAGGCCGACTGCCAGTTCTTCGTGCGCCGTGTTGGCATGCCGCCGGGGCACATCGCGATGTAGCCGGGCAGGTTGTGATTTTCACTGCCCAGGCCGTAGGTCACCCAGGAACCCATCGTCGGGCGGTTCAGTCGGCCTTCGCCGCTGTTCATCAGGCCAAGGGAAGGCTCATGGTTCGGCACGTCAGCGTGCATCGAGCGGATCACGCACATGTCATCCGCAAAGGCCCCGGTCTTTTCAAAGACCTCGCTCACTTCGAGCCCGCACTCGCCGCGTTTCGTGAATTTGAAGGGGGATTTGAAGCCTGCCCCGGTCGGGCGCTCCGTTTTGAGCACGTTCGGCAGAGGCTTGCCGTCGTATTTGTCCAGCATCGGCTTCGGGTCGAAGGTGTCCACGTGGGACGGCCCGCCGTTCATGAAGAAATGCACCACGCGCTTGGCCTTCGGCTCAAAGTGCGGCCGTTTCACCGCCATCGGGTCCATCGTTGCTGCGGAAGCCTGCGAGGTGAACAAGGAGCCGGCCGCCATCGTGCCAAAGCCCATGCCGACGCGTTGCAGCAGTTCGCGGCGCGTCAAAAACGCATGCTCCAGATTCGGGGCATGATGTGAAAAGGAGGAACTCATGGGGGTATGAATGATACGTTTCGGCAAGGGGATGCTTTCGCCTGATTCCTAGCACAGGAAAGCGCAAAAAAGGAGCGGAAGCTGCTGATTAAATGCCGTCTGTTGTTCGTATCTTTTGTACCCCCAATGTCCCTGAATACACGCCATCTTACTTTGGCCGCCTTTGTCGTCGGCTCGTTCTCACTTTCCGCTGCTCCCGCTTGGAAGGACGCGGAGGTCGTTTTGAAGGCCAAATGCTACGAGTGCCACAACCCTAAAAAGACCAAAGGCGACGTCGATTTGCAGCAGTTTGCGGCGGACCCGCAGCTGACCAAGCATTTTGAAGTGTGGCTGAAGGTCAAAGACACCATCGAAAACGGCGACATGCCGCCGCCCAAGGCGCATCAGATGAGCGATCAGGAGCACACGGCGCTCCTCGGCTGGGTGAATGGCGAACTCGACGCCCTCGCCGCCGCGCAGTCCGGCGATCCCGGACCTGTGACCATGCGTCGGCTGACGAATGCCGAGTACGATTACACCATTCGCGATCTCACCCGGCACGACTACGGCTTCGCCAAAGAATTCCAGACCGATGGCGGTGGCGGTGAAGGTTTCAGCAACACCGGCGATGTGCTCTTCATGAGCCCGGCGGCGCTCGATAAATACTTCGGTGCCGCCCGCAAGGTGGCTGATCACGCCACGATCATGCCGGGCACAGGCATCGTTTTCAATCCGCAGCGCATCGGCCTGCGCGGGCCTGAGCAGGTCAAAGCCCAGGCGCAGCAGGCTCTATACGTCTGGTATCAGCAGAAGTCGGCGCCTCATCTGCCCCAGGATGGCGAGGACATGCGTGAGGCGGACTACATGGTCGCCTGCTGGAAGCACAAGCATTTCCAGACGCCCCTCGAACAGCTCGCCAAAGAAGGCGGTTTGAAGCTGCCCTTCCTGCAGAACTGGAACAATCTCGTGAACGCCACCGAGCCGAAGTCGCGCTTCCTTGATCTCACCCGCGTTGCCTGGCGTGAATTGCCCGGCCCGGATGCCGCGAAGCCCGGCCAGGTGCCGCAGGCGGTGACTGATGGTGCCAAGGCGATCCAGACGCAGCTGCTCTCTTGGAACAATCCGAAGAAGGCAGGTAGCGGCGTGCAGCGCCAGCAGCAGGACGCCGATGGCATCCGTCCCTACCAGATGAACACCGAGGTGAAGGGCAAAAAGCAGGCCTTCCTCTGCATCGGTGATGACGGCGACGGCAACAAAGGCGACATCGCGCTCATCACCAAGCTCGATGTGAAAACCACCAAGGGCCCCCTGATCTACATGGACTGGCTCAACAAGCAGCTTGGTGAAGACCACAAAGCCCTCGGCGCGACTCCTCCTCCTGCCAATGCAGAAGCTCTGAAGCAGCGCATCGCCGAACTCGAACGCGTGAAAAACGCCTTCGGCAAACATCCGCAGGGCCGCAAGATCGAGCCCGGGGTGCTCGCCATCGCAGCGCCGCTGGTGGTCAATCTGCCGCTGCCGGAAAACGTCACCTGGATCCACGCCGAGGCCCGGCTGGATCTGGAAAATCCCGACATCAATGACGGCACCATCCAGTGGGATCTCAGAGCAGACAAACCACGGGATGTCACCAAGATCATGCCGGGCATTCTCACCGTTTGGAAAACGCAGACCGAGGCCGCCCGACGCACCATGGGTGATTTCTACGTGATGAAGCAGGCCTTCCCGGACATGTTTGAGCGCCGTCTTGAAGAAGTCGCCAGCAATCTCTACCGCCGCAAGCCCGGCATCACCGTTTATTACTTCAGCGACGATCAGCTCGGTCAGCTTCTCGGCCCCAAGGACCGCGACTATCTCGCGGCAATGAAGAAGGACTTTGGCTACACCGCCCCGTCGCAGCTCAATCCGCAGCAGCAGAAAGAGTTCGACGGAGCCCTGCTCGCGCATCTGCATCAGTTCGCCGGTCGTGCCTGGCGCCGGCCTGTTAGCGGCGAAGAATTTCAGAAGCTCGACGCGCTCTATTTTGAGGGTCGTAAAAAGGAGCTCGACCGTGAATCCGCCGCTCGTGAAGTCATCGTGCGTGTGCTGGTCTCGCCTTACTTCCTCTTCAAAGCTGAGACGCTGCCCATTGCCAATGCCGCTTCTGGGGATGTGAAGCTCAATGCCTTCGAACTCGCCTCCCGCCTCAGCTATTTCCTCTGGGCCTCGCAGCCCGACTGGGAACTGCGCAAGACCGCAGACGACGGCAGCCTTTTGAAGCCCGAAGTACTCGCCGCACAGACGAAGCGCATGCTGCGTGATCCGAAAGCCAATGCCCTCGCCAAGGAATTCGCCGGCCAGTGGCTCAAGTTCAACGGCTTCGACGAGAAGAGCACCGTCGATGAGAAAAAGTACCCTGAGTTCACCACGGACATCCGCAACGACATGCAGCGCGAGACCATCGAGTTCTTCGCGCATCTGGTGCGCGATGACCGCAGCGTCGGTGACATCATCGGTGGCGACTACTCCTTCCTCAACGAGCGCCTCGCCAAATTCTACGGTGTTCCCGGTGTCACCGGCGGTGAGTTCCGTGAGGTCAAAGTCGGGCAGCAGCATCGTGGCGGCCTGCTCGGCATGGGAGCCATTTTGACCAAGACCTCGCGCCCAAATCGCACCAGCCCCGTGGTCCGCGGTGACTACCTCTATCAGGTCGTGCTCGGCTTCAGTTCACCACCGCCACCGCCGAATGTGCCGAAGCTTCCTGACAGCGCCGTGAAGCCCGCCTCGTTGCGCGAAGCCCTAATGATTCATCGCACCGATGCTGCTTGCGCCGTCTGCCATGAACGCATCGACCCCCTCGGTTTCGCCCTCGAAAGCTTCGATCCCATCGGTCGCTTCCGCGTCGCTGATGAAACCGGTGGCAAGATCGACGACACCGGCGAGCTCAAAGACGGCACCAAATTCCAGGGCCTCGCCGGACTGCGTGACTACCTCAAAAAGAACGAAACCAATTTCAACGCGCAGTTCTGCCGCAAGCTCCTCGGCTACGCTCTGGGCCGTCAGACGATGCCCAGCGACAAAGCGCTGCTCCGGCAGATGCAGGCTGCGCTCAAGCAGAACGATGGCAAGTTCTCCGCCGCCGTGCTCGACGTCGTCAACAGCCGCCAGTTCCTCCACCGCCGCAGCGAACCCGCCGTGGCCGCCAATCAATAAATAAACCGCCTTACCCCTATGAACCTTTCCCGTCGCAAATTTCTCCGTGGCACCGGTGTCGCCCTTGGGCTGCCGTGGTTTGAATCGATCAGTTCTTTCGGAGCCGAAGCGGTCAAGAACAACACCGCACCACGCCGTCTCGCCGTGTGCTTCACCGGCAACGGCGTCAATCCGCATCATTGGGGCGCCACGCAGGGCCCTGCTGGCATGGAGTTCATGAAGTCGCTCTCGCCGTTGGAGCCGCTGAAGAAGCATATCAGCGTGTTCAAGGGCCTGTGGAATCCGACCACCGTCGAAGGCGAAGGCGGTCACTATCCGAAGATGAACGTGCTCTGCGGCCTCAAGGTGAAGAAGACCACCACCGACGTCGAAGTCGGCACCACGATGGACCAGCTTGTCGCGGCACAAACGGGCAAGTTCACACCCATGCCGAGCGTCGTGCTCGGCACCGAGCGCCCCAGCTACAGCACGGATTCCGGCTTCACCTCGATCTACTCCGCCTACATCTCCTGGAGCACTCCGACCACTCCGGCCCCGAAGGAAATCTTCCCGCAGCAGGCCTTTGATCAGCTCTTTGACGACGGCAGCAAGCGCAAGCGTGACAAGAGCATCCTCGACCTCGTGCTCGAAGATGCCGGTGCATTGAAGCCCAAGCTCAGCCAGCGCGACAAGCAGAAGCTCGATGAATACCTCACCTCCGTGCGCGAGATCGAGCAGCGCGTGGCGTTGGCCGAAAAAATCAGTCAGGCCGAAACCAAAGGCACCGGCTGGCAGCCCACCGTGAAGGTGCCCACCATGCAGCGCCCCGGCGCCGGCATTCCCACCAGCGCGGAAGATCACCTGCGCCTCATGTTCGACATCATGCTCCTCGCCTTCCAGATGGATCGCACCCGCGTGGCCACGTTCATGATGAACAACGACCTCTCCAACATGCGCTTCCCCAGCCTCGAGGGCATCAGCGGCGGCATTCACGAGCTGTCCCATCACGCCAATGACGAGCACCGCCTCGACATGTACCAGCGCGTGAACCAGCATCAGGTGAAGCTCTGGGGCGAGTTCCTCGGCAAGATGCAGGCCACCAATGAAGGCGAGCGCACCCTGCTCGAAAACAGCATGATCATGCTCACCAGCAGCCTCTTCGACGGCAACGCCCACGACTCACGCCAGCTCCCCGTCGTTCTCGCCGGCGGCGGTGGCGGCACCATCCAGGGCGGTCGCTTCCACGATCACAGCGCCGACCCGAACCGCAAACTCTGCCGCCTCCACATCGCCCTCATGGACCGCATGGGCCTCCATGTCGGCCATTTCGGTGATGCTGAGAACGCATTGGCGATTTGAGTTAAATAAAATTCCCCAATCCGTGCGTCGTTTGCCAAACTGACCACGGATGCCGCCCGCAGAAGCCACCCTCACCCGACTCCATGCCGACTACGCCGTCAGTGCGTATCGGTTTGCGTGGTCGGTGACGAAGGATGAATCGCTGGCGCAGGAGGTGGTGCAGGAATTGTTTCTAAAGCTCGCTCGGGACGTTGCGGTGATCACCAGCGCGCAATCCGAGCGCGCCGTCATCTTCACGCTCACGCGTAACCTCGCGCTCGATGCCCTGCGGCGTCGTTCCACCCGTGAAGATGCGTTGGAGAGATTCGCAGACGAATCCCCCGGCTGGTTTCTGCCCGCCGCTGATGCCGAGGCTGAAGAGACACGCGCCCAAATCACCACTGCACTAGCCGCTCTTCCCGAGGAGCAGCGCAGTGTCATTCACATGCATGTGTGGGAGGAGTTGAGCTTTCGCGAAATCGGTGAGCTGCTCGGCCTCCCCACCCAGACCATCGCCAGCCGGTACCGCTACGGCCTCGAAAAACTGCACGCCCAAAAACACACCCTGGTATGAACAAAGACATCGAATCCGTCCTCCGCACCCAGCGCTGGCGCGATCCGCCACCCGCCTTTCTTGAGCGTGTTTTAAAGGAGTCGCTCCAAGCCTCGCGACAGCGTCCTGGAGTGCTCCAGCCCTCTGGAGCTTTTCGCGAACCGGAGAACGCTCGAAAGCGCCCAAGGTCCGCCTTACTCCAAAACACTGTCGCGCCGAAGCTCTTCCTACGTCTGCTCTCCTCCATCCCACGCCCCCTCCGCCTGCCACTCGCAGCATGCTGGCTGCTGGCCTTCTTCTTCCGCATCACCACGCCCGAGGCCATTCCGCAATCCACCCTCAGCAGCTACGCCAAACTGCCCCCCATGACGCCCGCGCAGCTCCTCGCCAACCGCTTGCAAATCGAAGAACTCGCCGATGAACTCCTCCACCTCCAGCACCAAGGCCCCATCCCGCCTCTATAGCGTCCGCTTTGCCCGCTGGCTGGCCCGCCTTGTGTGGAACCGCCGCACGGGCTGGACGCTTGTCTGCATCCTCTCGCTGATCACCGTCTTGTGGCAGTGGGAAAACTGGCGCAGCGCACGGGAGATGGCGGCGGTGCATCGTCGCGTCATCGAGCGGCTGGGCACGGATGACCCGATCGCTTTGATGCCGCCCAAGGTGGCTGACGAGGACAACTACTTTGCCAATCCAGTCTTCGAAAGCTGGCTGCACCTGGCGCCGTCGACTCCACCGCATCCGAGATACACTCCACCTTCCAATGCGCTGCTGCCTGCGGGCTTCATTCGTCCGGAAAACCTTGTGGGTGACGACGGTGATTGTGACAAACTCGATCTGGATAACTGGATTAAAAAGCAGAGAGGGCCGTCCAACGGACCGGCATCGACTGTGCTGGCGCGTCAGCTGGCAGACGGCAATGGGCTGCTGCCAAAGCTGGCTGAAGGCTTGAACAAACCTTTCTCCATCATCAAACCAGGGCAGCGGGAGGCGCTGGAGGCGGTAGGCGACAATCCCTGGAATGTTTCCTTGCCGGACTTCCACGGACTGAATGATTTCCTTCTGCAACTTGGGCTTCATCTCCGCAGCGCAGCCTTGGACAGGGACGTGGCAAAGACTCAGAACACTGCCCTTATCATGCTGCGTGTCAGCGAAGGCACAGCTCGTGGGGGCATGGTTGGTTGTCTGATTCCGCTGGCAGGGCATGGCATTGCTTTCAGCGCTTTGCACGAAGCTATGAGTCATCCAGCCGCTTGGACGGAGGAATCGCTGGGCCGCCTACAGGTGCGTCTGGGGCAGTTTGATGATCTGCAGCAGTACCAGTATGCCCATGGCCAGGAGATCTTGGGCGTACTTTTCCAGCTCGCCTATTTGAGAAAACATCGTGACGTGCTGAGTGAATGGGTGCAGGGCGGCTACCTCGGGTCGTGGTGGGAGAAGCTGGCGCGGGATGCTTTTTGCTTCGGCATGATTCATGGCCCCATTGGCTGTCATGATGCCAACGTGGCGTTTTACACTGAGTGCATGCTGGACCAACTGGGACCACCGGGACCTGAGGCATGGCTGACAGCAGGCAGCCGGTCGGAGACGGTGCTGCAGCGCAGCAAAGCCGAAAACTCCTGGCCCAATCCCCGCCGCATTCTCGGAGCCATCGCCATTCCTCACGTCGGCAATATCACGCGTGCTGCTGCCCAGGTGTTGTTTCGCCGCCGTTGCCTCATCATCGCCTGTGCTTTGGAGAAGCACCGCTTGAAGCATGGCAGCTTCCCTGCGTCCCTTGATAGGGTGAAGGATGACCTGAAGCTCTACTACATCAACGACCCCGCACGCCCCGCGCAATCGCTGAATTTTCGACTCGAACCGAACGGCTATCTGCTCTGGTCTGCGGGGGCGGATGCGAAGGATGAGGGAGGACAGGCAGGAAAAGACTGGCTCTGGCACATGAAGCATGAGCCCTGAGCCTCACTCCTTCGTGATCGTCTCATCGAGATTGAGCAGCACTCGCGCGATCAGCGTATGCGAGTCGATCTCGCCCGCCTTCGGCTGGTGGCGCTTGAGCATGTCCAATAGCAAAGTCGTTTCTTTGGAGCTCGGCTGGCGGCCGGTGCAAAGTTGGAAGCCGTAGGCGATGTGCGCGGCATCATCGCTGCCGCCTTCCTTCCACATGCGATCTCCCAAGGCTTTGGAAGCGGCCATGCTCATGGTTTCATTCAGCGTCATCAGGGCCTGCAGCGGAGTGTTGCTTTTCGAGCGGCGGATGCAGGCGCTCTCGCCATTGGGCACATCAAAAGTGCTCAAAAACGGATACGGCGTGCTGCGGCGGCGGAAGACATAGACGCTGCGGCGGTATTGGCTCTCATCCTCATCCACCTTCCACGGGAAGGGCGCATAACTGGCAGGCTTCTCAAAGAGATAGGCCGGTGCAGGCGGCATCACGGGGCGGCCACCGATGGTAGGATTGAGCAGGCCGCTCGCGGCGAGCTGGATGTCGCGCACCACCTCGCCCTCCACGCGGAAGCGCGGGCCACGCGCCAGCAGCCGGTTATAGGGGTCACGCTCCAAAAGCTGAGGCGTCACCTTGCTGGACTGCTGATAAGTCTCGCTGCTGGTGATGAGACGCAGCAGATGCTTGGTGCTCCAGCCATGCTCCATGAAATCAACCGCAAGCCAGTCGAGCAACGCGGGATGGCTCGGCGGCGAGCCCTGCGTACCGAAGTCCTCGGCGGTCTCCACCAATCCAGTACCGAAACAGGCTTGCCACACGCGGTTCACATAAGCCCGGGCGGCAGTGGGCGATTTTTTGTCCACCAGCCATTTGGCAAAGGTGAGGCGCGAGCTATCCGCATTCTTCGGCAGCGGATTCAGCATCGCAGGCACACCGGCGGTCACGCGGTTGTCAGGCTTGAGGAAATCACCACGCTTGAGCACCGAGGTCATGCGCGGCTCCGCGCGCGGATCCAGCGTCAGAGTGGTGGTGCCTTCGGGGTGCTGCTTCCACAGCGATTCAATCTCCTCATTCACCGGCTGCCATTCCGCCACGCTGGTGCGGAAGGCGCTGAACTCGGATTTCTTTCCATAGAGCGGATCAGCCTCGGCATTCGGCGCATCAGTCACACTGATGCGATACCTCCCGAGGTTCATCGTTTGCAGGTCGTCGCTGTTCCAGCCGCCGTGCTTCATGCTCAGCGTCACGCTCAGTTCGCTGTCAGGTTTCAGTTCGACGGGTTTCTCCAAAACGAAGACCGCATTGCGCGGCACATTGCGCCTTCCTGGCCCGGCATTGATGCCCCAGGCGGTGTCCACTTTGCCATCAATCGCATACGAGATGGGGCCCGTGACACGCTTGTCCTTCTTCACATCCTGATCACGGGCAAAGGGGGCGAGCGGTGAGTTTTCCGGTTCGCCATAGTCAGCGGTGGCTTTGACAAACTTCAGCTTCGTCACCTTGCCGTCGATCTTCATCTCAGCCTGGAATTCCGTGAGCGCCGCCGTGCCCTTCTGCGAACGACCCGGCCCATACGCAGGCAGATTGGGGTCATTCATCAATTCCAAGCGGAAGGCGCTGATGGTGCGTGTTGCAGCAGGAGCGCTGGCCTCATGAAATCCCTTCACCGCAAACTTCACATCACCTTTCGTCGGGGCGTAGCCTTGCGCGAGGATGCTCCCATCCGGCTGCCGCAGGGCCTTTTCACCACCAGAGGGATCGTCCTCAAAAGCCAGCGTATTCCACTGCGGTTGCGCAGCTTTGACTGAGGCCACCCATTTTTTCATCCGCTCCTGCCAGTCAGAGTGCTCATGCTTCAGCTTGGCTTCGAGCTCAGCCGTGCGCGTGAGCACCTGCGCGCGCTGCATTTGCTCGCTGGCGGTGTACACCACGCGCCAGGGCTCGTTGTCATTGTTCAGGTAGGCAAACATACGGTAGTACTCCTCCTGCGAAATGGGGTCGTACTTGTGGTTGTGGCACTGTGTGCAGCCGATGGTGAGCCCGAGCACGCTTTTGCCGATCGTGTCCATGCGGTCAAACATCGACTCCATGCGGAACTGCTCTGGATCCACCCCACCTTCCTCATTGACCATCGTGTTGCGCAGAAATCCGGTGGCCACGATCTGATCCTGCGTGGCCTTCGGCAATTCATCTCCGGCAAGCTGCTGAATGATGAACTGGTCATACGGCAGGTCGCGGTTGTAGGCGCTGATGACCCAGTCGCGGTAAAACCAGATGAAGCGCATCGGATCCTTTTCATAGCCGTTGCTGTCCGCGTAATGCGCCGCATCCAGCCAGTGCCGCGCCCAGCGTTCACCGAAGTGCTGGCTGGCGAGCAGGTTGGAGGTCAGTCGTTGAATGCTGCCTGCGGGATCCTTTTTGTAGGCGATGGCAAAGCCGGCGGTTTCCTGCGGCGTCGGCGGCAGGCCGGTGATATCCAGGTGAAGTCGGCGCAGCAGTGTTTCGGGCGCAGCGGCGGGCGAGGGCTGCAGCCCTTCCTTCGCCAAGCGCTCACGGATGAAAGCGTCGATGGGGTGCTTCGCCGTCGCAGGCACGGCTGGCCGCACGGGCGGCTTGAAGGCCCAGTGGTCAGTTTTCCGCTCGATGCTCACGCTCGCGCTGTCAGGCCAGACCGCACCGGCATCGATCCACTCCTTGAGCTTGCCGATCTCCTCCACACTCAGCGGGTCACCCTTGCGCGGCATGCGCATTTTGGGGTTCGTGCCCAGCACCGCGTGCATCAGGCGGCTGTCATCCGCTTTACCGGGGACAATGGCCACGCCAAAGTCTCCGCCCTTCAGCGCGCTCGGTTTGTTGTCCAGCCGAAAGGCCGCTTCCTGCTTGTGCCCGCCATGGCATTGATAGCAGTGATCGCTGAAGATGGGCTGGATGTCCCGAACGAAATCGACCGCCGCAGAGGCAGGTGCGGTGAGGAGCAGCAGGAGAAGGGCAGGGGAGCTTTTCACGAGAGGAGTACGCACATCCTGCATGCGAAATCAGCGCCTGCCGCATGGAGAATGCTGTCGGGCAGGAGCCTCAGCACCCGCTCAGCGGACTTTGGCATCGGTCACCGCAGGCGCTGGCGTTGTTTGGGCGGCAGTCGTGACGTCGGCCTTCGTGCTGTCTGCCATGCCCAGAGGTGTGGCAATGGCGGGCGTCTTCTCGCTGCTCACGGCTGCGGACACCTCCCCGCTCGGGATGGATTTCTGAATGAACGGCCACAGAAAAAACCCAATCACGGTGAGCGCCGCCAGGTTCAGCACCACCGCCATCACGACACGGCTGCCTGAGGATTTTTTCAAAGGGGCTGCTGCAGGGGCGTCAGCCCCAGCGGTGGACTTCGCAGCTACAGGGGCCGCAGCCGGAGCGGTAACGGACTTTGGCGCGCTGGGCTTCGGCTTCGGCGCACCCGCAGAAGCCGGGATCGACACAACGGAAGCAACAGCCACAGGCTCATCCAAATGAACGGCCACGGCCTCAACCACCTCACCAGCCTCAGGCTCCACAGCAAGAACTGCCATGGGAATCCCTGGCTGGATCGCGGCCACCAGCGGTGTGGTCTGGGTGCCAGGGGCCATCACCGGCGCCTGCTGCGGCATGTAGGCAAAGCCGGTGTGCATGCTCAGCATCAGCACATCCAGCGCCTGAGCCACCGACTGCGGGCGCTGCTGTGGCGCCAGATTGAGAAGCCACGCCAGCCAGTCACGCAGCGGCGGGTCAAGGTCCGGCCGCAGATGGCTAAGCACATGGCCGGCGTTGAAGGCCTGCCAGTCCCGCATGATCTCCTCCACCTTCGTCCCTTGGGCCGGTGCGGTGTTGGTGGCCATGCAGAACAAACTCCCCGCCGCCGTGAAGAGATCGCTCTGCGTCGTCGGCGTGCCGCCCGCGTGCAGCTCCGGTGCGCGAAACCACAGCGTCTCCGGCGGTTGCGTCTGTCGCGCCAGCGTGAGGCCCCAGTCCTGCACCTGCAGAAACAAGCCGCCACCGGGATGATCGGCGATGATCAGATTGCTCGGCTTCGGGTCGCCGTGCGGCTGGCGCAGGTGCTCGCCCACCAGCAGCGCATGCATCAGCTGCACCGCCAGCGCGCGCAGATCCGCAGGCGAGGGCCTGCGCTCAGCGGCAAAGTTCCGGCCGTTCATCCCCGGCATGAATTCTGACACCAGGGCAAATTCTTCCTCCGTGGGCAGCAGCGTGATCAGGCCCGCGATCTGCGGATGCCGCATCTGCATCAGCGAAGGAGCCAGCAGTTGCAGGAGCTCCCGATCCAGCGGATTCACCGTCTCGTGATCCTGCAGCAGGACCTTGATCAGCACCTTCCGCCCCGTCATCGTCTCCACTCCACGATACACTTTGGCAGAGGGCCCGGCGGCGATGATCTTTTC
>NZ_JBIPNG010000284.1:0-8572 GCF_044373815.1 Prosthecobacter sp. | reverse complement strand
CTCATTGGCTGTGGAAAAATGGGCGGCGCGCTCCTGCGCGGCGTGGAGCAGGCGCTTGGCAAAACCAGCCTGAATGTGGCGCTCAGCGATGTGATGCCCGAGGCCGTGAACTCCCTGCGCAAATGCCTCGCCTGCAAAACGATCACCGGCACACCGGCAGAAGTGGCGGCAGCATCAGACGTCATCATCCTCGCCGTGAAACCCGGAGACATAAAGTCCCTGTGCGAGGCTCTCTCCCAGGTCAAAGGCTCGCGCCTGTACCTCAGCATCGCCGCCGGGGTCTCGCTGGCCAATCTCGAAACCTGGCTCGGTGGCAAGCAACGCGTCATTCGCAGCATGCCCAATACCCCCGCACTCGTCGGCAAAGGAGCCGCTGCCTTCGCACGCGGCAGCAAGGCCACCGCCAAGGACGCCGCCCTCGCGGAGAAAATTCTCGGAGCCGTCGGCACGGCGGATGAAGTCGCCGAAAAACTGCTCGATGCCGTCACCGGCCTCTCCGGCAGCGGTCCCGCCTATGTTTACACCGTCATCGAAGCCCTCGCCGACGGCGGCGTGCTCATGGGCCTGCCACGCGCCGCAGCCGTACGCCTCGCGGCGCAAACCGTCGCCGGTGCGGCCGAAATGGTCCTCACCAGCGGCAAACACCCCGCGTCCCTGCGCGATGAAGTCACCAGCCCAGGCGGCACCACCATCGCCGGCCTCGAAAAACTCGAGCAGCACGGCCTCCGCAACGCCATGATCCAAGCCGTCCGCGCCGCCACCGAAAAAAGCAAAGCCCTAGGCTCCTAATCGGAGGACAGGCCTCCGGCCTGTCAACGGCTCGAGGCGTCTCGCCTTCGTCTGAAATCCGAAGGCGGAACGCCTCAACAGTACGATGGGCACTCCTGCCCGTCGACCAGCGCCCCCGCATCAAACCGGAATGATGCCCTTCACAAGACCACCTGCCTTCACACTCGTGAATCAGGTGGCTGTCTCAGTTTGAAAAGGGCCAGACTTCCGAGCCTGTTCGGCCGAATCGCCTCATTTGCCCTCATCTTTTTCAAAAGCCCACGCAAAGGCGGAAATAACAAACGCAATCAAAAACACGCCCAGCACCTCCCCCTTGTGAGGCAGACGTCCGAGCCAGAGCATGGAGCCTACAAGCTGTATGGCGGTCAGGCAGGCGGCCAGAGCGACAATTCTCTTCATGGAGAACTATCGGCCGCCAAAGCGAAATGGAAGCGGATTCTGACCCCTTGGTTATCTGGGCTGATCCTAATCCCTCCGCTTGACCTTTTCCTGATCTTCAGAGATCAAAACGCCGGCTTGAAATACCCCAGATAAGCCAGACCAGCTCCGGTAATAGCAGCGATCAGCACCACCAGCGGCGCGGCGATCACGCGGCGCTTCGCCAGCACTGGCAGAAAGCCCAGCACCAGCCACAGGCCGATCTTGATCCAGGCCCACACCGGCATCGTGCCCATGATGCCCAGCTTCGCCAGCATGCCGAATCCGGAGATAATGCTGATGACCAGACCGATGCCATGCCACATCATGGCCTTCTTGGCACCTTCGCTGGAGAACAGACCGCCAAAGCCGATGAAAACAAGGATCAGGCCGATGAGATGCAGGTAATGATAGAACGGGAGAGACATAGCCGAGTCTGTGGCCCAAAGAAACGCCTCACACAAGTGCCGTAATGGTCAGAAATAAAAGTTGCCTTGTTGCGCCGCAACAAGGGGCCCGGCCCGGAAACCAGCTCCCCACGAACCCCCCATCCCTCAATCCTCCATCCCCGGAATCGGCCCAAACACCTCCGCCGGCAGCCGCCGAATAAACCGCCCCTTCGCATCCCTCTCCTCCCACCCCAGCCACCGCCACGCCTCGCGGGTGGCATGGAGGATTTCAGTGCCAGCGCCATTAATGACGGCGGATTGGTTTTCGGGGAGAATGCACCCAGTCCAAAGACATTCGCCGGTGTTTGCATCCCAAAGCTTGAAGGTGCTGTCAGTAGAGCCCGAGAGCAGGCGCGAGTTGTCGGGGCTCCAGGCGCAGCATTTGACGTAACTGGCATGCCCCGTGAGTGAGAGCAGCTCCCTGCCAGTGGGGGCATCCCAGAGCTTGAGAGTTTTATCTTCAGAACCTGAGAGCAGGCGTGAGCCGTCGGGACTCCAGGCACAACAGGTAACGGCGCTTGCATGCCCTGTAAGAGAGAGGTGTTCTTTGCCAGTGGTGGCATCCCAGATCTTGAGGGTGTTGTCGTCGGAGCCTGAAATCAGGAGTGAGCCATCTGGACTCCAAGCGCAGCAGGTGATCCAGTGGAAATGACCCGTGAGTGAGAGAAGAACTTTGCCAATGGCGGCATCCCAGACCTTGAGGGTGTTATCATAGGAACCCGAGAGCAGTCGAAAGCCATCAGGACTCCAGGCGCAGCAGGTGACGCAGTGGGCATGATCCGTCAGTGAGCGAATTTCTTTGCCTGTGGCGGCATTCCAGATCTTGAGGGTCTTGTCGTCGGAGCCTGAAAGCAGGAATGAGCCATCCGGACTCCAAGCGCAGCATGTGATCCAGTGGGCATGACCCGTGAGTAAGTGAAGTTCTTTGCCAGTGGCTGCATCACTGAGCTTGAGGGTGTTGTCATAGGAGCCCGAGAGCAGGCGTGAGCCGTCAGGACTCAAGACGCAGCAACTGACACCACTGTAATATCCCGTAAGTGCGAGGATTTCTCTCCCAGAGGAGGCGCTCCAGAAGTTGAGAGTATGGCCATTTGAGCCCGTGAGTAGGCGCGATCCGTCGGAACTCCAAGTGCAGCAGTTGACGGAACGGCCATGTCCCGCAAGGACAAGTAGCTCCCTACCGGTGACGGCATCCCAGAGCTTGAGGGTTCTGTCCCAAGTGCCCGAGACTATGCGCTTGCCGTCGGGACTCCAGGCGCAGCATTTGACGGGATCGGAATGCTTCGCGAAGGAGAAAAGTTCATTGCCGGTTAGGGCGTTCCAAAGTTTGAGGGTGTGATCAAATGAGCCCGAAAGCAGGCGCGTGCCGTCAGGACTCCAGGCGCAGCAGTTGACGGGGTTATCATGCCCCGTGAGCGCGAAGAGTTCTCCGCCTGAGGCAGCATCCCAGACCTTGAGGGTACGATCAGAGGATCCTGAGAGCAGACGCGCATTGTCTGGGCTCCAAGCGCAGCAGTTGACGGGACGGGCATGCCCTTTGAGGGTGATGATCTCTCTTCCGGAGGCCGCGTCCCAGAGCTTAAGGGTGTGGTCTGAGGAACCTGAGAGCAGGCGCGAGCTGTCTGGGCTCCAGGCACAGCAGTTGACAGCACGGGAATGCCCGGTGAGGACGAGAAGTTCCCTGCCGGTGGTGGCATCCCAGAGCTTGAGACAATTGTCAGAGGAGCCCGAGACTAGGCGCGCACCGTCTGGGCTCCAGGTGCAGCAATCGACTGAGTCTGAATGCCCCTTGAGGGTAAGGAGTTCCTTCCCGGAGACGGCATCCCAAAGCTTGAGGGTACGGTCATAAGATCCCGAGAGCAGTCGTGCACCGTCGGGACTCCAGGCACAACAATTAACGTAACCGCTATGCCCCGTGAGAGTGAGAAGTTCCCTGCCGGAGGCGGCGTCCCAGACCTTCAAACGTCCGTCATTGGAGCCTGTAAGAACGGCACTCCCATTAGGACTCCAGACGCAGCAAGTGGCACCGCTGCCGTGACCAATATAAATTTGTGGGAACGCTAGCGCCCTCAGCGCACGGGGAACCGTGGCGAGACTCAGACTTGTGGTTTCTACCTGAAGTAATTCCGCCAGTTCGAGCATATCTTGTTCGACTGATGCGCCTTGCCGCGAGCCACCCCGCCATTCCAGACCTGCCAGATCCGCCTGCGTCAGCTTCGCACGAGCCGCATTCACCTGCAGGAACAAAGCCTGACGCGCCTCCAGTCCAGACAGGTCTGTATCCGAAAGATCGACGAACTCAACACGCGCACGGTTGAGCTGCACACTCCGCAGATTCACTCCCCGCAAATTCAGCGGCTGCTCTTTGCTCCGGCCTTTGATGTGCCATTCATCCAAATCCGCACCCGCCAGATTCACCTGCTGCGGCTGCGGCTCGGGATGACTTTGCTTAATAGCTTCGAGCCAGTATTTGAATGCTAGGCAGGTCGCAGGCAGGCAACTGCCGCCGAGAATGCGTTCTAATGAAGAGAGGGCGACACCGGAAAGATTCGCCGCGAGGATCTGCCCCAAAAAATCCAGTGTCTCCAGCGAGACCATCGGCATGTCCCACTCAGCATCCGCCTTGTCCACCAACGCACGGAACAGGTGGCTGGCCAGAAAGTACTCCTGCAAAGACGTGTGGGCGAAACGGAAGTGTTTCGCCTCCGTATCTGGCCGCAGCACGAAAGTGGCGGTGCGCAGATCTTCCTTCAGCAGAGAGCGGTCTTTGTTCGCATACGCCGAAGCGATGGCGGGGTTCCGGTGCAGAAACTCATCAAACCATTCTTCCAAGCGATCCACGTCCCACTGCTTTTCGCCACTGCGCCAGAGGGCGGCGGCCAGCGCCTCCATGAGGCGGCGCTTGTGCATGGCATCAAGGTGGTGCTTGCCGTCATCGCGGCTCAACCACGAACGCACCACGAGATCGTACAGACGTGCCGCATTGACAGTTTCGCCACGCATTTGCAGCGCTTCCAGTTCACCCAGACGACCGCTGATGAGGCTGAGCAAGTAGGGGCGCTCCGCGAGGTCACGCAGATTGTGAATGGAAGCGATGAGTTCAAAAGCTTCCCCACCGCGTTTCTCATCCCCAAGGAAGGACGTGAGGTAACCGCGAATCTGCCCCTCATCAAAAGGCAGCAGGCAAAACGCCGGATATTGGCTGCGGTCGATGCCTTCGCGATCTTCCCCAGTGAGCATGGCGTTCTGGCTCCACACATCACGGAAGTAATGGCTGCGGCAGGAGAGCAGCATCTTGCCTTTGCATATGGAAGCTTGGCTAGGTGACAGCATGGCCTGGGGTAGCACGGACCACAGCGTGCGGATGAAATCCCGCGCACGGTTCTGCGTGAGGTGGACGATCTTTTCATCCAGCCCGTCGAAAATGATGAGCGCACCCTCCTCGCGCACCAACCGCAGCAGATCACCTGCCGTGACGGTGCGGTCAGTGACTCGCCATGAGCGTTGAATCACGCTGGTTAGCAACTCCTCAATGGTCGGCACCGCCTCGGGCTTGTCGCTCACGTAGTCACGCAGATCGATGTAAACGGGCAGTGGGTATTTCGCCGGATCCTTCTGGCGCTTCTCAATCAACTGCCGCGTGAACTGCTTCAGCGTCGTGGTCTTGCCAATACCGACCTCTCCCAGCAGCGCAAAAAACGGAGATCCCTCCGCCCTCACCGCCCAGCCTTCGAGTTCATCCAGCGCGTCCCTAGCCTCACCGGCACCTGCCTTTGCCGGATCGATCGACTCCCGCGCCGCGAGATGATGAGCAAGGCCGCGCGTGCGCTGGAAATGCTTCGTCTCCTCCGGGGTAGGCATGAAGCGCTGGAGATCAGGTGATGCAGGCACTCCTGCCTGCACTTCGGATGTCTCCTCGTTCTCTTTGCAGGCAGGAGTGCCCGCGTCACCTGGAGAGATGGGAGCGAAGCAGCCATCGAGACGTTTCTGGATGGCGAGGAAGAGCTGATGGACAAACTCACGCTTCTTGGCCGTGCCCTGCATCTCCTCATAGAAACGAGCTTCGGCGTTCCTTCCCGCTTTGCGGAAGATCTGATGCTCCACGAGCCCCAGCAAATCCTGCTCTTTGAAGTCCACCTTGATCAAGCCCACGGGAAGGATGGGCTTCCGCCCCGGCGCATTCCCGATGTAGTGCGGCAGCTCGTGTTCCTTGATGTACTTTCGATTCAGAAACTCCGGCCCAATGAGAAGCAATCCAAAATCCGAGGCATGAATCGCCGCCTGGATGCGCTCATGCCAGCGTTCGCCAATGGAAGTGTCCTGATCCATCCACAACTCGACTTCATATCGGCTGGAGCAGCCGAACTGGCTTTTGAGTTCCTCAACCAGACTGTCCGCGAGGTCTTTCTGGGCACGAGCATAGGAGACGAAGAAGCGAACGAAGATTTTCTTCCCCTCCATGGCACTCCCCGTAGTCGCGATGCCCTTGGAGGGAATAAACGGCCTGCCCGCCACATCCGCTGTAACCTGTTGGGAAAACCGCGTCACCCTCAGCACCGCCTCATCCGGCCCGGTGAACCACACCGTGCGCTCGGTCGGCGGGCTTTGCTTCTTCGTATCGACGTGGATTTGCAGGCTGAGGTCAGCCCCACCCTGAGTGGGATCACCTTTGGCCGCATCATTCAGCCGCTTGCGCAGCCGGGTCAGGTTGGCCAGCGCGGTCTGGGTATCCTGGCCATAAAAGAGCGTGTTCAGCACGTCCGAGAGCCGCGTTTTCTCCGCCACCGCGAGCTTGAGCAGCCTCAAAAGGCGGTCACGGTCGGATTTCCCCAGCTCTTCCAGCCATGGCTTCGCCGCTTCCCGGAGGGAATCACCAAACAAGGTTACAGTCAGGCTCATTTGGAGGATGAAACCCGGTTATTGGAGTTTTGGCAACGATTTTGGAGGATTATGGCCACCTTTTGGAGGAATTGACAGCGGCCCCAGCCACAAAAAAGGCGGCCCGCTAGGTGCGGGCCGCCTCGAATTCGATGCTTTTTGGAGGATTAACCCGCCTCAGCAGCCGTCGTCTTGGCTTCGGCCAGCTTGGCGGCACGTTCAGCCAGTTCGATGTGGAACTGCTCCGGCGTCGGTGCCTCACCCGTGGTGCGGGTGCGGGCGAACCAGTCGGCGAAGATTTCGCCGTCCTTGCGCTCCGCTTTGAAAGCTTCCAGGAAGGCGCGTACCTTCACCGGCACTTCTTCACCGAGGACGGTCTTGTACTCCAGGCCGGCGAGGCGATTGCCGCGGATGCTACCACCCACAAACATCGCGTACTTGTTCGGCGAGCGACCCACAAAGCCGAAGTCGGCGTTGTAAGGGCGGCCGCAGCCGTTCGGGCAGCCCGTCATGCGGAAGAGGATCGGCTCGTCTTCGAGACCCAGTTCACGCAGCGCTTCGTCGATCTTGTCCATGAAGCCCGGCAGCACACGCTCGGATTCGCTCAGGGCCAGGCCGCAGGTCGGCAGGGCCACGCAGGCGTGGGCCACCTTGCGGGCGCGGGTCATGCCATCGGCGTGGATGACTCCGTGCTTGGCCAGAATGGCATCCACGGCGTCCTTCTGCTCCGGTGCCACGTCGGCAATAATCATGTTCGTGTTCGGCGTCACGATCAGCGGCAGGTCCAGCGTTTTGCAGAGATCCACGAAGGCGCTGCGGTAGTGCGGGCCGTTTTCACGGTCCACAATGCGGCCCATGCTCACATGCACGGCGCAGTAGAGCTTGCCGTCACCCTGTTCGTGCCAGCCGAGCTTGTCCTCGACGCTATCAAAGTTCAGCTCCTTCGGCGGGAAGGTTTCGATGCCCGGCAGGCGGCGCACCACTTCGGCGCGGAAGCCGTCGAGGCCCATGCTCTGCACGGTGTACTTCATGCGGGCGTTCTTGCGCTCGGTGCGGTTGCCATGGTCACGCTGGGTGGTCACGATGGCTTCGACGGCATCCACCACGTTCGCACGCTTCGCATAAAGGAGCGGCTGCCCGAGGAAGGGGCGGGTGCTGAGCTGGCCGTGGCTCATGCCAAAGCCGCCACCGACAGTGAGGGTATAGCCTTCGACGGCACCGTCCACCACGTGCGGCACCAGGCCCAGATCTTGGGAGTAGATGTCCGCATCATTGCAGGGCTGGATGGCCACGCCGATCTTGAATTTACGCGGCAGATAGACCTTGCCGTAGATGGGGTCATCACCTTCAGGGGCTTTTGTTGCCTCACGCACGGCAGGATTCACTTCCGGATCTTGCGTCCACTCGGGCTCCAGCTTCTCGCCGTCCAGCCAGATGTCGGCATAAGCCTGGCTGCGCCACAGGAAGCGCTGGCTGATTTCTTCCGTAAGCGTCTGAGTATCAGCATGCACGGCATCCTTGATCGGAGCCGCCGGGCCCATGGTGTTGCGCACCACGTCACCGCAGGCACCCATGGTGCTGAGGCCGCTGTGGCAGACATTGGAAATGACTTCCTTCAGGCCGCCTTTGAGCACGCCGTGGAGCTGGATGCCCTGACGGTTCGTCAGGCGCATGTTCCCGAAAGCCTTTTCGCAAAGGTCGTCATGGATGAGCCATTGCTTCGCGGTGATACGGCCGCCGGGCATTTTGCTGCGGATCATGAAGCTCCAAGCTTTGTCCAGCTTCGCCTTGGTGCGTTCGGCGCGCACATCGCGGTCATCCTGCTGGTAGGAACCGTGGTGCTTGAGTAGGATGTTGGAGTCCTCCGGGATGTTCGGGGTGCTGGTATCAGCGAACTGCTCGGCCAGCTGGCCACGGAGGCCTGCTGAGGCGAGTTTGATGTCTTCGACGGAGGCTTTGCTCATAAAGGGTGGTTTGGGGGGCTTTCAGTGTCGGCTAGGATACTTTGAATGCAAGCCTTGAGGCCAAGGCGTCATTCT
>NZ_JBIPNG010000283.1:0-8608 GCF_044373815.1 Prosthecobacter sp. | reverse complement strand
CTCAGCCTCGATCTTGACGTGCCGGGAGGCGAGTTCCTGCTCTGTAAAGACCAGCGGAATCTCGCCCGTCATCGCGATGGCGGGCTGCACATTGGCCAGGAACAGCCGCGCATCAAACTCACGAGCAAGAGCGGCGGCGAGCGGAAAGGCCTTGCGTGAGTTCTCAGAAAAGTCTGTGGGCAGCAGTATCCAACGGAAGGCGGTGGCATTCGCCGCCGGCCTGCTTTCATCCGGACGTCCGCGCATCACGAGCACGGGACATGGCGCGTGCTGGATGATGCGTTCCGCATTGCTGCCGAGCAGCACATGAGCCAGACCCGTGTAACCATGGGTTGAGATGACGATGAGATCACACTCCAACTCGGCGGCCAGTTCCACGACCACATGAAAAGGTTTACCCACAGCCACCACCTGCCGCACCGGCACATCGGCAGGCACATGCTCCGCCACGAACTCCGCGAGCTGCTCACGCGCCGGGCGCTGCCAGTCCTGCTGAAGGCCGACGGCATCCAGCACCACATGCGAACCATGCGGCTGATGCTTCACCACATGCACGAGAGTGAGCTTCGCATCAAAGCGCCGCACCAAGTCCAGCGCAGCGCTGAGCCCGTGGAGGCATGGCTCGGAAAAATCCACTGGAGCCAGGATGTGGCTCGGATGGATTACATCAGGTGTTGGATCAGAATTCGCCTTCATAAAGTCATCGTTTTCTACACTTCATTTTGGAACTTCACGGCAGAGCAAACGAGTATCCATTTCCGAGTGGAATCATCGGTTTAACCGAATAGTCTGGCTGCACATGGACTCACTGAACTATCACCATCTCCGCTACTTCTGGGCCGTGGCCAAGGAGGGATCCATCTCACATGCGGCAGAAAAGCTGCATATCTCACAGCCCGCGATCTCAGAGCAGATTCGCGAGCTGGAGACTGCCCTGGGTGAGAAGCTCTTCCGCCGCGAGGGGCGCGGCCTGACGCTGACTGATGCCGGGAAAACCGCCTTCATCTATGCGCAGCAGATTTTTGCTCTCGGACTGGAGCTGACCAGCGTCATCAAACAAGGCCCCTCCGCGATGAATGTGCGCCTGAATGTCGGAGTGATGGACTCGCTGCCGAAGCTCGTCACCAATGAGATCTTGGGCCCTGTTTTCTCACTGCCGCAGACCGTGCATGTCATCTGCCGCGAGGGAAAACTGCCCGACCTGCTCGGGCAGCTTGCCGTGCACCGGCTGGATGTCGTTCTCAGTGACGAATCCGCATCCAGCAGCACGAACTTCAAGACCTTCAGCCATGCGCTCGGGGAGACGGGCACCGTGTTTTGCGCGGAGAAAAAGCTTGGCTTGCGACTCCGGCGCGGTTTTCCCCATTCACTGCACGGTGCCCCGGCCCTCCTGCCCACAGAAAACACCGCGCTACGGCGTGCGCTGAACACCTGGTTTCACGAGCATCAGATCGAACCCAAGGTCGTGGCTGAGTTCGACGACCCCGCCCTCATGAAGACCATGGCAGCGGAAGGTCGCGGCTACATCGCCCTGCCCGCCGTGTCACTGGCCGACGCCGTTTCCTGCTACAACTATCAAGTGGTGGGAAGAGCCGATACCTGCCGCATCCGATTTTATGCCATCACCGGCAAACGCATGATCGAGCACCCCGCCGTGCGGCAGATGACCCAGGACGCGCGCGCGATTTTTCACGGCTGAGCGCATCACTCCATCACTTCCCTGACCGCAGTGCCCGGTAGGCGGCACCCATGGCCTCCACCTTGGGCCAGTCATTGGCAAAGCCTCCCCAGCGGAAGGCCATGACGCCGGTGGCGGGCAGCCGTGTTCCGTGGTCGATGACGGCGCGAATCTGTTCGACGGGCACGGCCTCGCCCCAGTCGGCAAGTTGCACGATGGGCCAGATGCGATGCTTTTCTCCTGGGGTGCCTCGGATGCCAAGGTGCTCGCCCAGTTGGCGCGTCTGCCGTGAGACCCAGACAGGGTCCGTAGCATGACCGAATCGCGCGTGGTAAGGCATGATACTGAAAACATCGAGATAAGCGGCCTGCGCCTTGAGGTCGATGGCCAGCTTCTGGCGCATGGCGCCGGCATGATCATTCTCGTCCCAGGGGCAGTGAAAAGTGCCCAGCAGCGCCACTGGCCGCGTAGCGTTGAGAATCTCGCGATACTCGCGGACCCATTCGGTGAATACCGCACAGCGAAAGTCGGTCCACGCCTGCCGTTGCTCGCCGAGCAGCAGGCGGGCAGCGGCAGGCACTTCTGCGGGCAGCTTGAGGCCGGTCTTGCGCGTGAACTCCACCAAAGCCTGCGGGCAGAAGTCGGTGTCTGGCAGTTGCGGGGTGGCCTGCTCCCAGCTCGCATGAGCGTGGTGGTAGTCCAGCCAGATGCCGTCGATCTCAAAGGTCTCCAGTACCCGGCGAAACTCCTGCATGCGCTCACGACGGTAGCCCGCGTGGTGGGCGCTCACGCCCTGCCAGCCATTGTGTGCCGGGCTCGGCTTTCCATCCGGGCCGATGGGTGCGGCGTCTGGATGCTCGCGCAAGAAGGCCGCGTGATGCATGGAGTTGAACTCCGCAAAAACCTTCAGCCCCATGGCGCGATGCTGCGCGATCTCCGCCGCCTTCAGTCCGCCTGAACCGACCCAAACCGCATTGATGCCGTAGTCCGCTGGCTTTTCACCGCGTGCGAGGATCTGCGACAGATAACCGCCGTAAACGCCCGTGATCGCCACCTGCGCGCGAGGTGCGAGAGCCGTATCTTCGGCTCCTGCCGTTTGAAAACCAGCAGTCAATGATCCGGCGGCGGTGGTGCGCAGGAATGAGCGGCGTGTGGACATGTTCATGGTGAGAAGAATCGTAGCTGCGGGGAAGTTTCGATGACTGAACGTGATGACGGACATCGAGTCATACGACTTCAGTGCTGGCATCTTTTTCCCGCAGCTTCAACGCCGCCGCAGATGCGATGCTCAGCTCAGGGCAAAGCGCTGACGGTGCTCACGGCCGCGGTGCGTAGCCCAGTGAGGTAGGCGCAGTCCATCACGGCCAGAGGAATGCCAGTATCCACATTATTGCAGACCTGGATGCCCGTGACAATGGGCAGGCCATGCGGTGGATTTTTTGCAAAACCACCCACCCATTTCAGTCCGCAGGCACCGAGCTGCTTGAGGTAGGCTGGCGTGGCGTGGATGAAGTAGTCCGGGTCGGTGCCAGCGGGGTGCACACCGATCTTCGGGTGCATCTCGTAGCTGTCAGCGGAATGCTCACGCATAGCCTGTTCGACCGCTCCGAGCACGTCATCGCGACTCAGGTCGAGCTGGATGATGTCAGACTGGGAGAGAAGAAGGATTTTGATGGATTTCATGAACCCACAGGTTGCTATGAGAATGCCCCACGAACTCACCGCTGCTTGCCCAATTGAAAGCAGGTTTTGTGCGATGAGCACCGCCTAGCCATTTCCAGCGCTGGCGAGCTGGTCGTCGCCACGGCTGGGCACCAGGGACGGACGACCGACGATGAGCGGATCGACCGGACCGATGCGGTCGATGTTTTGCTTGGTATAAGGCAACCGATGGAGGAAGTAGCGCATCACATTGAGTCGGGCTCGCTTCTTGCAGTCGGACTTCACGACGGTCCACGGTGCATCTGATGTGTCGCAGTTCATGAACATGGCCTCCTTGGCGCGTGTGTAGGAGTCCCACTTGTCCAGGGAAGCCAGATCGACCGGGCTAAGCTTCCATTGCTTCAAGGGGTGCGCCTTGCGCTCTTTGAAACGACGGCGCTGCTCCTCACGGCTGACGGAGAACCAAAACTTAAATAAAAACACGCCACTGCGGACCAGGTGGCGCTCAAACTCGGGCACTTGGCGCATGAACTCGTTGTATTCCGCATCCGAGCAGAAGCCCATCACGCGCTCCACTCCGCAGCGGTTATACCAACTGCGGTCAAAGAGCACGATCTCGCCCTTGGTGGGTAGGTGGGAAATGTAGCGCTGAAAATACCACTGCCCGCGCTCGACCTCATTCGGCTTCTCCAGGGCGACGACACGGGCACCGCGGGGATTGAGATGCTCCATGAAGCGCTTGATGGCCCCACCCTTTCCTGCGGCATCACGTCCCTCGAAGAGGATGACCACACGCTGCCCCGTTTCCTTCACCCAGGCTTGCAGCTTCAGCAGTTCCACCTGGAGTTGATACTTCTGCTTCTCGTATTTTTTTCGCGAGAGCAAATTGAGGTAGGGATACGCTCCCTCACGCCAGCCAGGGGAGAGTTCGGCATCGGGATCGACCCCTTCGGGCCCGGTCGTTTCGGGCGCAAACAAAGCCCGGCGCAGAGCCTTGGCCTCATCAGGAGAAGCTCCAGCGATAAGCGCCTTCATCTGCTCCAATGGCTCTCCTGGAGAAGTCCCTGATGTCATCTTTGTCAAAATCTCCGCGACGGTCATCTCCCGCTGCGTCTCTGTACGAACCCCCGCCTTGCTCACTACATGTTTTTTGACACCTGCAGCCGTCAAACTCGTCGGCGTATCGCCCGAGGAAGCCCTCCGAGGCTGGTTGGTTTTTTTTGAACGCTGAGTTGGTTTGCTCAGGCTCGCGGAGTTGGCGGAAGTGGATTTGGTAGGCATGAGAAAATCAAAGTCGGTCAAAGCACTCGAATTGTGCCATCTGGACGATCTTGGCAGTGTATCCGACTACAGAGCTGATCACGCCGTGGATTTTGAGATTCACCATGTCGATCTTGGCGTGCGAGGCAGGGCCTTCGCCTCCGTTCCTGTCTCAGAAAGGTTTCGCAATCCGACATTAATAACACTGGCACAATCAGGCGCAACAGAGGCGCTAGACGCGGACGCCAGCGATCCGCTAGCCTGTGCATCATGAGCAGCTTTCGTCTCCGACCCGCTTTTCGCATGTGATCGACATCGATGTGGAGGGGGCAGGGGAATTGATCACAAAATACGTACGCGAGCCTGCGGACCGTTGTGAGGTGAAAAGTTTTCCGGGCTATGTGAGCCTGCATGTGGTGGAAAAGGACACTCAATACTGGTCACCACGTCTCAGCCTGAGCCTGGAGCCCGAAGGCGAAGGGAGAACACGTGTGGATGGAACCTATGGCCCGAGTACGAACGTATGGGCGGCCTTTTTGTACGGATACATGCTGGTGGGCTCGGTCGGTGCTTTTTCTGGAGTGCTGGGGGGCTGCCAGTTCTGGCTGGGCATGCAGGCGTGGGGGCTGTGGATTGTCACCCTCATGCTTCTGATCGCGGTGGGGATGTACCTCACGGCTCAGTTTGGCCAGAAGATCGGAGCACAGCAGACTTTCATGCTACACCAGATTTATGAGGCGGCAGTGGGACAGAGCGTAGAAATCGGGTGATGCGGATGCCGAAAGAATCGGACCAAAGGTGAAGCGTCCATCCTGCTGGCTTGAATAACCGGCAATTCTACCGATCACACAACTCAAACCAAATCCATCGATGAAAACTCTGATCACTGTCGCCTTGCTCTCCTTCTCCTCTGCGGCTCCTATTTTTTTTGTTAAGCGATGATCTCGCGCACCACTTCGCCGGAGACGTCGGTGAGGCGGTAGTCGCGGCCGAGTTTGCGCCAGGTGAGGTGTTCGTGATCGAGGCCGAGGAGGTGCAGGATGGTGGCGTGGAGATCGTGGAGATGGACTCGGCCGGCGACGGGGCGGTAACCGAATTCGTCGGTCTCGCCGTGCATGAAGCCGGCTTTGACGCCGCCGCCGGCCATCCAGGTGCAGAAGCTGTCTGGCTGGTGCTCGCGGCCGTGTTTTTCGATGGGGGAAGTGCCGCTGAGGTCCTGGCTCCAGGGGGTGCGGCCAAACTCGCCACTCCAGACGACGAGGGTCTCATCGAGCAGGCCGCGTGATTGCAGATCGCGGATCAATCCGGCGCAGGGTTGATCGGCGGCGGCGCAGGATTTGGGGAGATTTCCGCGGATGTCGCCGTGGTGATCCCAGCCGTCCAGGGTCACCTGCACGAAGCGGACGCCGGCCTCGCTGAGACGGCGGGCGAGCAGGCAGGCGCGGCCGTTTTTGTCCGTGGCCTTGCCACCGATGCCGTAGAGTTTTTTGGTGGCCTCGGTCTCTTTGGAGAGGTCCACGAGGCCGGGGGCGGCGGTCTGCATGCGGAAGGCGGTTTCGAGGCTTTGGACCATGCCTTCAAGGCGGACATCGGCGGCATCGTGTTCGATGAGGCGGCGGTTCATGCGCTGGATGAAATCAAAGCGGCGGCGCTGGGTGGCGCTGTCCGTGGTGGCATCCGTGAGGAAGTCTATGGCGGGATCGGTAACCTTGGCAGGAAGGACGACAGGCGTGCCCTGATGCGCGGCGGGGAGGAAGGAGGAGCCGTAGAGCCGGGTCTCGATGCCGGGATGGATGGTGAGGAAGCCGGGCAGGTTTTGATTCTCGGTGCCGAGGCCGTAGCTGATCCATGAGCCCATGGAGGGCCGGGCCTCAGCGGTGACGCCGGTGTGGAACTGGAGCGCGGCGGGGCCGTGCTGGTTGTTATCCGCGTGCACGGCGCGCAGCAGGCATAGCTCATCCGCGATGGCAGCGGTGTGCGGCAGTAGATCGGAAATGGTGACGCCGGATTGCCCACGCGGGCGCACGGGGATCTCCGTGCCGAGCGCGAGGAGCTTGGCGGTGCTGACGTGTTTGTCCTTCTCAGGCAGAGGCACCGCGACGCTGTGGCCGTGTTTTTTCTGAATGAGCGGCTTGGGATCGAAGAGATCCATCTGCGAGGGACCGCCGGCCATGTAGAGAAAGATGACACGCTTGGCCCTGGCCTGTAGCCGGGATGGAAGCGGGGCGAGCGGATTCGCGGCGCCCTGCGCCAGCCCATGCAGTGCCATGGCGCCGAATCCGGCGCTGGTGCGCTGCAACCAGGCGCGGCGGGAAAGGGATGAAAAGGGGGCGGTCATGGCGGATTCAAATCAACTGAACTCAGTACCGAAGGAGAAACTCATTGGTGCCGAACAAGGCGCGGGCCAGCTCTGTCCACGCAGCCGTCGCAGGTGTGCCATGGCTGGTGTCTTTGAGGAAGTCGAGCGCGTCGGCTTGCTCGGCAGGGGTGACGGGACGATTCAAAACACGCAACCAAAGGCGGGCGATGCGGGAGGGGTCGCTGTCCTTTGTGGTGGCGAGCAAATCACCCGCGAGATCGGCGGCGCGTTGGCGGATCAAGTCGGCATTGAGGAGATAGAGGGACTGGGTGGGCACGGTGGTCTCGTTGCGCTTGCCGGTGATCTGCGCGGGCTGGGGGAAGTCAAAGACATCGCGCAGGCGTGCGGAGCCTAACTGCGTGCCGGTGCGGACGACGGGCAGGTAGAGTGTGCGCTCGTAGTTCTGCGAGGGGCGCTCAGTTTTGATGGCGAACTGTGGGTGGTTGCTCTTCGGCTTGAGTGGGAGTCCGCTGACGTTCTCTGGAAACTCCAATGGAAGGCCCGGGCCGCCGGCTGGCGCGGCAAGGCGCCCGCTTGCGGCGAGCATCGCATCGCGGATGGACTCGGCATCGAGCCGCTGGCGGTTCATGTGCCATAGCAGGCGGTTTTCGGGATCGCTTTCGGAGGCGTGGGCATTTTCGCCCGCGCTGGAAGTCATGCGGTAGGCACGGCTGAGGGCGAGGAGACGGATGAGCTTCTTTTGCGACCAGCCTTCCTTCATAAAGCGATGGGCGAGGTAATCGAGCAGCTCCGGATGGGTGGGGTTCTCGCCACGAATGCCGAAGTAATCCACGCTGCGCACGAGACCTTCGCCGAAGAGCTTTTGCCACACGCGGTTCACCGCGACGCGGGCGGTGAGCGGATGGCGCACGTCCGCGATCCAATCGGCCAATTGGAGGCGGCCGCTTTGCTTGGCGGGGATCTGCGGTTGGGGTGCCCACATGGCCACGCGCACGAGTCCGCGCGGCATGGTATCTCCCAGCGCATAAGGATTGCCGCGGATGGTTAGACGCATGTCGGCAGGCTCGGCCACATCTGCCACCGCGAGGGCTTGCGGCTTGCCTGGATCAAAGTATTCGGCGTGGGCGATCTTGCCTTCCAGTGTCTTAATCTGCACGCTGAGTTCTGCTCGATGCTTCTTGGTTTCGGAAGACTCGGTGTGGGCTTTGTCCTTCAGCGCGGCTTCGAGCGGTTTGAGCTCCGCGGTGAGCTTGTCCTTTTCTTGATGCCAAGTGGCGAGGTGCTTCTGGTGCTCGCTCGCGGCGGCGCGGTCTTCGGGCATCTCTGGCAGCGGGACGCGATAGACATTGCTCCAGATGCCGAGGTTCGTTCTGAAGGTGGTCTTGGTGCTGCGGAACATGCCCGCGATGCCGTAGTAATCCTGCTGGCCGATGGCGTCGAATTTGTGATCATGGCAGCGCACGCAGCCGAGTGTCATGCCGAGGAAGGCGGTGCCCACCTTGCTGACCTGACTGTCTACGAAATCGTATTCCATCTTCAGTTTATCAATCGAATTGATGTCCACATCACCGAGCACGATGAAACCCGTGGCGATGAGATTTTCGCGGCGTTCCTGCGGTGATGCGGCGGGCAACAGATCACCAGCGATCTGCTCGCGGATAAAGCGGTCGAAAGGCTTGTCCGCACTG
>NZ_JBIPNG010000282.1:0-8612 GCF_044373815.1 Prosthecobacter sp. | reverse complement strand
TGACAGCGGTCTTCGACGGCTTTGAATCCGAGTTCGTCGGTGGCACCGATGGCCTGCCCACCTTTGACGCCGGCTCCAGCCATCCACATGGAGAAGCCATGCCAGTCGTGATCGCGGCCGGGTTTGCCCACGCCTTCGCTCGTAGGGGTGCGGCCAAACTCACCGCCCCAGACGAGCAGGGTTTCGTCCCAAAGGCCGGTACGTTTTAGATCGGCGATCAGCGCGGCGATGGGCTGATCAGTTTCACCGGCGTGCAAAGTGTGGTTAGTGATGCAGTCGTTATGGCCGTCCCAGGTGTCCTCGATGTGACCGCCGCCGGAGTAGAGCTGGATGAAGCGCACGCCTTTTTCGATGAGCTTGCGGGTGATGAGGCATTTGCGGCCAAAGTCGGAGGTGCGCTTGTCATTGAGGCCGTACATCTCCCGCGTGGCAGCGTCTTCGCTGTCGAGATCGACCACGCTCATCGCTTCAGTCTGCATGCGGTAGGCCAGCTCGTAGGACTCGATGCGTGCCATCAGTTCCGTCTCTTCGGGATGCCGCTTGAGATGTTCTTCGTTCAAGGACTTGAGCAGATCGAGACTGCGCCGCTGGGTGCGGTCGCTTGTGCCTCCGGGTGTCGCGAGATCCAGAAGGGGCGAGCCGCCGCTGCGAAACAAGGTGCCCTGATACGCGGCTGGCATGTAGCCTGCTGTCCAATTGGATGCACTGCCGATGGGCCCGCCGCGGGGGTCGGTCATCACCACGAAGCCGGGCAGGTCTTGATTGGCGGTGCCGAGACCGTAATTGAGCCAGGAGCCGAGGCAGGGTTTGCCAATGAAGATGCTGCCTGTGTTCATCTGCAAGCAGCCGGAGGCATGCGCTGCTGTGTCCGCATGCATGGAACGGATCACACAGAGGTCATCCGCGTGCATGGCGGTGTGTGGAAAGAGACTGCTGATCTCAAGGCCGCTCTGACCGTGTTTTTTGAACTCAAACGGGGACTGCATCAGATGGCCCACGGCGCGGCCGTTGGATCCCACCTTCGCATCGCCGTGGTAAGGCATGCCGTGGTATTTCTTGAGCGCTGGTTTCGGATCAAAAGTATCCACCTGGCTCGGCCCGCCGTTCATGAAGAGGAAGACGCAATGCTTGGCCTTCACTGAATAATGCGGGCGCTTTTCCGACAGCGGCGATGCAGCGAGTGCATCAGTTGCCATCAAATCTGCCAGCGCCAGTCCGGCGAAGCCGCCAGTGGCACGCATCAAGTATTCGCGTCGTGTGAGAGGGCGGGCCATCGTTTTACTCGGGATAAACAAACTCGTTCAGATTCAGAATGACCCGGCAGGCTTGCTCCAGCGGTTGGTCTTGAAGAAAGGTGCGCATCTTCGCCAGCTCATCAGGTGAGGGATTGCGGCAGAGCGCGAGCTTCCATGCGCGGGTGATCTGCTTTTCTGGATCATTGCCTGCTTCATGGCGCAAGCGTGTGGCGAAGTGTTGGGCCTGCTGGTTGACGAATTCGCCGTTGAACAAACTCAGCGCCTGCGGCGCGACGGTGGTGACCTGGCGCTGCGGGCAGCTGCTGACGGTGTCAGCGAGGTCGAGGGTTTCGAGCATGGGGATGACAAGGCCGCGTTTGATGAAGGCATAGATGCTGCGGCGCGAAGCTTCGCGTTCATCGGAGGGCTGCCAGACTTTTTCCTTGTCGGTGTTGGCTTCGAGCGCGGCTTTTGGAATGCCGGGTTTCATCGCAGGGCCAAAACGTTTCGGATTGAGCAGGCCGCTGACGGCGAGCATGGAGTCGCGGATGGCTTCGACTTCGAGGCGGCGGTAACGCATGAGCGAGTCGGTCGATTTGCTCATCTGCCATGTTTGGCTGGTGAGGATGAGGCGATGCAGCTTTTTCAGCGACCACCCGGCATCGTACATGAACCAGTGCGAGAGCCAGTCGAGCAATTCCGGTTGTGCAGGAGCGGCTCCCATGAGGCCAAAATCATTCGCGGTGGTGACGAGGCCCTGGCCAAAGTGCTGCTGCCAGACACGATTCACCGTCACTCGGGCCGTGAGCGGATTTTGCTCACTGGCGATCCACTGTGCGAGGCCGAGGCGGCGCTGCGTGGTCTTATCATTAGGTGCTGGGAATGAGGGCTGCTGTTTGACGAGAATGGCAGGCACCGCAGGCTCGACGAGATCGCCAAAGCGAGTGGGGGAGCCACGCACAAGCACATGCGTCTCCGGTGCTTTTGCTGATGGTTCACTCCAGGCGTAAACCTCCGCGCCATCAACGGGCACAGTCAACTCCGCACGGCCTTTGGCTGGACGCTTGAGGGGATTGAACACGGCGACGAGACTGTAGTAGTCGCGAGTGGTGAGTGGCTCGAACTTGTGATCATGACAGCGTGCGCAACCGATGGTGAGACCGAGGAAGGCCTGCCCGGTGGTGCTGACGATATCGTCGAGCTGATCGTAACGATCTGCGGCAGGATCTGCGGGCTCGTCGTCCCAATGACCAAGGCGAAGGAAGCCGGTGGCGATGACGGATGAGAGCGAGCGGTCTGGGAGTTCATCGCCCGCGAGTTGTTCCAAAACAAAGCGGTTGAAGGGCTTGTCTTGATTGAGAGAGTCGATGACGTAGTCACGATAGCGCCAGACGAAAGGCTTCTCCGCATCGCGCTCGTAGCCGTTGCTGTCCGCATAACGCACCACATCCAGCCAGTGCCGCGCCCAGCGCTCACCGTATTCGGGGCGTGTGAGCAGATCATCGATCACGGCGTTCAGATCACCGGATTTGGCAAAGCGCTCCTGCTCTTGAATCGTTGGCGGCAGGCCCGTGAGGTCGAGATGCACGCGGCGAAGCAGCGCCAATGGATTCGCCTGAGGTGCAGCGTTGCGTTTGCCGAACACAAAGGCGTCAATCGGATGAGTAGAGGCAGACGCAGGCAGCGGTGGGCTCTGCACGGGTTGGAATGACCAGTGCTCGGAAGGCTTCTTTGGAATCGCTTCGTCTTTTGGAAAGGGCGCACCGTCCGCGATCCACTGTCGCAGCATTTCGATTTGCTCTGCGCTCAGACGCTTGCCTTCCGGCGGCATGCGTTCGTCTTCATCCGTGGAAGCGATGCGTTCAAGCAAGTCGTGGTGAACATCTTTTTGAATCAAAGCGCCGGCATCGAGCCGCAGGTCGCCTTTTTGCTTCATGGTGCCATGGCAGGAAATGCAGCGCTCCTTGAGCAAGGGCTTGATGTCCTTCACATAGTCCACCGCCATGACAGGCAGCGCGAACGCATACGCGCCTAGCACTGCGAAGAATGCAGATGGCATGGAAATACAGCGATGGAGTTCAGGCTGGCGCATGGTGGGCATAGACTGTCTGACATACACATACGGGCATTCCACCGTTCTCTAAATTGAATGTTTGACCTCATGCATGTAGATTTTGACATGGCCGACGAGCGTGACCCCAATCTCTATTTCAGCATTCCAGGCCCATGGAACATGAACGCAACGCGGCCCATGCACTGCGATCTGGGGCAGATCGTTTTCGCCGGGACCAAGTGGGACAGCCAGGCCACCTATGCGCATGCACCTGCACCGCATTATTTGCGACCCACGCCGCACTACCTGTTGGTTTTGACCCTCGAAGGCACGGCTGACTACATGGACGACACCGGGGTACGCTGTGTGATGCAGCCCGGCACTCTGGTGTGGTCAAAGCCCGGCGTGAATCAAAGCTACGGCCCCAAAGATGGCGTACGCTGGAGTGAGCTGTTCCTGTGGTTTAATGGCAGCGTCTTCGATGCCTGGCAGTCTGCCGGATACCCCGGAGACCGCAGCCGTGTGCTGGAACTCAGCCCTCTCCCCTACTGGACAAACAGGCTGCGCCGCATCCTCCAGCCGCCACCGGATGCGCCCCCTGAGACGGCTTTATCACGCCTATGCCACTTTCAGCAGTGGCTGGCCGATGCCCTCCAGTTTGATGCGTCACAGCACCAGACCACGGAGACCTTGCAGTGGCGGGAGGCTGCGGAGCGCATGCTTGCTGATGGCAAACTGGGAGCGCCATTGCTGGAAGAAATCGCTGCTTCTCTCGGCATGTCCTACAGCGCCTTTCGAAAACGATTTGTGCAAATGACCGGCAAAAGCCCAGGCGAATTCCGTGCCGACGCGATCGTGCTGCGCACCTGTGCCAGACTGCTGGAAAGCAGCCACACCCTGGCCAAGATCGCGGACGATCTCGGCTTTCATGATGCCTTCCATTTCTCGCGGCGCTTCAAGCAAGTCGTTGGCATGTCTCCCAAGGACTTCCGCCGTCAGCACGCCCAGGTCTGAGGTTTACACCTCCGGCAGTTCGAATCCGGCGGCGTATTCCTCCTGTGCGAGTTTGTTGGCTTCGGCGGCGAACTCACCGGTGAAGACTTCGTTCACCGGATCGAAATCGAGCCATGGGCCGACGACGACTTGCTCGACCTCGGTGTTGATTTGATTTGCGGCGAGGGTGGCGAGCATGCCGGTAAACATTTCCTGGCCGAACTTGTCGCCCTGCAGGCGCTCTTTGATTTCTTCGTTCTTCATCGCCTTGCCGAGACGGTAGGAAGTGTTCGCGAGATGTGCGAGAGCGGCGGCCTGCTGGCCGTGGCGGATGTGCAGCACATCCTTGGTGTATTTGCCAGCGCGCACGGAGTCGATGAAGTTCTTCATGTGATCCGGGCCAGTGAGGAAGTTCTCAAACTTCGTGATGGTCTTGCCCTCATTATCGTAGACCTTGGATTCAGCCACGTAACCGCCTTCGCAGTGGATAATGTTTCCGGTGCGGATACCCTTGTAGGGTGGCTCGCCGGTTTTTTGATCCATGTTCTTTGTGGGCAGGCCAAACATGTCCATGAGCAGAGGCACGGGCTCATAGGGATGGAATGCGAGCTGGCAGTTGGCCGTCTGGCCGTCATCCACATAACCCCAGCGATGGCCGAGGCTCATCACGCGCTGCGGCAGCGTGGCGGGGTCATTGAGCGCCCAGCGCGCCACGTCATACTGATGCGGTCCCTGGTTGCCGATGTCGCCGTTGCCATAGGGCCACTGCCAGTGCCAGTCGTAGTGGAACTGCTTGCGCATGATGGGCATCTCAGGGCGAGGCGAGGACCACAGCTTGTAATCCACCGTTGCGGGCGGTTGCTGGGCGGCGTCCACCTTGTCAATGCTCAGGCGCAGGCCGTGGACGAGCGCATGGGAGAGCTTCTTCTTGCCGATGTGCCCTTCATTCACCCATGCCATGGCCGCAGCCCAGCCGAGGTCGGAGCGGCGTTGCATGCCGTGCTGCACGATGATGCCTTTCGCGGCTGCCTTGGTGGCAGCCGCCATGAGCTTGCGTCCCTCAATGAGATTGTGACAGACGGGCTTCTCCACATAGACGTGCTTGCCGTGTTGCAAGGCCGTGAGCGCGATGAGCACATGGCTGTGATTCGGTGTGGCAATGGTCACGGCATCAATGTCCTTGTCCGCACAGCACTCGCGGAAGTCACGGTAGGTTTTGACGGTGATGTTCTGCTTGGCGAGCTCGGCCACTTTCTTGTCCACGACGGTGGAATCGACATCGCACAGCGCCACCAACCGCACGCCGGGAACTTTGAGCAGTTCCTTGATATGACCGCCACCACGACCGCGAAAACCGATCACCGCGACACGCACATCTCCATTGGCCCCGCGCGGTGCGCCCCAGGCAGGCATGGAAATGGCTCCGGCGAGGGAGGTCTGAAGGAAACGACGACGAGAAGTGGCAGGCGTGTTCATGGTGGGCCTCATAACGTAAGCTGCGGGCTTGCCTTTGCGAAGTTCATGCCTAGCGGTGAAAGATGGAGCCACTGCCGACACTCAGCGAAATCGAAGCCGCCAAGGCGCTCATTCGCCCCCACATCCACGAAACACCGGCGTACCGCTGGCCTCTGCTCGAAGCGGGCCAGGGCTGCGACCTGTGGTTGAAGCATGAAAATCACACGCCCGTCGGGGCTTTTAAAATTCGCGGCGGACTGGTCTATATGGACGAGCTGAAACGTCAGCAACCCGAGGTGCGCGGGGTCATCGCCGCCTCGACCGGCAATCACGGGCAGTCCATTGCTTTTGCAGCCAGACGGAACGGCCTGCGGGCGTTGATCGTGGTGCCGCATGGCAACAACCCGGAGAAGAACGCCGCCATGCGCTCGCTAGGGGCGGAACTGGTGGAGCATGGTCGCGAGTTTCAGGAGGCGCTTGTGTTTTCGCGTGAACTCTCAGCCAAAGAAGGGCTGCATGCGGTGCCGTCATTCCACCCCTGGCTTGTGCGCGGTGTGGCGACGTATGGGCTGGAGCTGTTTCGCACGGTGAAAGATCTGGATGTGGTGTTTGTGCCCATCGGCCTGGGTTCCGGATTCTGCGGCGTGACCGCGGCGCGGGAGGCGCTGGGATTGAAGACGAAGATCATCGGCGTGGTGTCCGAGCATGCGCCTGCGTATGCGCTGTCGTTTCAGCAGCGGCAGTTTGTCGAGCAAAAGAGCATGACGCGCGTGGCGGAGGGCGTGGCCTGCAAGACGCCGAACCGTGATGCGCTGGAACATGTGATGCGGCACGCGCATGAGATTGTCACCGTGAGTGATGAGGAGACCGTGGCTGCGATGCGTGAGATCATTCAGGCTACTCATAACATTGCGGAGGGAGCGGGTGCGCTCGCTTATGCGGCGCTGAAGAAGCAGCGCGAAGCATGGCAGGGCAAACGAGTGGCGTGTGTGCTCACAGGTGGGAATGCGAGCATGAGCATCCTGCGCGAGGCGCTGCTCTAACGTCGCGGCACCCACGGCAACACGATGTGCGAGGGATGCTCGCGATCGTAATAGACCGTATTCGTGGCGATGACCGTGCGGCGATGCTGCTGGAGGGGTTCGCCGGTGTTGGGGTTTACATCGAAGCGGGGGAAGTTGCTGCTGCTGATGTCCACGCGAATACGGTGGCCTTTTTTGAAGACGTTGCTCGTGGGATAGAGCTTGATGGTGAAGGGATAGACCTTGCCGGGCTGCATGAGCTTTTCTTCCTGCAGTGAATCACGAAAACGGGCGCGGACGATGCCGTCGGCGAGATTGAGATCGAAGCCATGCGGCCAGTCGGCGCTGGAGGGATAGACATCGATGAGCTTGGCGGTGAAGTCCGTGTCCAAGGCATCGGATGAGGCCCAAAGCTTCACCTCGATCTCACCCGTGATTTCGGTGTTTTCGGTCAGCGGTGCCGTTTGGAACACGAGCACGTCGCTGCGGGCGGACAGCGGAATGGGCTTGGTCCAGTTCCAGAATTTGTCACTGCCACGCTGATCCCATGCGCCCTGCTGCATGATGCCGTCTCCGGAAGAAATGTTTCCGCCGAGCGTGGGCACCGGGTTCTTGGGGTCAAACGCATAGGTCACGGATGCGCGCTCAGCCTTGGGCTTTGCGTCGCTCAGCAGGCCTTCGGCATGCAGATAGAACGGGGTGGGTTTCATGCGCTCCAGCGGCCATTCGTTTTCATCACGCCACTGCCCACCGTGATTGAGCAGGCCCTCTTTGGTCTTGCTGCCATCTCCGGTGCCCATGACGAAGATGCGCACTTTTTTGGCGAAGGGAGCGGCCTTGCCGACGCTGTTGTCGATGCCCTTCATCCAGTGATCAAACCACTCCTTGCGCCAGGCAAGCTGATCCTCAATGGCGGCGTCTTTGCCGAACTCCACCTGCCCATGCGCTGATTTGTTTTGCGCGCCATGAATCCATGGGCCCATGATGAGATAGACATCGCTTTTCAGCGTCTTCGACAACGCCTGAAAATTGGCCGAGGTGTTGCCGGCCCATGAGTCATACCAGCCACCGACGAGATAGACGGGCATGTCTTTGTAGCGCGAGGGATCGGCCAGAATGTTGTTCTGCCGCCAGAAGGCATCGTCCTTGCCGTGGCGCATGGCTTGAATGAGCCAGTCTTCGTATTCAGGGGCGAGCTTGAGCGGCGTGGAGCCAGGGCGCAATGGAAGCAAGGAGAGGTAATCCCAGCGATAGTCTGCCATTTCCTTGAGTTCGTTTTGCGTGGCAGGATCAAGCGCGGCGTTGCTGCCTTTGCCGGCATTGAGCATGATCCAGTTCCAGAAGCGCATCTCAAACGCACCCGCATTGCGCATGCTCTGCCGCCCCATGTTGGACACGGCATCCACCGGGATGACGGTGGTGAGCTGCGGCACTTTTTCCAAGGCCATCGCGTGCTGCGTGCCACCCACATACGAGGTGCCCACCATGCCGATCTTGCCATTTGCCCAGGGCTGTGCGGCGATCCATGCGGCGCAGTCCGTGCCGTCCACGCCATCATCGGTCATCCAGTGCCAGATGCCTTCGCTGGCATAGCGTCCGCGTGTGTCCTGCGCCACAAACGCATAGCCGTGCGCCGCAAAGTACTCGCCGAAGCTTTTCGCTCCGTCCTTGTTGTAAGGCAAACGCGTAAGGATGACGGGCAGCTTAGCAGTATTGCCCGCAGGCAGATAAACATCCGTGGCGAGTTTCACGCCATCGCGCATCGCCACCATGACGTTCTTCTCGACCTTAACGCCCGCTTCCTGGGCATTAAGGAAAGAAGCAACCAGCAGGACCGCCATGATGGCTGCGCGA
>NZ_JBIPNG010000281.1:0-8613 GCF_044373815.1 Prosthecobacter sp. | reverse complement strand
ATCTGGAACTTCACGTAGTCGTTCAGGTTCCCGATCGCGCCCATGCTGCTGCGCTTGTCGATGGCGGCCTCGACTTCCGGCGGCACGCTGGCGTTTTCGAGGATGAAGCTGGTGATCTCGATGCCGTACTTGCCCTGCGTGGTGGGATTGATGATGGGCAGCAGAGCTTCGCCGAGCTCGGAGTAGCGGGTGGCGAGGTCGAGCACGGGCACCTTGGCGGTGGCGAGTGCATCGGTGAACACGCTGACGATGCGGCTACGCATGGTGTCGGCGAATTCATCCAGGCGGAAGTGATTGTCCGTGCCGGCGACTTCCTTGAGGAAGAGCTTGGGCTCAGTGATCCTGAAATCGAAGGTGCCAAAGGCGCGCACGCGCACGATGCCGAAGTCCGCATCCCGCATCATGATGGGGTTGCTGGTGCCCCACTTGTTGCCGGTGAAGAGGCGGGTGGTGACGTAGTAGACGTCCGCCTTGAAGGGGGACTCAAAACCGTACTTCCAGCCTTTGAGCGTGGAGAGGATCGGGATGTTCTCCGTGCTCAGCGTGTGCTTGCCGGGGCCGAAGGTGTCGCCGTATTCACCGAGATAGACGAACTGGGCGATCTGCGATTCGCGCACGATAAGCTGCGCGCCGCGCTTGATTTCCTTGTCCTCGTCCGGAAAGCGCCAGGAGAGCGTGTCGCGTGAGTCGTCCGTCCATTGGATGATTTCCAAGAACTGTCCTTTGAGGTAATCCATCAGGCCCATGATCGTATAAAAAGGTGAGTGTTTGCGGTGTGTCTGGCAGGGAACGAGGGCGATATTAAAGAGGTGCTCTCCTTTTGGCGAGTGCAATTCTGCGCCTCCGTTTGTAAAGCATCCCTCATTCTGCGCTGAGCGCTTTGCCGATTGATTCCTTAAATGACTGGTTCAAATTGCTATTTCATATGTCCCTTGCCGATCAACTCCAAGCCGCCGCCTCTTCCGGGCAACTCCTCGCCGCCAGCTACGACAACATCCGCGCCCTGCTCGCGGCCAGCGACAACCCGCTTTACCGCGCCAGCATCGAGGAACTCGCGACCGCAGGCCAGTGGGCGGAACTGAACGACCGCTTCTTCCAGGCGCTCAAATTTGGCACCGGCGGTCTGCGTGGCCGCACGGTGGGCAAGATCGTCACCAAGGCGGAGCGCGGCAGCGCCGCTGAAGACCAGCGCCCCGAAGCCCCCTGCGTGGGCACGAACGCGATGAACTTCTACAACGTCAGCCGCGCCACCCGTGGCCTGGTGACCTACCTCAAAAACTTCCGCGCCAACGCCAAGCTCAGCGGCAAACCAAGCATCGTCTTTGCGCATGACACGCGTCATTTCTCGCCGGAATTCGCGAAGTTCTGCGCCAAGATCGCCATGGATCACGGGGCGAATGTGTACCTCTTTGACTACTGCCGCGCCACCCCGGAAATGTCCTTCGCGGTTCGCCAGCTCCGTGCGGATGCGGGCGTGATGATCACCGCCTCCCACAACCCGGCGCATGACAACGGCTACAAGGTGAATTTCAACGACGGCGCGGGCATCGTGGAGCCTCACGCCACCGGTATCATCAAGGAAGTGAACGCCATCAAGGGTGAGGAATACACTGCGCTGCCCGAGGCCGAACGCGGCAAGCTCACCACCCTGGCCGATGACATGGACCAGAAGTATCTCGCCCGCGTGGAAACCATGATGCTGCAGCCCGAACTGCTGCAGAAGGAAGAAGCGAAGAAGCTCAAAATCGTCTTCACCGCACTCCATGGCGCCGGCGGCGTGCTGGTGCCCGTGCTGCTGAAAAAGCTCGGCTTCAATTTCCTCACCGTGCCGGAGCAGGACGTGCGCGACGGCCGCTTCCCCACCGTGAAGTCCCCGAATCCGGAGAACGCCTCCGCTTTGCAGATGGCGGTGGATCTGGCCAACAAGGAAGGCGCGGACATCATCATCGGCACGGACCCCGATTGCGACCGCATGGGTGTGGGCGTGCGGAATGCCGCTGGCGAAATGGTGCTGCTCACCGGCAATCAGGTGGGCTCCCTCATGGCCTGGTACCGCACCAAGACGATGTTTGACCTCGGCATTCTCACCGCTGAGAACAAGAGCCACGCCGTGCTGCTGAAGACCTTCGTCACCAGCCCGCTGCAGGACGCGATTGCCGCGAAATTTGGCATCAACTGCGTCAACACGCTCACCGGTTTCAAATGGATCAGCGCCAAGCTTTCCAAATACGAAGCCGCCCTGCCAGCCGACATTCAGAGCCGCTACCGCGACCTCAACAACGTGGAGAGCCGCAACGCACGCCTCAAGCACAGCAAGTTCCTCGTCTTCGGTGGTGAGGAAAGCTACGGCTACATGGGCGATGATTTCAGCCGCGACAAGGACGGCAACGGCGCCGTGGTCATGTTTGCCGAGCTCGCCGCCTATGCCGCCAGCCTGGGCCTCACCGTGGTGGGGCTGTTGGATCAGGTATACTGTGAAGTGGGTTACTTCCTGGAGCGCAACGAGAGCAAGGTCTTCGAAGGAGCCAGCGGTGCCGCGCAGATCGCCAAGCTGGCCGACAGCTACGGCAGCAATCCGCCGAAGGAAGTGGATGGCTCCGCCGTCATCAAGGTGCGCGATTTCCGCAAGGATGAGATCACCGATGAAGAAGGCGACGTGGTGCTGAAGGAGAAGATGCTTTTTGTGGATCTCGCCGATGGCCGCAGCTTTGCCGTGCGCCCCTCTGGCACCGAGCCAAAGATCAAATACTACATGTTTGGCCGCAGCGTCCCCGCCGCAGGTCAGAGCCTCAGCGCCGACGAACTCACCGCCGCCAAGACGAAAGTCACCGAAGGCCTCGCCAGCATGTGGGCCTGGCTGGACAAAGACATCGACGCCCGTCTGGCTTCATAAGGCCGGAGTTCACGACAGATTCGAAGAAATGGCAATGCGGCTGAACAAACTTCAGCCGCATTCGTCTATCCATTTGTGACCTCATTCCTGAGGCGGAGGGCCGGAAATTGCGGCTTGAAGTTCTCAGAAATTTAAGAACTATTAACCATTATGAATTCGCAAACCACTCGCAGGGGGCTGATCAGCTCAATTGGACTGGGCTGGTGTTTCACCATCCTCTCTGCATCCACGGGCATGGCGCAGAACCAGCAGCGCTACTATCCGCAGCAGCAGGGTTATCCCCAGCAGGGTGGTTATCCGCAGCAATACAGCCCTCCTCAGGGCTATCAGCAAGCGCCGCAAGGCTACGGCTATCCGCAGCAGCAGCCCCAGTCGCAGTATGAAAGCCCACTGCAGTTTCTGCCAAAGTTTGGCCAGCGCATGAGCGAGATGGCACGCCGTCTTTTCTATGGAAAAGACCCCACCGGCTATGACAACCCACCGCAGGGCTACGGTCAGAGCGGCGGCGGCTACAGCCTGGACTCCACGCCGCGCCCGCAGGCCGCTCCCAATTATCCGCAGCAGTCTCCGCAGGGATATCCCCTTCCCGGCTCCAGCTACCCCCAGCAGCAGCCCGGCTACCAATATCCCCAGCAGCAGCCGCAACAGCAGCCCCAGGGACAGCCGCGCTACAACTACCCGCCCCAGCAGCAGCCGACCGCTCCGGCCCCGTCGCAGTCAAACACGAGCCGCAGCAAAAGCCCCTCTCCTGCACCCGCCCCGCAGAGCAAGACTCCTTCCCCCAGCACCACGCGCAAATACACTCCGCCCAAGGTGGACGACTCCCCGCCATCCCCTAGGACGACGAGCAAACCTGCCACGGTGACGCCCAAGAAGGAGCCCAAGCAGGACGCCCCTCCGCCAACACCTGCGCCCACCACGCGCCGCTCCGAATCCACCCCCAAGGAATTTCCCGCCACCACTTCCAGCAGCGGATCTTCCGGATCGTTTTTGAAAGGCAAGAAAACGGCCAAGCCAGGCCGTGTGATCAGCCCTTACCCTCCCTACAAAGAGCTCGACATCACCGGGCTCGAAAGTGGCTCTCTGGCGCTGGACCCCACCACTCAGAAGGTTTTTGAGGTGCCTTGAGGGCTTAAGGCTCTTTCTCGGATGATCTTGGAAATCCCGGTAGCGGCCGGGGTTTCTGTTTCTATGCCAGCCACGGCTCTTTTGACGAATTCGAAAATAAACGCGACACTGGCCTGAAGAATGCTTGCTAAAAGGGTAGGACGGCGCTTGGCTGTCCTACAACCATTCATGGCCGACCACGGACTACACCAGGTACAGACTCAAAAGCTCGCCATCGGGCCGCAGATGCAGCAGAGTTTGCAGATCTTGCAGGCTCCCACTTTGGAGCTGCGCCAGATCATTCAGCAAGAGGTCGAAATCAATCCGGTGCTCGAACTCGAAGCGCCGGAAACCTCCATCCAGGACGCCATCCCCGATGATCCCGATGACCGCAGCGTGGATGACAGTGACATCGACGCCCTGACGCAGATGGATGATGAGTGGCGCGAATACTGGCAGCAGAGCCGCCAGCAGACCGCCACCCGCCGCAGTGATGACCAGGAACGCTGGCAGTTCCTCATGGACTCCATCGTGGCACCCACCACGCTGCAGGAGCATCTGCTCTCCCAGCTTCACACCTCGGATGCCAAAGCCAGCCTCGCCCCGCAGGTGGAGTTCCTCATTGGCAATCTGGATGACCGCGGCTTTCTCAACACCCGCATCGATGATCTGAGCCTGAACCACGGCATTCCCATCGATGTCCTGATCACCGCCAAAAAGCTGCTGCAGAGCTTCGATCCCGTCGGTGTGGGCTCGGAAGATCTGCGCGAATGTCTGCTGGTGCAGCTGGAGCGCCTCGGCAAAAAGCAGAGCCTCGCATGGCGGCTGGTCGATCAATACATCGACGATCTCGCGAACAAGCGCTACCCCATCCTCGCCCGCAAGCTCGGCGTGCCGCTGGAGCAGATCTCACGCGCCGCAGACTTCATCAGCACGCTGGACCCGCGCCCGGCGCAGCGTTTTGCCGTCTCCTCCAACAACTACGTCACGCCGGATGTCGTCGTGGAGCGCCAGGGCCGTGAATGGGTGGCCGTCATGACCAATGACGACCTGCCGCACCTGCGCATCAGCAACACCTACAAAGACCTGCTCAGCGCCCCCGGCAACAACGGTGAAGTGCGCAACTACGTGCGCGACAAGATCCGCAGCGGCAAGTTCCTCATCCGTTCCATCCATCAGCGCCAGCAGACGATCCACCGCATCGCCACGCAGATCCTCAAATATCAGCGCGAGTTCCTGGAGAAGGGCACCAACTTCCTGCGCCCGCTCAACATGGCCACCGTGGCCGATGAAGTCGGCGTGCACGAGACCACCGTCAGCCGCGCCATCGCCGGCAAATACATCGCCACTCCGCATGGCGTGTTTGACATGAAGTTCTTCTTCTCCCACGGCGTGAAGACCGAGTCCGGTGACGACCTCAGCAACACCAGCGTCAAGAACGCCATCGCCGAACTCATCAAGACCGAGCCCAAGCACAAGCCCCTCAGCGATGACAAACTCGCCAAGCTGCTGGATGGCCAGGGCATCAAGGTCGCACGCCGCACCGTGGCCAAGTACCGCGAAGCCCTGAACATCCTGCCCAGCCACCTGCGCAAGTCGTTCTCGTAATCCGCTGGTCATAGTGCGTTATCTGCATCGCCAACCATGGCGGAGCTAGCCATCAAAGCTCGCAACAAAGTGCCACTCCTCGCAAGATGTACCTCGTTCACCTCAGTCGCGTGAATAAAAATAACTGTTAAGGATAACTACTGGGAAAGCGCCAACGACTATTTCATCTTCACATGGTATGTGATACGGCCCAAATGAATCTACTTAGTCACTCGAAAACAAATCCACCCGCAACAGCTTAAGAAACTTGATGCGTGTCCACCCCTTATTATCACCAAATTTCACGGGAGTCCAATCATCAAGCCCGTTTTGCACACTGGGCCCCGTGATTTTGATTCCTGCCGTTCCCTTTGACAGCGAGGCTACAGCTGCATTGCGCTCTCCAGGGCCGCTACGGATCGTAAGAGTATCGTTATCACGGATGTTTGCCACGAAGTAGCTGTCTGCGTCGTCGAAGTGGTATTCTTCGATCGGCTCTTGACCATCCTTTGGTAAGAGTGTCGAATTCAGCGCATAAACTTTTTCAGGAGCAGCCTCGTCCCCTGGCACGGGCTGAAACTTAATTTGAAATTTTTCGGTGATAGTAGGGGACGTGGAATGCCGCCATCCCTTCCCGTTCGGGCCCACGTCCGATTGCTTCCACTCACCGTTTCCCCATCGGGTCCAATAGACAAGTTTTATCGAACATCTATTTGTAATGCCGACGGTCCTTTGCGCCACAATATCTAGAGCCTCCTTCCAATGTCCTGAAGCATAATAGTTTGGTCTAAGTTGGAGCGCCCTCTGTAAATCATTAAGCGCCGATTTCCGGCAGGCGCTTGAAATGGAGTCGTTCTGAACGAATGACTGCCTAGCGTAACAGACTCCTCTATCGCCAAGCGCTACAGCCAAGGATGCCGTATTTCCTTTTTTTTCTGCATAACTGGCCGCCATGCCGAACCGAAGCAGTGCTTCCTCCAGTTTCCCCTTTCCCATCAGGGCCGCTCCAAGTGTATGATGAAAGGATGAATCATCTGGAATTCTCGCCACCGCCAGTGCTCCAAATTTTTCCCCCATGGAGAAGTCACCAATTATCACCGAAGTCCAGGCGATCGTATTCAACTGGGATGCCTCCCATAGTTTTCCTTCGGACGTGCCAAGGTAAATTTGGTCCGCCGTTCGGAGCGCCTTTACAGACCACCACAACGATGCGTCGAACGCACCGTCCGTATACAAAAGACCCGCAAGCTCCGCCATCGCCTGGAAATGGTTTGGCTTATCAGCAAGCACTCCTTGGAGATCTTTAACAGCAGCGACGAAGTATTGGCGATCATGGCTGCTCCGCCATTGCTTTGCGAAGGAAACGGCACTGTCGAATTTCCTTGTTGCCTCTTGATCCGTCTGCTGAGCGGTAAAATTCAGCCGCTTCGGGCGTACTATGTTTGCAATAGACCCCTTCACCCGATTCAAAACCTCTCGCTCCTCTTCGCTAGCACCGTTTTCAGCCAGCTCTATCAAAGTTTCCGCCTTTGCAAAATCCATTTCTGCGACGGCCTTGAAAATGGGAACCATTTTTTCTGATTCCGCGTGCGACTCCTGTAGCGGCACGATCATTGTAAGTGCGCTGAGCACGCCCAAGCTTAGTCGGTGGCATAAATTTGAATTCATGGCGTCAAGATTCAATTTTAGGATCCTTCCGAACAGATTTGCGGCTATTTGCCGTCTTTACCTTTCAAAAAATGGTCCCGGACCGCGTTGTAGGTCGGAAGTTTAATTTCACTAGGTACGTCAGGACGCTCTCTGTGGCTCTCGCGTCCTTCCTTGATGTTGGTTTCGATTTGGGATTGGCTGAGTGGGATAGGATACCAGCCGCGATCTATGAGGATTTTGTCGTGCTCCTTCGCCACCGATGGCGCGATAAGAATACCTTCGGTTCCCATGAGTCGCTGCATTATCTGCACGTCGGGATGATCGTCATAGCTCGCCTGCCCGGCGCGAAGTTTTGTACGCCATTCCTCGATTTTCTGTTTGTGAATGCGCTCAAAGTCATCGTCTTTTCGCTGCTCGTCTTTCTCCCACTGTTTCTGAGCCTCTTTCAACTCGGCTTCGACGTTAACACGATCTTGGCTCTCTTGGGGCACTAATTCAGGGGTTGGGGCAGGCACACCTGTAAGGAACTTGAGTTTAGGTTGTTTGGGTACCTTATAGTCGATACTACTTACCTCAAATGGATCGAATGGATCTATCTCACTAAGCGTAAACTTGCCGTTGGCGAGCACGCCAGTGTAGTTATTACCAAGGAAATTCGAGCGTGAGGGTCCTAGTAAACGCCCAATTTCCCTCTCGGTCCCCGCAAAGGAAATCTCATTTCCATTCTGGGTCCACTTGCCGGTGCTTATGGGCTGTGTTCGCGCGTCTCGCCACCAGATCCACGTACCATCGTCTTTGAGTTCTATATCGACATCACGTCGTCTAAAAAAAGCAGCACGAATTTGCCCCTTGTCAGATTCAGCAGTTGCGCCAACGCAACTAAGCAAAATAAAAGCAATGCAAATAAAAAGCGATCGAATCAGAAACATCATAGAATAAAAGCCTAATGAGCCTAAAAAGACAAGCTGAATGTAGCCAATCGCCGTCGAATGGCGACCTTTCAGACAGCGCAAGCAAATACCGATGCGCAAAGTAAGCTATGCTTTTCACTCCGTCTGGTATGGTAGAGTGAGCGAGCGCAGAACCACCGGTAGCAAATCGGTCGATAAGGGTCCCTTGGGCGCAGCGCAAGAGGGAAATTGGTTATGACCATCACGACAGTTCCTCTACCTCAGCGGTGATGTAGTAGATCTTACGAAGGTGGAGTTCACCTTGCAGCACAAACAGAAGAACTAGCGCCATTCGCTCCTCATCGTGAAAACGAAGACTGCTCATGCAAGCACCGCTTTCTGTGCCTCCACTCCCCCCCGCCCCTCACACAAACCGCCGCGCAATCTCAGTATAAAACGCCAGCGCCTCCTCCACCTCCGCGCACT
>NZ_JBIPNG010000031.1:0-27361 GCF_044373815.1 Prosthecobacter sp. | reverse complement strand
GTAGATGCTGATTATGTAACGTTTGAATCGATGCGTTATCGCGACAAAAAAGACCGGGTGTTCTTCGACATCCTGCAAAGCATGAAGACGCTGACGCTTTTACACGAAGCACATCCGGGCAAAAGAAAGGGGGATTTTTCTTTTCACGATTATGGCGTGTTAACGAGTGTTATTTCTGCTGGTGAAATGAATGTTATCAATACTATTCACGCAGAATGTGAATTTGAATTCGACTTCAAAACATTACGTTTTCCGCGTTATTCACCAACGGATGGGAGCACACCTGCGGCGATGCTGCGCCGGCTGGCGCATGAGGGGCTGAGGCGGCGGTATGGGAAGCGGTCGCGGCAGCATGAAGCGCAGTTGCTGGAAGAGCTTTCGATCATTGCTGAGGTGGGGTACGAGGAGTACTTCCTCATGGTCTGGCAGCTGCTGCAGGAGTGTGAACAACTTGGCATTGGATGGATCACCCGGGGCAGTGCGGCGGACTCCTTGGTGTGTTACGCTTTAGGCGTTAGTAATGTTTGTCCGATTCGTTTCGATCTATACTTTAAGCGTTTCCTCAACCGTGATCGCATGGCGCTGCAGAAGCTGCCGGATATTGACATCGACTTTGCGCATGATCGCAAAGATGACGTGGTGAAGTTACTGTTGAATCGTTACGGATCTGAGCATGCGGCCATCGTGGGAGGGTTCAATACTTTCCAGGCTCGCTCTGCATTTGGGGATGTGGCCAAGGTACTGGGGGTGGCTGAAAACGAGATCCGCCGGCTGACCGAGCACATGCCTTGGACCGATGCGCGGCATGCGGCGGACGCGGTGGCGCTTTCGCGTGAGTGTGATCTTTCGGCCTGGCAGGAGGAGCCAATGCGCACCGCCCTGCTCATGGCCGGAATGATGGATGGACTGCCCCGCTATGCCAAAATGCATCCCTGTGGCGTGGTGCTGTCACGCGACCCGATCCGCGACCAGACGCCCACTTTCATCAGTGGCAAGGGGTGGCCGACCACGCACTTTGACATGGATGCAGTGGAGGCCGTGGGGTTGATCAAGCTGGATATTTTGGCGCAGGGCGGACTTGCCGTTTTGCGGGACACCCAGATCACACTCCGATCCCAAGATCAGGCTTTGGATCTTTTGGCGCTGGAAGTCGGCGAGGCGGGCGGCACGGAGGCGCCGCCCCGGGAGGCGGAAGTGGAGCCGTGGAGTGATCCGGGCATTTGGCAGATGATCGCCAGCGGCAATGCGCGTGGCGTGCATCATATAGAGAGCCCTGCCATGATCGGCCTTTCCTGCATGGCCGATGTGCGGGACATCGACCGACTGGTGGCCATCGTGTCCGTGATCCGCCCTGGTGCGGCCAATGGCCTCAAAAAAGCGCAGTTTGCGCGACGGGCACAGGGGCTGGAAAAGGTGGACTACCTCCACGAGAGTCTGGCCCCGGTGCTGAGATCCACCTTTGGCGTGATCGCCTACGAAGAGCACGTTTTGCAAATTTGCGAGGCCTTCGCGGGGCTGGCGCCGGGCCGGGCGGATGTGCTGCGCCGTGCACTGGTGAAGCAGGATGCAGCCAAGATTGCAGAGATTCGGGGTGAATTCATTGCTGCAGCGCGGGTGCTGGGGCGTGAGGATGGGATCATCGCCCAAGTGTGGGAGCTTCTGGCGAGGTTTGAGGGGTATGCGTTCTGCCGTGCGCATAGCACTGCCTATGCGGTGGAGGCCTATCAGGGGGCCTACGCCAAATATTATCACACTGCCGAGTTCATGGCGGCGGTGCTGACGAACGGGAAAGGATTCTACTCTGCGCTGGTGTACACCCTGGAGTGCCGGCGGCTTGGCATTGGATTCCTTTCGCCGTGTGTGAATGTGCTGAGCGAGGCGTTTGGGGTTGAGCCAGTGAGTGCCGAGCACGGCACGCCTGTGCCTTCCATGGTCAAGGCCATCCGCGTGCCCCTACGGTGCATCAAGGATGTCGGTCAGGCCATGCTGGAGCGCTGGCGTGGTGAACTGGGGCGTTCCCCCTTTGTGAACGTGAGGGATTTTTGCCAGCGTGTGCGTCCTGCGGGCACCGAGATTTTAAATCTCATCCGAGCCGGAGCTTTTGATCGGCTGGGGGACACGCGTACGGCGCAGTTCTGGCATTGCCTGCACGCGGCCAGCGATAGCACTGCCGGTGCGGACTGGTTGTTTCGAAACAGTGAGTCGGCGGTTTTGCGAGCGACCTGCCGCGAAGAACCGACGCTGCAGCAGAAGCTTCACGATGAAGCCGAACTGTTTGGCTACACGGTCAGCGGCCACCCGCTCGATCGTTTTCCCGAGGTGGATTGGCGTACTTATTGCCCCATCGCTGAACTGCACCGCTACCCGAATCAGCGTGTCACGGTCTGCGGGCTCATTGTTGTCACGCGCTCGCATGTGCAGCAGAACGGGCAGCCGATGAAGTTTATCTCGATCTGCGACCGCACCGGCATCGTCGAGTGTGAGATTTTCGCTGCTGCCTATCGTGCTTATGGTCTCAATACCGCTCGCTACCCCGTGGTACAGATCACCGCTGAGGTGAAACCGTTTGAGAGCGGGCAGGGGTTTACGCTGGAGGTGCGGCGGGTGGAAAAGGCACGAACGTTGGCTCTCGCGTCACAATAAGGGGTGGACAATCTTTTTGGGTGGCGACTAGCATGCTGCTAGCAAAATAATGCCAGGCATTTAGTTTTGACGGCGCTCATTTTCTGCTCATTTTTAGCGTTATGAAAGCAGCCCAAACAACTGATTGCCAGAATATACTGCTTGAGGAGCAGCTTGTGGGAGTGAATGCAAAAACGGGGCTTTATCCTGGCGCGCGTTCTTGGTCAGGTGGGCGGCATCGGATTCTGGGGAGGGGGCCGCTGGAGTCTTATTGCTATCATGTGATGTCGCGGACGTGTGGCGGGGAGGTGTTCTTTGATGACGTGGAGAAGGAGGCGCTGCGGCGCGTGATCTGGCGCATGGCGGAGTTCTCGGGGATCAAGGTGGTGACCTACTGCCTGATGAAGAATCATTTCCACCTGCTGGTGGAGGTGCGGCATCGGGAGATGTGGTTGCAGAGATTTGAGGGACCGGATGGCGAGACGAAGTTGATGGAGCATCTGAGGATTCTGTACAGCCGGGCCTATATTGGTCTGCTGCGGGATGAACTGAGCGATCTGCGTTCACGTGGTATGACGGTGATGGCTGAGCGGCGTATTGAGGGGCTCAAGAAGAGGTTCTGTGACCTTTCGTTGTTTGTGAAGGAGGTGAAGGAGCGTTTCAGCCGGTGGCTCAACAAGAGGCGCGGGCGCAAAGGGACGCTGTGGATGGATCGCTTCAATAGCGTGCTGGTAGAGGGCAAAGGGGAGGCGCTGCGCACGATGGCTGCCTACATTGATTTGAATCCGGTGCGTGCGGGGCTGGTGAAGGACCCGAAAGACTATCGCTGGTGTGGGTATGCGGAGGCTCTGGGGGGCAGTCGCAGGGCGCAGCGTGGCCTGTGCAAGGCGCAGGGAAAGCCGGTGGATGGCTGGAAGAGTGCGGGCGCTGCGGAGGCGTATCGGTGCCTGCTGCATGCGGAGGGTTGCGAGATCAAAGATGCGCAGAACGAGAAGGTGCTGAGGCGAGGCGTGAGTGCGGAGTCGGCGCGAGCAGTGCTGTCGGAGAAGGGGCAGCTGAGTACGGCGGAGCTGGTGAGGCTGCGGGTGCGCTATTTCACTGACGGCGTGGTGCTGGGGAGCCGGGAGTTCGTGGAGGAGATCTATGAATCGCAGAGGGAGCGGTTCAGTCCGAAACGAAAAGAGGGTGGCCGACGGATGACAGAGTCAGAGGTGCCCTTTTACACATTCCGTCGATTGCGTGTCCAGCCCTTGGGCTAGAATGCTTGGTGGGGGCGTTTTTAGATAACCGAACAGGGTACCCCGATGGCGGTATAATCCTGCTGCAGGGTGCCTTCTTATCCTCTTATTCGTCGTCCTCTTCCCATTCCTCCATCAGGCGGGCGAGTTTGCGCTTGATGCTGACTTTGGCGACGGCGTTGAGGCGGTCGATGAAGAGGATGCCGTTGAGGTGGTCGATCTCATGCTGGAAGGCGCGGGCGAGGAGGCCGTCGGTTTCCACGGTGACGGTTTTGCCGTCGAGGTCGGTGTAGGAGACTTTGATCTGGCTGGAGCGGCGGATGTCGCCACGGAGGCGGGGGAAGCTGAGGCAGCCTTCTTCGCCGATCTCCTTGGCGCTGCCGAGGTCGAGCTGGGGATTCATGAGCACGATGGGCATGTGCTGGGGCATTTCCACTTTCTCGCCGTTGATCTTCATGAAGGTGATGCAGTCGGGGTTGTGCGAGACGTCGATGACGGCGAGTTGCACATCCACGGCGACCTGCGGGGCGGCGAGGCCGACGCCGTTGGCCTCGCGCATCGTTTCCAGCATGTCGGCGGCCAGGGCGCGGATATCGGACGTGACTTCAGTCACGGGGCGGCATTTGGCACGGAGCACGGGTTCAGGATAGCGGACGATTTTACGGACCATATCCTTCTTTAATATCACCGGGTTTTCACCGGCTCAAGCCGGGAGTGGTTTTGTCCTTGCCAAGATGTGGCGGTCTCCCTAGCCTCGCGGCCTCCCTATGACTGACACCGCAGCGCAATCATCCATCAAGATTAAATTGTTCCTCATGATGATCCTTGAGATCGCGATCTGGGGAGCCTGGCAGATCAAAATCTTCTCTTATATGACGATGCTGGGGTTTAATCCCGATCAGCAGTGGCTGGTGGGCAGCGCGTTTGGCATCGCGTCGATTGTGGGGATCTTTTTCAGCAACCAGTTCGCGGACCGCAACTTCTCGGCCGAGCGCTTTTTGGCTTTCAGCCATGTGATCGGCGGTCTGGCGCTGATCGCGACGGCGTTTCAGACGTCCTTCTGGCCCTTCTTCGCCTGCTTCATCACCTATTGCCTGCTGTATGTGCCGACGATTTCGGTGACGAACTCGCTGGCTTTCGCCAATCTCAAAGACCCGGCGAAGGATTTTGGCTTTGTGCGCATGGGTGGCACGATTGGCTGGATCGTGGTGAGCTGGCCGTTCATTTTCCTGCTCAGTGAAAAGGCGGGCGCGTCTGAGACGAAGTGGGTGTTCATCGTTGCTGGCATCATCTCGCTCGTGCTGGCTGTGTTCAGTCTGACGCTGCCGCATACGCCGCCGCGCAAGGATGTGGAGGGTATGGACAAGGTGGCATGGCTGAAGGCGCTGAAGCTGCTGGGCAATCCCTTTGTACTGGTGCTTTTCATTGTCACCTTCATCGACTCTACGATCCACAACGGCTACTTCGTGGTGATCGACGGATTCCTGCAAAAGGTGGGCATCTCGGCGAACATGAGCATGGTGGTCAGCAGCATCGGCCAGGTGGCGGAGATCGTGACGATGCTGATCCTGGGAACGGTGCTCAAGAAACTCGGCTGGAAGACGACGCTGATCATTGGGATCATCGGTCACGCGGCGCGCTTCAGCATCTTTGCCTTCTTCGGCACGCCGGAAAACCAGTGGCTCATCATCGCGGTGCAGGTGCTGCACGGCATCTGTTACGCGTTCTTCTTTGTGACGGTGTACATTTTTGTGGATGCGGTGTTTCCGAAGGACATCCGCTCCAGTGCGCAGGGTTTGTTTAATCTGCTGATCCTTGGCATCGGCATGGTGGTGGCGAGCAAGATTTTCCCCGAACTGGTGGTGAAATACACCGTGAATGGCGTGGTGGATTACCATCAGCTCTTCCTGGTCCCGACCGGCATGGCGCTGGCAGGCATCGTGCTGCTGGCGCTGTTCTTCAAGCCACCGACGTATGGGCCTGAGGGCGAGGTGAAACATTGATCCCCTGTTGAAGTCCTTATGAAACGCATCGTGCTTCTCTGTTTCGCCCTGGCTACCATGGTGCATGGGGCGGACAAGAAACCGAAGGCGATGCGCTTGAAGGGGGATGTCATCTTCGCGGATGACTTCAAGGCTGAGAAGCTGGACGAAAAGTGGGTGTATGCCAAAGGCGCGGAGGCGGCGAAATTTGAGATCGTTGATGGCAGCCTGCTGATGGATCAGGCGGCAGGCAAAGGAGCGGTGATCTGGCGGGCCTTTGATGCGCCGGCGCAGGATGTCTCAGTGCAACTGCTGGTGAAGCCTTGGGCCTGCAGCTGGATTGCTTTCGGGTTTTATACTCCAGGGGACCGCCCTGGCGCACAGCGGAAGATCAATGTGGCCGTTACCCCGAAGGGGGCAGTGGTGGTGCGTGATGTGGAAAATCAGAAAGTACTGAAGTCTGCGAACACTCGCATTGAATCCACCGAATGGCAGCGGGTGGCGTTTGAGTCGAAGGGTGACAAGATCACCGTGCAGGTGAATGACCAGGTTGTTCTGGAGCTTAAGACGGAGCTGACCCAAGGCGAAAAGGGCGGGGTGCTGCTGAACCTCTATGGAGGCAAGGGCAGCGTGGATGAGATTGAGGTGAAGAAGTTGAAGTGAGGGCAGGAGGGGGGGCAAGGCACGACTCTTGATCGTGCTTGACCGTTGACCGCGAACTCCATGTCGCTTTCATCGTTTGAGTCTCGCTATTCATTCCTCATTCCTTCTTATGAACCCACCCGGCCTCGACAATCTCCTCACCTGCCTGCGTTTTCCTTCTGTTTCCACCGACTCCACGCGGCGTGCAGATGTGCGTGCGTGTGCTGAATGGCTGCTGAGCAAGGTGCGTGAAATGGGGCTGACGGGCGATCTGCACGAGACGCCGGGGCATCCGGTGCTGGTGGCGAAGAACAATCACATCGCCGGACGTCGCACGGTGCTGCTGTATGCGCACTATGATGTGCAGCCTGTGGAGCCGTTGGGGGAGTGGAAGTCGCCGGCGTTTGAGCCGACGATCCGTGATGGTCGCATTTTCTGCCGGGGAGCCACGGACAACAAAGGGCAGCTCATGGCGCACATGCAGGGGCTGGCGGAGACGCTGGAGAAACATGCAGATCTGCCCGTGAATCTGACGCTGTTGTTTGAGGGTGAAGAAGAAATTGGCAGTCCGAATTTGAAGCCTTTTTTGGAGCAGCATCGGGAGATGCTGAAGTGTGATGTGGTGGCGATTTCGGACACCGGCATGGTGGCTCCAGGCGTGGGGACTTTCACGTATGGGCTGCGAGGCATCGCGTGCATGGAAGCGAAGATTCATGGGCCGGCGATTGACCTGCACAGCGGTATTTTTGGAGGAGCTATCGCGAATCCGGTGACGGCCATCGCACGACTGACGGCAACGCTGCACGATGCGGAAGGGCGCGTGATGATTGATGGATTCTATGATGGCGTGCGTCCCATCGCCGACTGGGAACGCAAGGCGTGGGCTGAGCTGGGAGATGGTGATGCGGAGATGCTGGAGCTGACGGGATCACCCGCGTTGTTTGGCGAGCCGGGCTACACCGAGCGCGAGCGCCGCTGGGCACGGCCTACGGCTGAAGTGAACGGCATTGGTGGGGGTTATCAGGGGGAAGGATCGAAGACGGTGATCGGGCGTGAAGCTTTTGTGAAGCTGTCTTTCCGTCTGGTGCCGGACCAGCATCCTGATCTCGTGCTGAAACGTGCCGCTGAACATTTGCGGGCGCATCTGCCCAAGGGCGTACGGCTGGAGATCACGCCCGGCCATACGGGCATGCCGTATCTGATGGATCCGCATTCGGCGCTCGGCACCGCTGCGCAACGTGCCTTGAAACAGGTGTTTGGAGAGAAGACCGCGCTCATTCGTGAAGGTGGCAGCATCCCCATTGTGCAGGCGTTTAAAGACGTGCTGAATGCCGACACATTGTTGCTGGGACTGGCGCTGCCGGACTGTCAGGCACATGCGCCGAATGAGAACTTTCCCATCGAGAATTTCGTGGCGGGTGTGCGCTTGAATCAGGCGCTGCTGGCGGAGCTGGCGTGAAGTTTTTTCTGCAAACTTTGCAACCAATCCAGCGGGGGTCTGTTTGAGACGTCGTGCTTCACTAACCAAACACACGCACGACATGAAACTCAAAAAAACACTTCTCTACGGGTTCAGCATCTTGAGCCTGACCTGCCTCTCCACCGCTCAAGACGCACCCAAAGGACCACCTCCAGATGGTGGCCCGCCCGGGGCACCTCCTCCTGGCGGACCGCAGGGTGGCCCGCCTCCCGGCGGCCCCCAAGGAGTCCCTCCTGGTGGTGGTGGTGATCCTGCCGCGCGCGCTGCAGAGCTCATCAAGCGCATGGACACCGATGCCGATGGCAAGGTGAACAAAGAGGAATTTGCCGTCATGAGCCGGAAGATGAGCGATGAGCGTTTTGGCCAGATGGATGGCAATTCAGATGGCTTCATCGACCAGGAAGAAGCTGGCAAGATGGCGCAGCGTGGGGGCGGTCAGGGCGGCATGCGCCGTCCCGAAGGCGGTGGTCCTCCCGGTGGTGAGGGTGGCGGCTTCCGTCGTCCACCTGGCGGCGAAGGTGGCCCTCCCGGAGGATCTCCCGGCGGCCAACCTCAAGGCCAGGGCATGCGCCCGGGTGGCGAAGGTGGTCGTGGACGCGGCATGTTTGGGGACCCCAAGGAAAACTTCAAGCGCATGGATGCAGATGGCAACGGCAGCGTCTCCGAAGAGGAGTACCTCAAGGCCATGGAAAAAATGCGCGAGATGTTCCGCGGTGGTCAGGGTGGTCCTGGCATGAATCGTCCTGGTGAAGGCGGCGGCCCTGGTGGCCCACCTCCTGGTGAAGGCGGCTTCCGTCGTCCACCCGTCGAAGGCGATGCGCCGAAGGGGCCCGCTCCGGCTCCTGACAAACCCAAGGATCCAGCGTAGTCGCGGCGTCTGATTTCAATCAATCACAGTGCGGGATGGCCGAGAGGCCATCCCGTTTTTTGTGAGACGGACCCATGTGTGCGTCGAGGTGTTGCGGCGCCATGGGATCGACGGGCAAGCGTGCCCATCGTACTTATTAGAGGCCCATCACCTGCTGCAGGTATTGAATGCTCTGGCGTGCGATGGTGGGGGCGTCGGGGGTGTAATCGAAGACTTCGACCGACAGGTAGCCGTCGTAGTTGGTCTCGCGCAGGGCGGCGATGATGGGTTCGTATTTCACTTCGCCCTGGCCGGGGCCGCGGAGATTGGGGTCGTTGGTGTGGAAATGGACGGTCCATTCCTTGCTATCACGAATGATGTCGGGGATGGGCTTCGTTTCATCGCTCATGGCCTTCACATCGAGGTGCAGCTTGCAGGAGGGATGGTCCACGAGCTTGCAGAGGCGGATGGTTTCTTCGGCGGTATTGAGGAAATTGGTTTCCTTGCGGCCCAGGGGCTCCATGGCGATGACCACGCCGTATTTGCCGCATTCCTCGGCCACTTCGCGCACGCAGTCGGCGGCGCGGTTGAAGGCGTCTTCATAGTTCCATTCCGGCAGGATATTGCGGGCCTTGGGGCTGCCCCAGACCATGATGCGGCCGCCGGTGGCACCGCAGAATTGAGCGAGGTGCCGGCCAAACTTGACAGTTTCTTTGCGCTGGAGGGCGTCGGGCGTGGTGATGTGAAACCACGTCGGCTTTGTCAGGAGCCAGTGGAGGCCGAGGATTTCCAGACCGAAGGATTTGGCTTTTGCGCAGAGGGTGAGGGCCTCCTCCACGGTCAGTTCGCGGGGGTCTTCCTTCAGGGTGAAGGGGGCCAGCTCGATGGCGTGATACCCTGCCGCTGCGGCGTCCTCACACATTTTTTCAAAGGTCCAGTTCTGGTAGGTCTCGTTGCAAATCGCGAATCGCATAGGCGGGCAGGGTGCGCGGGCATGGGCTTGACGTCAACTTTGGAGGTGGTGCTCAGTGACGCTGAATATCTGCTCGCATAAACGCCGGAAATGCGTCATCTTTAAGTATGGCCATGACCACACTGACGCCCACGAGTGCACGTTTAAACCTTTCCAGCCTGCTGCGTCGGGCGCTGAAAGGCGACGATATTGGCATCGTGCTGGACGGGAAAATCATCGCGCTCCGCCCAGTGGAAGTGGAAGCCACTGACTATGCGATGCGTGAGTATGGCGCGACTGAGAGTGAACTGGCCGACTTTGCAAAAAACGTTCATGGCAAAATCGAAAAAGAGGGGAAAGCAGGAAACCTCCGAGAGTTCACCGGCGACATCGAAGCCCTCGTTGCGGGCAAGAGTCACCGCTGATCTTCTGGACCAACTCCGTCAGCGTACCAAAGCTGACCGCAAGGTGATCGGCGAGGCGATGAACTCCGTGCTGGCTGCATGGGGGCACCCGCACCTGCACTCCGGCATCAGCATCCGCCGTCTGACAAAAAATATCTTTGAATGCCGTGTAGGTCTTGAGGAGCGGCTGGCTTTTGTCTTTGTCACCATGCCTCCTGAACTGGTGTTCTTTTTCATTGGCAACCATGATGAAGTTCAGCAGCTCATTCGCTCGCAGCGATAGATTTGACGCCAAATTGTGCTATATTTGCATATGCCAGCCGCCCGACTTACCCTTCTACTATTTGCGTTCGCCGCCTCGGTGCATGCCGAGCTGTCTCTCGACGTGCCTGCGATCGAACTGAAGCCGAAGCCGGAGGACGAGGAGGTGGAGATCACATTCAAGTTCCGCAACAAGGGCGACAAGACGGTCAAAATCCTCGGGCTTGAAAGCGCCTGCAGCTGCCTGAGTGCTGAACTCGACAAGGCAGAGTACAAACCGGGTGAAGTCGGCACCGGCCACGCGTCGTTCAAGGTTTCCACGTTTGTGGGGAGGCATGAAAAATTTGTTACGGTCAATACCGACGACCCCAAGCAGCCTGACTGGCAGATCAACTTCATCCTTGATGTGCCTGCGGTCGTGGACATCAAGCCCAAGAATCTCCAGTGGTCGATTGGTGATGCTCCGGCGCCCAAGGCCTGCCAGGTCAAATTCGTGGGTAATGAACCGATGAAGATCGTCAAGATCACGTCGACCCGTGAAAATGTGGAGTTCGACTGGAAGGAGATCAAGGAAGGGCGGGAGTATCTTATTACGGTGAAGCCTAAAACCACGGAGGAGGTCACGATGGGGGCGCTCAAGATCGAGACCAACAGCACCATCGCCAAATACCGCTACCAGCTCGCCTTTTTCACGATCACCCGGAAGCCTGAGGCTCAGCCTGCTGCTGCCACGGCAGAGACCAAGCCCTGAGCTGCTGCTGTATGTTTTCCATGCTTCGTCAGGCCACGTTTCTCATCCTGCTCGCTGCCACGGCTGCCTGGGCCACCCGTGAGTGGCACCCGCGTGCCCCGGCGCTGTATCTGGTGGAGGAGCCGCTGCGAAATGACGAGGTCTCCATGCAGGTCATTCAAGAGCGCTGGCAGGGCAAGGTGCTGTGGATCGACGCCCGCATCCAGGAGCAGTATGATGCCGGGCACATTCCGGGTGCGGTTCTGCTGAACGAACAGCATTTTGAGGAGCAGCTCTTTGGTTTGCTGGACACGCTGCAGACCAATACGAAACCCATCATTATCTACTGCAATGCAGTGAAGTGCGATGCCAGCCGCAAAATTCTCGAGCGTCTCAAACAGACATTGCCCATTGAGAACGCCTTTGTGCTGAAGGGAGGCTGGAATGCATGGCAGCAGGTTGCAAAGAAGCAGTAGGAATGGAATTGACGGTACGGGGGCGGACTCCGTAGCATGGCAGCCTTATGTCACTCCAAGGACTTCTTATCTGGTCGGCGCTCGGACTGGTCGCTGGCATTCTGGCGAAATTCATCATGCCCGGCAGGCAGGGCATGAACCCCATCACCACGGTGCTGCTGGGAATCATTGGCAGCATCATCGGTGGCAAGGTCGGCAGCCTTTTCCACTGGGGTGTCGTGGGCGAATTCAGCATCAAAGGCATCGCCACGGCCGTGGGCGGGGCGTTGATTCTGATGTTTGTCTGGCGGCTGCTGTTTGGCAAAAAAGGCTGACGCAGTGCTGGTTGCGGTGCGGACGACACCCTCGTAGTCTTGAGCATGCAAATCTTACGTCTTCTTCTGCTGGCCAGCTTGGCGGTGCTTTCTGCCACGGGCTTCGCGGCTCCACTGACCGGCCAGATGGCCCGGGTGGGTGTCACCGATTCTGACATCGAGGACATACGGCGCTGGCGCGAGCTGCGGCAGTGGATGGATGAAGCGATCAAACAAGGGGCGGCGGGGCTGATTTTCGACATCAACGTCACACAGAGTCACGCCCAAGCTGCGCTGTCTCTGGCGGAGGAGGTCGCCCGGTTGAAAATCAAAACGAAGGCCTATGTGAACACTTCAGCCATCGGTGGCGGTGCTTTGCTGGCGCTGGCCTGTGATGAGATCTGGATGGCTCCCGGTTCCCGCATCGGTGCGGCTCCGCCGAAGGTGCAGACGGGTGAAGAGCTCTCACAAAAAGCGCAGGACACCCTGCTGGCGGAGTCGCTGGCCGTGCTGAAAGCCGGTGCCCGCAGCCTGTGCAAGCTCAAGGGGCATCGCCCTGAAATCGCCGATGCCTTTGTGGATCGCGACAAGGGTTTGGTGCTTGGCACCCTGACGCTGGCGGACAAAGGGGAGCTGCTGCTGCTGGACGCCGACACCGCCGTGCAGGCCGTGGATGGCACACCGCTGCTGGCACGTGCGATCATTTCTGACGTGGAGGCCTTGGCAAAAGCCGCCGAGCCGAAGGGGAAACTGGTCATCCTCAACGCGGTCTGGTATGACCAAACTCTTAAAAAAGCGGTGGCAGCCAAGCCTGCGCCTGAGGTGGAGCCCAAAGCGAGGCAGAGTGAAGTCCCTGCCTTTACCAGCAGCCAAAGCTATGCAGGCAAAGTCGTCGTCATTCCCGTGGGGCAGGACGATCTGATCCTGCCAGCGCGTTTTGAGTTCATGAAGCGCACGCTCACCCGCTGCAACAGCGACGGCGCGGAGGCGGTGATCTTTGAGCTCGATACGCCCGGAGGACTGGCCTGGGACACGATCAGCCTGATGATGCAGGACCTGCAGAATCTCAAGGCGCGCAGCTTTGCCTTTGTGAACACCCGGGCCATCTCCGCCGGCGCCATGATCGCCATGGCGACGAACACCATCTACATGGCGCCCGCCAGCGCCATTGGTGCCTCCACGCCGGTTTCAGGCGACGGCACACCGCTGGCCCAGGCCGAGCGCGCGAAGAACAATTCCGCATTCATGGGCATGGCCCGCACGGTGGTGCGCGAGAAGGGGCACGATGTCCGTATCATCGAAGGGATGATCGACATGGACCGTGGACTCAGCATCAACGGGCAGGTGATCATTCCGAAAGGAGAGATAGTGACGCTGGATTCTGCGCAGGCAACGATGCAGATCGATGGCAAGCCGCTGCTGGCCAAGGGGATCGTCAAATCGATCGAGGAAATCAAACAACTCGAATCCCTGAAGGGGGAGGTCATCACTGCGGAGCCCACGGGCTTTGAAATGATCGCCATCTGGGTCACACGCTATGCGGCGATTTTGATCCTGATCGGGCTCGCGGGTGGATATCTCGAAATGCAGACACCCGGTTTTGGTCTGCCTGGGTTCGTTTCCGTCGCGGCGTTTGCGCTGTTTTTCTTTGGGCACTACGTGGCCGGGAGTCTGGCCGGGCAGGAAACGATGGTCGTGGCGGCTATTTTTGTGGCGGGCATCGTTTTGATCGGCGTAGAACTGCTGGCGGCACCTGGGACGATTCTGCCGGGGATCGCGGGCTTTATATGTGTGATGGTGGCGCTGGTCTATGCGATGTCCGGCTGGGAGGTGCTGCCGCCGAGCGGTGCCAGCGCGGACAGCTTTAACCTTGCTGCGTATGCCACCGGTTTCCGCAATTTTGCGCTCGGAGTGACTGGGGCGGCGGTGATCATCACGCTGGTGTGTCTCTGGCTGCCGGATCTGCGCCCGTTCCGTTCGCTGATCCTGCAAACTTCCGCCGGTGGGACCTTGAATGATGCCCCGGCGATGCGGGATGCCATCCGGGCGCAAGTGGGAGACAGCGGCACGGCTCGGAGCGCTCTGCGCCCTTATGGAACCATCGATATCGGCGGAAGGCTTATCGAGGCGATGGTGGAGGGGGGGTATCTGCAAAGCGGCAGTGCCGTCCGTGTGCGCGAGGTGAGGGGCGAAAAGATCATCGTGGAAGCGGTTTAATCTCAATTTTTGAGCATGCATTCGCAGGTTTTGGTCGTTAATCTTCCCCAACCAACGCATGTCCAAAAATCTCAGTGCCCTCTCTTTCCGCAAAGGTGTCGAAAAAAACGTCTTTGAACGCATGGTCGATGCCGCCGACAAGGCGGGAACGGCTGAGAAGAATGATGTGGTGCACCAGATGGGGCAGGATCACTTGTTTGGGGATGCCATCACGCTCGGAGCTGTTTCCTTCTATGACTTCCTGAAAAAGGAGAATGAGGGCAAGAAGGTGTTCGTCTGCAACGGCAGCGCCTGCTTGTGCGCTGGCACGCAGGACAAACTGCACCACACGCTGGAGACGCATTTCAAAAAAGAGGAGATCGGCCATATTTGCTGCCTGGGCCGCTGCCATGAGGGCGGGGCGCTGCAGTATCAGGGGAAGAACTACTCAGGGCAGAGTGATGACGCACTGGCCGAACTCGTGAAGACGGGGAAGGGGGATGCGGAAGATCGCTATGCGGTGGTGTCGCATCTGCAGCCTGCACAACTCACAGCCGAGTTTCCCGGCATTGACGCATACTACGCGCCGTTTAAAAAGCTCATCGCAGGCGGTGATCGTGACGCGCTGGGCCTTGAACTGAAGGAAAGCGGATTGCGTGGCCGAGGCGGTGCGGGTTTCCCACTGCACTTCAAATGGTCCTCCTGCCGCGCCGCTGAAGGCAAGGACAAATACATCGTCTGCAATGCGGACGAAGGAGATCCAGGAGCCTACATCGACAAATACCTCATGGAGAAACAGCCGCACAGCGTGCTGCTGGGAATGATGGTTGCGGGTTGGTTTGCGGGTGCGGAGAACGGCATACTTTACATTCGCGCTGAGTATCCGGATTCCGTCACGATCATCAATGAAGCCATCGAAGACCTGCGTGCTGCGGGGCTGCTGGGGAAGGACATTTTGGGTAGCGGCTTCAACTTCATGCTGAAGTCCATCAAAGGTGCGGGAGCCTACATCTGCGGTGAAGAAACCGCGCTGCTTGCCAGCCTCGAAGGCCAGCGCCCGGAAGTGCGCACGCGTCCGCCGTTTCCCACCATCGAAGGGCTTTTCCGCAAGCCGACGATCGTCAACAACGTGGAAACCCTGGCAAACATCCACGCAATCCTCACGCTGGGTGGCAAAGGGTACGCGCAAATCGGCACACCGAAGTCCACCGGGCCGAAGCTGCTCTCGCTGGATTCCCATTTCGTGAGGCCCGGGATTTATGAAGTCGCCATGGGCACGCCGTTGCAGACGGTGATCGACCTGGCTGGCGGCTTCAAAACGAAGGTCAAAGCTCTTCAAATTGGCGGGCCGCTCGGCGGCATCGTGCCGATGAGTCACGTCGGAAAACTCACGATCGATTTCGAGTCGTTCAAGTATGAGGGGTTTATGAAAGGTCATGCCGGCGTCGTCAGCATTCCGGAGTCGATGCCGATGATCGAATACATCCAGCATCTTTTCCAGTTCACCGCTGACGAGAGCTGCGGCAAATGCTTCCCCTGCCGCCTCGGCAGCACGCGTGGCAAGGAACTCATCGCCAAGGCGCGGAGCGACAGCAGCTACAAGATCGACCGCGAACTGATCACTGATTTGCTCGATACGATGGAGCAGACTTCCCTTTGTGCTCTCGGTGGCGGTGTGCCGCTGCCCATCAAGAATGCGCTGGAGCATTTTGGTGCCGAACTTAATTCCTATTTCAAAGCCTAGTCTTCATCCCAAAACCACCTCTTTTATGGTCAAGGATCTATCCACTCTCACCGCTTTCATTGATGGCGATGCCTGTCAGTTCAATGAAGGCGACACGCTGCTGAATTTCATCGACCGCCATCGCGGGCGCGGGCATGTGCCGACGCTGTGTGATGCGCCGCAACTGGAGCCTTATGGCGCGTGCCGCGTGTGTTCAGTCGAGGTCGCGTTACAGGCAGACGGGCCGCGCCGCGTGGTGGCCTCATGCCACACGCCGTTGACGGCGGGGATGCATGTGTTTACCGAATCGCCGAAGGTGCGGAAGCTGCGCAAGAACATCGTTGAACTGGTGCTGACGGATCATCCATTGGACTGCCTGACCTGCGAGGTGAGCGGCAACTGCGAACTGCAAACAGTGGCTGCAAAGGTGGGCATCCGCGGGGTGCGCTATCCGGCGGGGGCGAACCATTTGGACCGCAAGAAGGACCACTCGCACGCCTACATGACGTCCGAGCTTTCCAAGTGCATCAACTGCTCGCGCTGCGTGCGTGCGTGCGATGAAATCCAGGGGCAGCATGTGCTTTCGATGCATGGCCGTGGATTCAACGCGAAGATCATCAAGGGACTGGATGAATCGTTTGCCGACTCCGAGTGCGTTTCCTGCGGGGCGTGTTCCCAGGCTTGCCCGACTTCGGCGATCAGTGATGTGTTCTTTTCCAAGTCCATCGAGGCAACGAAGAAGACGCGCACGATCTGCACCTACTGTGGTGTGGGCTGCAATCTCAATGTGGCGACGAAGGGTGATCAGGTGCTGAGCATTCAGGCTCCGGTGGATGCCGAAGTGAACCATGCGCACACCTGCCTGAAGGGACGCTTTGCCTTTAAATTCTACAATCACAAGGATCGCCTGCGGACGCCGCTGATCAAGCAGCCAGATGGACAGTTCAAGGAATCGACGTGGGAGGAAGCTTACGATCACATCTTCGCCAATCTGACGCGCATCAAAAACGATCACGGCGGTCAGGCGGTGGCGGGGATTTCCTCCGCACGCTGCACCAATGAGGAGAACTACCTCATGCAGAAGTTCATCCGTGGCGTCATGGGCACGAACAACATCGACTGCTGCGCCCGCGTCTGCCATTCGCCGACGGCCTGGGGCATGCAGAAGAGCTTTGGCACGGGCGCGGCCACGAACTCGTATGAGGACATCGAGCACACGCGCTGCATCATGGTCATCGGTGCGAACCCGACGGAAGGCCACCCTGTGACGGGTGCGCGTCTGAAGCAGCACATCATGAAGGGCACCCCGCTGATCGTGATTGATCCGCGCAAGATCGAGCTGGTGCCGTATGCGAAGCATCATCTGCAACTGCGCCCCGGAACGAACGTGGCGCTGCTGAACATGTTTGCCCGCTGCATCCTCGATGCCGGTCTCGTGAAGACTGAGTTCGTCAAGAAGCGCTGTGAGAACTGGGATGAGTTTGAGAACGGGCTGCGCGCGCTGGACCTGCCGGCGCTGGAAAAAATCACCGGCGTGAGTTTGGAACTCGTTCGCGCCGCCGCCATCGAATACGCCTCCGCTGAAGCTGCGATGAGCTTCCATGGACTCGGTGTCACCGAGCATGAGCAGGGCGCGAAGACGGTCATGCTCATTTCGAACCTCGCGATGATGACCGGCAATATTGGTCGTCCTGGCGTGGGTGTGAATCCGCTGCGCGGCCAGAACAACGTGCAGGGGGCTGCGGACATGGGCTGCCAGCCGCATCAAGGTGCCGGTTATTTTGAAATGGCCGACGTGGAAGTACAGAAGCGCTACGCAGACTTCTACGGTGTGCCGAGCCCGAGCGAACCCGGTTGGAAAATTCCGCAGATGTTTGACGCTGCCGTCGAAGGCAAGCTGAAGGCACTCTGGCTCATGGGTGAAGATGTGGTGCAGACAGATCCGGATGCGCATCATGTGCGCCATGCGATGGAGAGTCTCGAGTTCCTTGTGGTGCAGGAGATCTTCATGACCGAAACGGCGAAGTATGCCGACGTGATTTTGCCTGCCTCCTCCTTCTTGGAAAAGAGCGGCACCTTTACCAATGCTGAGCGCCGCATGCAGCGCGTGAACGCTGCCGTGAAGCCGCTCGCGGGCACCAAGCCTGACGGCCAGATCATGTGCGAAATCCTGCAGCGCTTTGGCTTCCCTCAGGCGGACTACACGCCGGATGGTGTGCTGGCGGAGATCGCGCAGATCGTGCCTTTCTTCAAAGGAGCGACCTGGGAAAATCTGGGCATCAATGGCAAGCAGTGGCCGGTGAAAGAAGGCGGTGTGGACACGCAGATCATGCATCAGGAGCAGTTCACTCGTGGCAAAGGCCACTTCCATTTCTTCCCATGGGTGGAGTCCAACGAGCTGAAGACCAATGGACAGGAGTTCCCCTTCATCCTCACGACGGGGCGCATTTTGGAGCACTACAACTGCGGCACCATGACGCGCCGCACGGGCAACAGTGAGATCGTGACGCAGGACCTGCTCTCGATTAATCCCGAGGACGCGAAGCGTAAAGGCATTCGCACGGGTGACATCACGCGGCTTTCCAGCGCGCGCGGTGAGGTGGAGCTGGAAGCCCGCGTCACCGATGAGGTGAAGCCCGGGATTCTTTACACCACCTTCCACTTTCCCGATGCCATGGTGAACAACGTCACTGGCCAGGGCTGCGATGGCGACACCCTTTGTCCTGAGTACAAGGTGGTGGCTGCGGATGTGGAGCTCGTCCGCATGGGCAAGCTGAAGAAGAAGCAGAAGGATGGCTTTGCGCCTGCGATGTTGTGAACAATTCCCCAACTTTCGAAGGCATGAGGCATGTCATCACGGGGCTGCTAGTCAGTGTGTTTGGCTGTGCAGTCCTGCATGCCGAAATCCTGACCATACCCGTGGTGGGCCAGGGCTGGCAGATCAAGTTTGAGGGCCCGGTGCTTGCTGTGGAAAGTCGGGAGTACAATGCCGATGGGCTGACCTACCGGGCAAATGCAGGGCGGTTCAATGTCTCAGCTTTTGTGGGAGCGCCGGTCGGCAAGGGTGGCGACAGCAAAGCCTGTCGCGATCACTTCTGGAAGCAGGCCAGCCAGAACCCGATGATTCACAAGGACAGCGTCAAGCAATGGAGCACGCCCATGTGTGAATGCGTGGACTATGTGACCGTGGACGAGAGCCAGGGGGAGAAATCCACCCAAGCACACACCAGCTGCTGCTTCGAACTGCTGGGGAAATGGGTGGATGTGCATGCCTCGGTCATTTCACCGGCCGACGATGACAAGCTGGTGCTGAAGAAGCTGGCGGAGTCTCTCTTTTACTGCACGTTTTCCAGGTTCAAGGGGCCGGGGCAGCAGTTTATTTTGGGCAGCATTGGCCGGGTGCAGATTGATGTGCCGTCGACATGGCGTGCCGGGAACCATTGTGTGACCCAAGGCATCGGAACCGGAGAGCAGCATACGCTGTCGCTTTTTTCCATCGCTGACCCCAATAAGAGCTGGAAGATGACCTTTTTCAACAGTTCGTTGAGCTACAAGACCCTGAACGACATCCAGCAAACGGCACAGAGGTTTGTCGCAGCCGGTTCGGTGGAAGGAGAGGGGCAGATGCAAGAAATCAAGCTCAAGCAGGGTGTCGGGTGCCACGCTGAATACACGGACACCTCCCCCGCTGAAGCAGGAAAAGCCAAAGCCGTCTCAACGGCTTTCGTGGCCCCCGTGCCAGATGTTCTCGTCACGATCAGCATCGTTGCCGAGGATGCGAAAGACCCTGATTTCCTTGCGGCGATTCAGGCGCTGGGAACGATTGAGTGGGAGCAGGCGAAGGCTCCGAAGGGCCAAGAATGAAACGGGCGAGATGGCTGGCAGGCATGCGTTTGGCATGTCAGTTTCACATCCATTTCACACGACTAGCCTTGGAAGGAATGCAATTTAGAGCAGACTGAGTCAGCCGGGAATCTTCATGCCTTGGCCCAGACGATCATGAGCAGCCAGGAGACAGAGCCCATCCAATCTGCCATCAGCGGGCGGCGCATTCTGCGGCTGCTCTTGCTGATCCCATTGCTGGTCTTCGTGCTTTTGGTGGCATGGGTGAGCATCTTGTTTCTGCGCTCAGATGTGGTGTCATTTCGGCCTCGGCTTCCGAAGATTAGGCAGATGATTGAGTCGCAAAAGGCGGCGACGCCCACGCTGCCGCCTTTTCTTATCCAGTGCTTGCATGCGGGAGGCGGCTTGCCAGATCATTTCACCGCCCGGTGTTTGCTTGTGAGATATGGCCTGAGCGAAACCGATGCTTTTCACTGGCATACACGGACGCTTTTTTGGAGTTGGTCTCTGTACTGGCATTTGTCCGAGGCAGAGCGGGACCTGCTCTACTGCGGATGTCTGAACGATGGAGCGGGCCAGACGGGCATTCATCATCTGTCCGAGCGTCTGTTTGGCAAGCCGGTTGAAAAACTCACCGAGCCAGAACTGGCGGCGCTGGCCGTGGCCAGTCGTTCGCCGATTATCTTTCCCAAGAACCGCCCGCGTCTGGACATCATCAGCGGGGATCTGTTGCGCAGCATCAAAGCCGGATGATGCATGGAAGGATGTCACTAATTCTGATCAGGCATCACCCAAACCGCACGCAATAAATGGGAGGCAGATCGGCGCTGAGGCGTTCCCAAGAGTCGCCGCCGTTTTCGCTGATCCAGACGGAGCCTGTGGTGCTGCCGAAGGCGAGGGTGCGGCCATCGCCGGTGACATCGAGGCAGTGGCGATAGACCAGGTGGTACGCATGCTCCTGCGGCAGGCCGTGGCGCAGAGCTTCAAAGGTCTGGCCGCCGTCGCGAGTGCGCATGACGCAGAGGGCGCCATCACAGGCCACGCGTAATTCGTCTTTGATGCCGGGCACAAACCATGCGGTTTGCGGGTCCTGAGGATGCATGGCCACAGCGAAGCCGAAATTGGAGGGATTGGCATTCAGGCTCTCGCTCCAGTTTTTGCCGCCATCCGTGGTGTGGAAGATGCCGTTGTGATGCTGCATCCAGATCGTGTCCGGGTCCGCCCTGCTCCAGGCGATGCGGTGAGGATCTTGAATGCCGGGGTCATAGGCCTGCTCTGGCGGCACGTATTCCGCACGGATGCCGGTGCCGATGTTGGTCCAGCTTGAACCGTTGTCGGTGGACTCCCACACGCCGCCGCAGGAGACGGCGATGAGCAGACGGTGGCGGTTGCGCGGATCGACAAGGATGGTGTGAATACCGGGCCAATCCGCGCCGCCCCCCATCCATTTGGCGCGTCCGGGATCATTCCACAGGCTTTCGACGAGATGCCATGAGGCACCCCCATCAAGTGAGTGAAACAAGCCGCCGGGCAGCGTGCCGCACCACAGCTCACCTGGCACTGCTCCGGCTTCCAGCGCCCAGACTTTTTTCAGGTCCCATGGGATGGGCTGCTGGCTCACGAAATTGACTACGTCTGTCGTGTCCTCCGGTTTGGGCGGGAAGGCCGGGCAGGCGCGCTCCTCCCAGCTCGCGCCCGCATCGTGAGAGGCATGAAATTTGGTGCCGAAATGCCCGTGCTCAACGGCGGCGTAGAGTGTGCCATCACGTGCATCAGGCAGTAGCATGGGCACCTGCACGCCGAGAAAGGAATTGCGGGTGATACGCCACCCAGCAGGTCTGCGTTCTGCTTCGATGAGTCCTTTGCGGGTGCCGAGGTAGAGTTTCGTGCTCATGATTTCATCCTCCTGAGAGTGCCTGCATCACAAAGATTTCCGTATCCGGTCTCACGGCATCCGTTTGCTTTGGCCTGTCAATGATCGCGGTGCCATCCACAAATACGACGACATGCTGCCGCACCGCGCCCTGGTCATCCAGCACGTAGCTGCGCAGCGTGGGATGCTGAGCGAAGACGGCGTACAACGCTTCGCGCACGGTGGCTCCCTCCACCTGGCAGATGGGTGCTGCGGTCTGGCTCGCGAGGTTGGCGGTGAATTGGACCGTGGGCATGGGCGCGTGTTACTCTGGTAAGTCTTCTCCCTGTGTCTCTGGCAGACAAGTGAGGAAAATCAGGCCGAGCAGAAAAAAACCACCGAGGCAGGTGATGGCGGTGCGCAGATCCATGGTGGATTTCATCCAGGCGCTGAGCCAGATAAGCACTGGCGCAGCGAGAAGGCGGCCGGTGTTGAAACAGAAGCCGGAACCCGTGGCGCGCAGATGGGTGGGAAACAGCGCCGGGAAAAACGCTGCGTAGCCCGCATGGATGCCCTGGGCAAAGAAGCCGAACACCGGCAGCAGTACGAGAAGCAGAGTGTAGCTGCCGACATAGGATGGGAGCCAGCAGATGATGGGGGTCATGGCCAGTGCGGCGAGATGCATGATGACAAAGGTCTTTTTGCAGCCCCAGCGTGCGCTCAGTGGGCCAAAGGCCAGCATGCCTGCACCTGCGCCTGCCGTTTGAATGAAACCAAAGGCGATCTTGGATTTGCTGGCCCAGTCGGGATCTCCCGCACGCTTGAGAAAATCAGCGGCGATGTCCTGGCCTGCGACCACCACACCCCAAAATGTGGCGAGTCCCACCATGGCCAGCAGCGCACCGAAGATAGCACGCGAGCGCCAGCGCGAAGTGCCGAGCAATTCACTGAAACTGCCCATGCGCGCGGCCTTGGTTTGCCGCGCCTCTTTCCATGACTCTGGCTCTTTGATGCTGAGCCGGACCCAGAGCACGAGGAGCGCGGGGATGACGCCGAGCATGTAGGCGGTGCGCCATTGGGTTCCCACCCACAGTCCAGAAGCAGCCGCGAGCCACAGGCCTGCCACACTGGTGGCGTGGAAGATACCGCCTGCGCGTTCGCGTGCTTCTTTGGGAAATACTTCGGCCACCAATGCCGCGCCGACGGCCCACTCGCCGCCCACGCCCATCGCGACCAGAAAGCGCAGGACGCCCACTTCCCAGATCTCACCGGCAAAGGCGGTGATGCCGGAGAACACCGAGTAGAAGAGAATAGTCAGAGCCATCACGGGATTGCGGCCCCATTTGTCTGCGAGAGAGCTGAAGAGCAGTCCGCCAAAGGTGCCGCCAAGAAGGAAGATGCCGAGAAAGCGCTCGCCCCATATTTTCACGAGGGGATCATCTGCTTTCACATGCAATAGTTCCGGCAGCATGTCTGCCCGCGTCAGATTGTAGATCTGTCCTTCAAAGGCATCAAAGACCCAGCCGAGTGAAGCTACAAGCAACACCAGCCACTGGTAGCGGGTGACGGTGGAATACCATTTGGGGGACGTGGAAGACATGATTGCGGGAATGAGTCAATCTGAAGGCTGAAGAAATGTCGAAGCTGAAATGAGGAAAAGTGTTATGGGAGGGACTCCTGCCATGAACCTTGACCCATCACCCTGTCAGAGCTGTGGGGCGTGCTGTGCGCACTACCGCGTCTCCTTCTACTGGCAGGAGGCGGTGCAGCGTGGTCTGGATGAAGGCATGCTGGTGCAGGTGAGTCCGTGGCAGGTTTGTTTTCGGGGGACGGAAGCGAAGCCGGTGCGCTGTGTGAATCTGGAGGGCGAGGTTGGCTCTTGTGTTTCATGCCGCATCTATGAGCAACGCACGACGCCGTGCCGGAGTGTGGAGATGGGTGATGAGAAGTGTCTGCAGGCCCGGGCTGCGCATGGGATGGGGGCGCTGGAATGAGGCGTGAACTCACTTGGGCATTGTCGTCCCCGGAACGGCCACGGTATTCCAGCCGTCTTCATCTGGCTTTACGGGCGATATGGTGTCCCAGGTGATGACTTGTCCAGTACAGGTAGCCATGCGACCCATCACACCTATCAGGGTTGAATGCGCGGCGTAGCCAGCATTGTTGCGGACCTTGCCGGTGCGGATGTTTTATGAGGAGCTTGCCACCTTAGCGAGTGCTGGAGCCAGTGGAGAGCGCCTGTTTGCAGACTCCGGTGCCGCGACCGCCGCAGCCGATTTCGGCGGGTGGTCATGGTGGATGGTGGACGGCTTTGTGAACCGTTGTCATCCACACAACCTTTCATTTATGGCTGTTCTTGACTGGAGAAGTGATGTGGGATGACTGCACGTAACGAAGGTCTTGGGACGCTCGACTTGCAGGCAGGAATTCCCGCATCACTTTGAACGCCTGCGGGTCCTCTCAGCGCAGCAGCCCAGCCCAGGCTTTGCGTTCGGACCAGAGCAGAAAGAGAGCGAGAAGGGAGATGATGATGAGCATGGGCTGAAAGATGCCATCACCTGCCACGAAATGATGGAAGGCGAGGATGTTCAGGATGATGGGGCCGAGGCAGAGGAGGCCGAGGTTTCTTGTCTTGGGAACCAAGAGGAGGATGCCGCCGAGCAACTCAAACACCTTCACAAATTTCATGTAACCCGTGGGGCCAAAGGCAGCCATGAAGTGGAAGATGGGGGTGTCCTTGGGGAATTCCTGTGCAGGGATGAGATTGAACAGAACCAAAATGGCGAACATCACGAACAGAAGTCCGAGCAAGGTGGAGGCAACGAGCCGGGCGTATTTCATGGGTGAGCTGGGGTGAAAGAGGAAAGGCAAAATGAGGCTGACTTAGCCGAGGAAGGCGGCGAGGCGGTCGAAGTTTTCTTCGTTGGCCGGGACGCAGATCGGTTTGAAGCGTTCGCAGATTTCGGCGGTTTCAAACTGCATGCACCAGATCATGTGCGTGCCAGATCCGGCATCGCCGAGTGTGATGGTCATGCGGAAGTGGGGGGCGATGTGTTCATAGACGATGCGTTCAGCAGGCGCGATCTCGATGAAGCGGGTATGATTGGCGTAGTCCTTGCCATCAGGGCCGTGCATGGTGAATTTCCAGTCGCCACCGGGGCGGAAGTCGAATTCATCGAAGGTATTGGTGAAGCCTTTGGGGCCCCACCATTGAGCAAGTTGTTTGGGATCGCTGAAGGCGTCGAAAAGCCTGTCGCGGCTCATGTTGAAAACGCGGGTGCTGATGATCTCGGAGGCTGGATCTTGAGGATGGAGCATGGATTGGGGGTGAGATTGCTGGGGCTGGGCCGCTTGCTGGAGGGTGGCGATGTCGAGCTTGATCATTTTCAGCATGGCCTGGGTGACACGAGAGCAGACAGCGGGATCAGGTGAGCTGACGAGGTCCGTCAACACCGTGGGAATGACCTGCCAGATGACGCCGAATTTATCCTTCAGCCACCCGCAATGCACAGGCGTGCCGCCATCGGTGAGAAGCGCTTCCCAATATCTGTCCAACTCCTCCTGAGTCTCGCAGGAGACCACGAAGGAAATGGATTCATTGAAGGTGAACATGGGGCCGCCATTCAGAGCGGTGTAATGCTGGCCGAAGAGTTCAAACTCCACCGTCATCACTGTGCCAGCAGGAGGGCTTGGCGGCCTGTCTTCCTGCGGCACCTCGGCGTAGCGGGTTTTGCGCAGGATCCTGCCGTTTTTGAAAACGGAGAGATAAAAGTCTACGGCCTCTTCGGCACGGTCATGAAACCACAGAAAGGGGCTGATTTTTTGCATGGCAGAGAGAGGTGGGAATTCAAGCAGGTCTGGCATCCGCGGCTGGATCCACGGTGACCATCCAGCCCATGCCAAACTTGTCCTGCAGCATGCCGAAGCGTGAGGACCAGAAAGTCTTGCCTAGAGGCATATTGACGGCACCACCTTCCGCGAGAGCATTGAAGGCGCTCTCTGTCTCGGCTTCCGTCGGCAAAGCGAGCGAGAGCGAGAAGCCGCGAAAGCCTTTGCTCTCTTCCCCGCCGCAGCCGTCGGAGGCCAGGATCACGCTGCTGCCCACCTTGATGCTGGCATGCATGACTTTGCTTTCATAGCCGGCAGGCAGTGTGTCTGGCGGCATGGGGGCGGGGCTGTCGCTGTAGCGCATGAGCATCTGCACTTCGGCACCGATGGCGGATTTGTAAAACTCGAGGGCTTCTTCGCAGCGGCCGCCGAAGAAGAGGTAGGGTTGGATGTTGGACTGGGACATGGGTGAGTGGACGTGGAGCGGTGAGTGTTGCTGAGATGGATGTTACTTGCTCATGAGTTCAACGAGTTGATCGAAAGCTTTGCCCCAGCCGTCCATGAAGCCCATGGCGGCATGCTTTTCGCAAGCTTCTTTGGTCCAGTGGCGGGCGCGGGCAGTGTAGCGGGTTTTGCCATCGGGCAGGGTTTCCCAAGTGAGGATGGCGGTGAAGAAGTGATTCGGATTGGGTTCCCAGTTTGGCAGATAGCCGTCGGTGAAAACGAGCTTTTCATTGGGCACGACTTCGAGGTAGATGCCGACATTGGGGAACTCCTGGCCTTCAGGGCCGCGCATGGTGGTTTTGCAAGTGCCGCCAGGACGGAGATCGATCTCGCAAGCCGTGGTGGTCCAGGGCTTGGGCGTGAACCACTGGACGACGAGGTCGGGCTGCGTCCATCCGGCGTAGAGTTTGGCAGCGGGCACATCGGTTTCGCGTACGAGGACGAGTTCGCGTTCGGAAAGCGGGGATTCGATGGGGGCGGGCAAAGGCATGGTGAGGAAAAGTTACAGGATGGGGTGGTTCAGTTCCGTTTGGTAATCGGCAGGGTTTGGCGTCGTGGATGGATCCGTCAGGTAGCGTTCCCAGAGATTGGGGGCACGGGTGAGGCCCTGATCTTCGATCATGTCGATGAAGTGACCCCAGGCATCGCCGAGACCTTCATAGGACCCGGTGTAAACAGTGTGGGCGACCTTGGCGGCGGGCAGTTCGCTCTGTCTCACCCGACCCACGGATGTTACGGGACCTGAGACGGGCACGCCGACTTCGAAATTGAAGATGCCAGGCGTCATGCCGAAGTGATGAGCAAACACCGGTCCGATGGGCCCGACACCCTGCGCAGAGGCAGCGTTCATCGTTTCCATGATGGCAGGGCCCATGACTTCTTGAATTTTGTCACGTGGTACGGTGATGTGAATCACAGCAGCAGGCTGTGCTTCGGTTTGAACGATGGTGAGAGGCGCGAGCATGGTCGGGCTGATATAAAGTTTCAGAGTTTTGGTGCGGTTTCCGCTACCTTCTTCAAGTTGGCGAGACCTTCGAGAAACTGGTCGCCGCACATTTTTTCGCAGTCCATGAACATGCCCATGATCTTGCCGATGAAGGGTTTCTTGCTCTGCATGACCCAGGTGATCTTGGTGCCGGTGCCTTCGGGGGTGAAGGTGAACTGGACATCACTGGTGCCGGCAAAGGGTCGCACAAAGGCCAGCTTCATGCCGACTTTTTCATTCGGCTTGCTCTCCACCAAGGTGGTGCTGCCTTCGCCCACTTCATTGTTGCCGGACCACTTGTAGATGGCACCGACGCCTTCGGGCGGACCTTCGAGGGACTTCGTCATTTTCGGATCCAGCTTTGACCAGGGGGACCATGAGTCCCATTGGCGGAAGTCGTTCACGATTTTGAAGACTGTCTCAGGCGAAGCTGTGCTGGTGGCGGTGCGGGTGATGTTCATGTCATCGGACTGGAAGGACGCGAGGATGCAGATGACAGCGAT
>NZ_JBIPNG010000030.1:0-27420 GCF_044373815.1 Prosthecobacter sp. | reverse complement strand
AAACTCCGCCGAATTCAAAAACGGCGCCACCCTGCTCATGCGTGCCGCCGATAACGGCGTCCTCACCCGCCCCGATGAAATCGCGATCGAAACCGTGGACGGCGTCCGCTTCGAGTTTCAGGCCGGCGACTTCTTTCAGAACAATCCCTTCATCCTGCCCAAGTTCGTCCGCCACGCCATCGATGAAGCCAAAGCCACCGGCGCAAAGCATCTTGTCGATGCCTACTGCGGCAGCGGCCTCTTCGCCATCAGCGCCGCGCGCGACTTCGAGAGTGTCATAGGCGTCGAGATCTCCGAAACCGCCGTCAAAAAAGCCGCGCACAACGCCGAGATCAATTCCCTCACCAACTGCCGCTTCATCGCAGCCGATGCCCAGCACGTTTTCAAGGACGTCCCGCATGCCGGAGCCGACACCGTGGTGATCATCGATCCACCGCGCGCCGGTAGCAGCCCCGAGTTCTTGCAGCAGCTCTTCGCCTTCAATCCCAAAGGCGTCGTCTACATCTCGTGCAATCCCGCCACCCAGATGCGCGATCTCGTGCTCTTCACCGAAGCCGGCTTCAAACTCGGCACCGTGCAGCCCTTCGATCTCTTCCCGCAAACGAAGCATCTCGAATGCGTTATGACCCTGAGTCGCGATACGCTCTAGTTGTAGCTCGGTATTCCGATACCGAGACCGCTCCGCCGCAGCCTTAAACTCCGCGCCACTACCAGACATCGTCCGGCAATCAGAATGAACAGCTTCGAATTCGCCACCGCCCAGCGCATCATCTTCGGCCGTGGCGTCTTCCGCGAGTTGCCCGATTTGTGCCGCAGCTTCGGCCAGCGCACCCTCCTCATCACCGGCAGCCGCCCTCAGCAATGGGAAGGCCGCCTGCCTTACGTCGGCGTTCACTCCATCAGCGGCGAACCCACCGTTGATGACATCCAAACCGGCGTCGCCCTCGCCAAACAACTTGGCGCGGATGTCATCGTCGCCATCGGCGGCGGCAGCGTGGTCGATGCTGGCAAAGCCATCTCTGCCATGTGTACACAGCCCGGGGAGTTGCTACGCTACATCGAAGTCATCGGCGAAGGCAAACCATTGGACGCCGCCCCCCTCCCCTACATCGCCGCCCCCACCACCGCCGGCACCGGAGCCGAAGCCACGCGCAACGCCGTCATCGCCAGCACCGAGCACCGCGTCAAAGCCAGCCTGCGCCACATCTCCATGTTGCCGCGCATCGCCTTGATCGATCCCGAACTCGCCGCCGATGTTCCGCCATCCGTCACCGCCGCCAGCGGCATGGATGCTCTCACCCAATGCCTCGAAGCCTTCGTCTGCTCCCGTGCTCAGCCCATGACCGACGCCCTCTGCCTTGATGGCATCCAGCGCGCCATTCGCTCCCTCGAACGCGCCTTTCAAAACGGCCACGACCTCGAAGCCCGTGAAGACATGGCCCTTTGCGCACTCAACAGCGGCATCGCCCTCGCCAACGCCGGTCTCGGCGCCGTCCACGGCTTCGCCGCCCCCATCGGCGGCATGTTTCACGCACCTCATGGTGCCGTTTGCGCCGCCCTCCTAGCCCCCGTCTGGGAAGCCAACTCCACACGCGTGGCAGACCGCACCAAGTTCGACCAAATCGATTCCATGCTCGGTGGCAATGCCGTGTCCTACCTCCACGCCCTTAGCGCGCGCCTTCAAATCCCCAAACTCAGCCAGTGGGGCATTCAAGACACCGATCTCAACGAAATCGCCCACAAAGCCGCCGCCGCCAGCAGCATGAAAGCCAACCCGGTCTCCCTCACGCATGAAGAGCTGACAGCGATCCTCCGCGCGGCCTTGTGATCACTTGAAATTCGTCCGGAACGTCTCCCTCGGCTTCATCCCAAGAAACTTCACCCGCAGCTCCGGATGGGCTTGGAGATGTCTCGAAAGCTCAGGGCAGTTGGTCTCAAAATGCAGGAACTGATTGTCATCGGCAAACACGGCCATGATGTAATACTTATACTCCTGCCCGCCGACATTGCTGCTGTCACGGTCCGAATCATAGCGCGTCGACAAAGCTTTGAATTCAATGCTGCGACGCGAGCCTTTGGCCACCGCAGGGATTCCCTGCGTCTCTGAAGTCGCAATGATGAGCTCTTCTTGGCCGCGTGCGTATTTGGCCGACGTCTCCATGGTCACCAGCAGGAAGGTGGCTGAAGCCGCAGCCATGGGCTGAGTTTTGGCACTCTCGATGACAATCTCCGGGGTCATGGTCATCGTCATCATGTAGGACGATCCTGGGACTGGAGTGTTTCGCTTGCCGACTTTGGCCTGGATATGCAGAGACGGATATTTTTTCTCCATCTTCTCCTTCGCAGCTTTATCCGGCTGCTGCCCTGCAACATCAAGACTGGCACTAATCAATCCGATGATAAACACCCATAGAGTTCTCTGGTTCATATCCGGAATAAAACCATATCCCCCACCCAATCGTCAAGTCCCTTGTCTAAACCGAACTGGCGAGGGTGTAGAGCAACCGTCTCGGTTGCTCTGTTCTGCAGCGTAGCGCAACCGTCTCGGTTGCCCGCTTCAGTCCTCTCTCACAGACAAAAAGAAAGCCGGGGCTGCTTTCGCAAACCCCGGCCCCGCTCGTTGTTGGTTGCGGTAGTTATTTGATGACGCCGGCGAAGCCAGCGGCATTGAGGGCGGCGGTCAGTTCGGATTTCGTGAACTCGCCTTCGACAGTGAATGAAGTGGCCTTCGCGACGATGTCGCTCTTCGTGATGCCTGAAACAGTCTTCACCGCATCAGCAGCGGCGACTTCACACTTCTTGCAGCAGAGGTGCACACCGGAAACTGTGGCCTTGGTCATCTTCGCTTCCGGCTTCGTGCTCGCCGTTGATTTGCTTGCGGACTTGGAAGGTTCACCGCCTTCAATCTTGCCGAAGTATCCTGCAGCGATGATCGCCTCCGCGGCTTTCATGGCATCCCCCTTCTTCTTCGAGGTGATCGTCACCGTGGTGCTCTTGTCAGGCACATCGATGGTGACACCTTCGCCGATGCTGCCAGCCTTGGTGATGCCCTTGGCGCAGCTGCCGCAGCAGTTGTGCACGCCGGTCATGGTGAGTGTGGTCGCAGCACTGGCGGATGCAGTGAGAGCGAGGATGGAAAGCAGAGTGAAGAATTTCATAAGCGAACTCTAAGACGATACGACAACCCGGTTTATTTGCACAATTTAATTTTTAACGCCGGATCGCAGTCATGAATCCACGCGCCACTGCCGTGTCATGATACTCACCCGGTGTGAATCCCGCTTCATCCAGCAGCTCGGCATACTCGCTCGTGCTGTAGCATTTCCCCTGCGTGGAATGCATGAGCAGGCATGAATACTCAGCCACATGCAGCGGTCCGGTTTTGTCCGCGTTGATAAACGCATCATGAATGATGAGCAGTCCTCCCGCCGGCAGCGCTGCATGTGAAACCGCCAGCAGCTTCTTCACTTCCGGCACACCCCAGTCATGCAGCACGTTGGAGAAAAGATGCACATCGCAGCCCGCAGGCATTCCATCAAACATGTTGCCCGTCGCCACGCTCACGCGCTCCGCACACCCACGTTCTTCGATCAACTTTCCCGCAATGCGATCCACCGGAGCCTGATCGTACACGATGGCCTTCATGTGCCTGTGCTGCGCCGTGATCGCACAACCGTAAACGCCCGAACCCGCACCAATGTCCAGCAGACAGCTTCGGCCAGTGAGATCCAGCTTCTTCGCCAAAGCCTGCGAGAGCAGCACCCCGCGGCAGTCCATCGCCGCCGTGAATTTCCGCGCAAAGTCCTCCTGCTCCATCGCCTTGTGCCAGTCAAACGCCGCCTTGTCACCACTCCAGCCCGCCGGCTTGTCAGTCCTCAGCACTTCCAGAAAGTCGCGCGCAATGGGTCGATCATGTAGCGAGGCAAAGTAAGGCCTCACTTCCCACACCGGCCCCGCGCATAAAAATTCACGCGTCACCTCCGTCGCCTGAAACACCCCGCCCACATTCTTCACCCAGCCATTCGCCGCAAACAACGTCATCATCGTATCCGTCGGCCGCTCCGTGAAACCAAAGTGCCCACAGATGCCCGCCAGCGAAGACGGATTCGCCGACAACCACGTGAAGAAATCCACGCTCAACGCCGCCGTGACCATGTCAGCCCCATAGAGGCAGTCACGATAGCGGTAGATGTTGATCGGATCAGTGGCAGGCGCGGAGGTAAGGTCGTGCATCATGGTGCCGCATGATGAAGGCGGCGCACACCGGCGGCAAAACCTGATTTCACTTTTTCTTCTCTTCTTCCACCATGTTCGCGGTAATGAATAGAAACCTTGTCAAATGATCTGAGGGCTGCGCGCCCAAGACGACTGTCTGCCCGTCCCATATGGTCACCCCAGTGGAGATGGATCTGTGCACCCCATCAACCGTGATGATGAGTTCAATCGTGTTTCCATCTGCACCCATCGTTGATTCCACCGTCGCTTCAAGACCACCCATCGTGTCCGGCAGCATGTACTTCTTCGATTTGCCATCCAGCCTCAAAATTTCGAGCTTCACAGGGGTAACGGCGATCTTCTTCATCACTGTCTCAAACTGATCCGCTGAAAAGATAGCCGCCGTAGTGAACTGTCGCAAAATCTCTCCCGCTGGTGGCGACGCTGCAGGGAGCAATAGCGTCGGGTCCGTGACCACGGCTGGCTTTGGAGCATCGGGCAGGGGCGGCACCCACTCTTTCATCAGCTCCAAAAAATCCTCCTTCATCTCGACCGCCTTCACACTGACGACAACACGCTTCTTCACCGCACCAAGCCACATCTCGATAAGCTCATGATTCGGCTTGGTGTTGCGCACGGTAATTTTTCCATCTCTGAGCACCGCTGAGGCGTTCTTTTCGAATGAAATGCCCGCGGCTTTGAGCACCTCCATCGGCGGCTTGTCATCTGGAAAGCCTTGAGGAACACGGTAAACGCGCTGGCTCCATTCGTTCGCGGCTTTGTCGGGCAGGTCGATTCCGGCACCTGATGGCAGCATCGTCGCGGTCGACTCAAAACTGATCGCCTTCTGCCCGGTCGGATTCAGCGCTTCGGCCGTAATGAGCACAGTGATATGTTTTTTCGAAGTTCGAAGATGCATCACGAGAGTCTCACCGCTCGCCAGTTCTGCCTGTGCGGACGCTGTGTAGAATTCCACGCGGTTCCAATCCGGCTTGTCGCCCTTTTGCGGCAGCCACGGATGGGATCCATCAGGATCAACACCCAGATCCACTTGCGCCAATACCAGCGCTTTGCCATTCACCGCCGAATTGGCATTGAGCTTGATGCTCGGCCCGATAAGTTTGAGGGCATGCTTGATATTCGCTTCCGTTATTTTCTCCGGAAACACCTCCTGCGCGACTTCAGCGATGGCCTCCGCTCCTAGTTTCCCGGTGGTGCTTGGCAGGGTTGCCAGGTCAATACCCTTCTTCTGCGACACCTGCCGCCATAGTTCCTTGGCTTCATCAGGTTTTAAAATGTCTCCGTGCGTCTCAAAGTAACCGTCTGCCTGAATCAGTTTGCATTGAAAGTGCACCAGGGGTGTCCGCTTGTTCAGCCGGTCTACGATGGCTTCGATCTGATCAAGCGCCCCCTTGTGATGCCGCACGATCAGTTGTGAGGCCGCTGGATTGTATAGAGCACTGGCTCCTTCTGGAAAAGGAATGCCCCGATCCTCCAAAAGTTCACGCGCGGTTTTTCCGATGACTGCAGTTGTTGCCGCCTTCCCTGCCGCAAATGGATCTGACGACGTCGCCCCCATGCTCAAAAAGTCCGGTGCCACCTTGTACGCCCGTGTGTACATTCGACCATCATCCGCCTTGGTCTTCACAGGCTCCTGCGCCGCCGCTGTAGCCACTCCAAACGACGCCGCAATCAACGGTGCAACAACCGCAAACACAAAGCACCCCAGTACAAACAGCGCACCCAGCTTCTTCCTCACACCCCGCGCCTCCATCAGCGCCACCAGCCGCACTTTAAGCCTTTTCGCAGGCCGCGAATAAGCAATCGCCATCACACCATCAAACTGCGGCGTTGATCGGTCAGCCCACGCCAGCAGAAAGTCGGCATAGTCCGTATGATCACGCCCCTCACCCACAGCCGCAGCATCGCACGCCTCCTCACGCGCCCGCGCATATTCCTCCACCAGCGCATGCGCAAAAGGGTTCCACCACAGGAATGCGCGCACGATGTTTTGCAGCAGCACCACCACCGTGTCATGCAGGCGCAGATGCTCCCCCTCATGCCGCAGAAGCCAGCGCCACTGCCGGGCTGTGAGTTTTTCAAACGCAGAGGCAGGCACAGCGATCACCGGAAAAAGCCAGCCCGCCACACAAGGCGTTCCCTCCTGGTCAAAGACGCAAACACACTCTGGATTCAAGTCGTCCGGCAGTTTGGCGTACTCGATAGAGGTAGGTTGTCTCAGCCGCCACGCCCAGCGCTGCACTCGAATACTTTGATATAGCAGACGCATCCATAAGGCCGCAGTCACCATCCAGAACAACCACCGCAGCACCCTCACCGTCTCATTCACATCCCAGACCCGTGTCTTGGTTGGGATGTTGGTCGTGAAAACACTCGCGGGTGCCACACTCACACGCCAGTCCGCCTTGAAAGTCTCCCGAATCGGCGTCCATACCGGCACCTCCTCCTTCGGCGGAAACAAATCCTGCATCGAGATGTTAAACGGGCTATAGAGACACATCAGCACCGCCAGATTCGCCAGGATGCACCGCCGCAGAGCATCGCGAATGATGAAGCGCACGATCAGCCACGCAGCGGCACCGATCACAAGACTGTGAACGATGAAATTCAAGCATGCGATGCTTTCGGCATTCATGACTCCTCACCCTTCTTCCCCGTGCTGTTACGAACGTATTTGCGAAGCTCAGCCAGCTCCTCTTCGCTGATGTCACCGCTCTCCACCAGGCAGCGCACGAGCGCGAGATTGCTCCCGCCAAAAAAGCGCTGCTTCAAATCCGCCAGCACACTCGTGCGGCCACGCTGCTCCGGTACAGCAGGCTCATAGGCGTGGCTGCGGCTGGAGTCATCACGACTGATCCATCCTTTCGCCTCCAGTCGCGTCAGTTGCGTTTGCAGCGTGTTCCGCGTGACGGGTTCACTGCGCCCTTGGTTCACGGCTTCCAGCAGTTCCAGCACGCTAGACGGATGCTTTTTCCAAAGAATGTCCATCAGCGCTTGCTCGGCGGCGGACAGCGGCGGGAGTGATTTTTTAGCCATATTTCGCGAGTTTGCCGACAAATGTCGGATTTGTCGAGCTTAAATTCCGACACATGTAGGATGTCTGCCCACAGGCAATCCCGTTGATGAATTCCGCCCACGCCGCCCGTTGACTTGCCTCCCATCTCCTGACAGCATCGCCCCGCCATGTCCTCTCCCGCACCCAAATTCACCACCACCCACTGGCTCATCATCATCATCGCCAGCATTGGCTTCTTGTTTGACACCTATGAGCTGCTGATGACGCCCCTCGTGGCGGCACCGGCCATTGCCGAACTTCTGAAAGTGCTCCCCAGCGATCCTTCCGTCACGGAATGGGTTGGCAAGCTGCTTTGGATCGCAGCAGTCTGCGGCGGCGTGTTTGGCCTCCTCGGTGGCTGGCTCGTCGATAAATTTGGCCGCAAGACCATCATGGCCGCGAGTATCTTTGTGTACTCCTTCTCGCCGTTCTGCGCCGCCTTCGCCACTTCGCTGCCGATGTTCATTTTCTTCCGCTGCACCACGTTCATCGGCGTCTGCGTGGAGTTCGTCGCCGCCATCACCTGGCTGGCAGAAGTGTTTACCGACAAGCATCAAAAGGAAAAATGGCTGGGCATCACCCAGGCCTGCGCCTCGCTCGGCGGTGTGCTCGTCACGGTGGTCAGCGTGTGGATCAGCAAGAACCTGGACACGCTGCCTCATTGGGGCCTGCCAGCTGGCAGCACCGGCATCGGCGCATGGCGTTACACCTTGATGTCCGGCATCCTGCCTGCCATCCCCATTGCATTGATGCTGCCGTTCGTTCCAGAGTCCAAAGTGTGGAAGGACAAAAAACTGGCCGGCACCCTCAAGCGCCCCAGCTTCGCCGGCTTGTTCTCGTCTGAATTGCGCCGCGTGACGATTGTAACGACGATTCTCTCCGCCTGTGCCTACGGCATCGCCTTTGGTGCGCTGCAGGTTACCGTGGCACGCGTGACACCGGGCCTGCCAGAGTTGAAAGCTGAAGGCATGGCACTCGCCGCCTTGAAGAAAACCGACATGGAGATCAGCGCCAAACTGAAAGCTCCCGGACTCGATGACGCCGCCAAGGCCGCGCTGAAAGCGGAGATGAAGGCCAACTTCGACAAACAGAAGCCGGTGAACATCAAAATCAAGGCGATGAGCGACAAGCTGCAGTTCCACCAGGAGATGGGCGGCCTCGCAGGTCGTGTGCTGCTGGCCGGTCTGCTCATCTGGGGCATCAGCCGCGTGAAACTGCTCAAGGTCTTCCAAATCCCCGCGCTCATCATTCTGCCGGTCACCTATTTCGTCCTCTTCAAAGACGGCGGCGACGCCTTCTTGTGGGGCTACGCGCTCTGCGGTCTCGTCACCGTGGCTCAGTTCAGCTACTTCGGTGAGTATCTCCCTAAAGTGTTCCCGATGCATCTGCGCGGCACCGGCGGCAGCTTCGCCACCAACGTGGGCGGTCGCATGATCGGCACCTGCATGGCCACGCTGAACACCAGTTGGCTCGCGCCAATGCTCGCAGGCGGAGCGCTTGCCGTGAAGCCCATGCACGTCGCCATGGCCGCCGGTTACATCGCCACCGCCATGGCAGTGATCGCCTTCGTCGTCGGCTTCATGCTGCCAGAACCCAAGGCGGAAGAAGGTTGAGCCGAGAGAGTCTGTGTCATGGCGGCGTACTCCTGCCGCCATGATTCGCTCTCTCCTCACCCTAGCCATCTGCCTCGCCACCTTCACCCTCCACGCGGAGGATCCAAACGACGGCAAGCTGCGCATCATCGTCTTTGGTGCCCATCCCGATGATGCCGAATACAAGACCGCAGGCACAGCCGTGAAATGGGCCCGCATGGGCCACCACGTAAAACTCGTGTCCGTCACCAATGGCGACATCGGCCACTGGAAAGAAGCTGGTGGGCCACTGGCACAGCGCCGGGCCGCAGAAGCGGCCGCCTGCGCCAAGAAACTCGGCGTGACCTCCCAGGTCCTCGACATCCATGATGGCGAACTGCTCCCCTCCCTGGAAAACCGCAAGCTCATCACCCGCGTCATTCGCGAGTGGAAGGCGGACATCGTCATCGCGCACCGCCCTTGGGACTATCATCCCGATCATCGCTATGTCGGCGTGCTGATCCAGGACGCCGCCTTCATGGTCACCGTCCCCTTCATAGTTCCTGACGTGCCGTATTTGAAAAAGAACCCCGTGTTTCTTTACTCCAGCGACGGCTTTCAAAAGCCCTACCCCTTCACGCCTGACATCGCCGTCAGCGTGGACGATTCATTTGACCAAAAAATCGACGGCCTCCACGAACTCACCTCCCAGGCCTATGAAGGCGGCGCCAGCGGCAGTGCCGAATATGTCGCAAAAGACGTCCCACCTGCCGACAATGAAGTGGCCCGCCGCGCATGGCTCAAACGCCGCTGGGGCGCCCGCCAAAGCAGCGAGGCTGAAAAGTACCGCGACCTGCTGGTCAAACTCTACGGTGAAGAAAAAGGCAAAGCTGTGAAGTACGCCGAGACCTTTGAAGTCTGCGAATACGGTCGCCGCCCCAGCGCCGCCGAGATCAAGCAGCTCTTCCCGTTTTACGATCAGAAGTAAGGCCCGTTCACCGAATTTTGAAGTTTCTTTCGCATCGCATTTCCACTGAGTCCCTCTTTAACAAAACCGTTTTCGAACTCATCTCAGCCCTGAAAGGGCTGGGGACTCAGCCCAGGGTCAGCCGAGCCTCGGCGAGGCGACCCTGGGTAGTGTCATCAAAAGCTAGGAAGCAAACCCAGCACTCCGCCGCACTCCGCCGCACTCAGCTTCCACCAGCAGCGTCCACAACAAGCCCCGAAGCATGCCTGCTTCACAGGAATTTCCTTCACTCCCAAATCTACGACGGCGAGCCTGAACGCACGCCATTCATTATCCCTTCCTCTCACTTCAGAGACTTGAAGCGGACTTGCAGTTTTTTGAGCACTTCCTTGTTGTCGGCGCTTTTGCGTTCCAGTTCACGCAAAAGCGTCGCCGCACGCATTTTGTCTCCTCCGTTCATCAAGTCCTCGGCGTGGTTGGCCAGATCATTGAGCTGAGGGGAAAGGCCGGTTGTCGCGGCAGTCTGGGATGCCTTGCCAGGGTTCCCCCGTGCATGGCCGCCGAAAATGCTGTCGACCGTCAGCCACGTGGCTTCGGAGCCATCCTCAGAAACGGCCAGCCAGAACAAGACATTGTTTTCGCCGCCAGCTTCCAAGACACGCCGATTGGCCACAACCGCGTCCACCTTCTGCACGATCCACGCATCCTGCTTCGCACCCACTTCGAGCTCCTTCCCGTTCCAGCGCAGCTTGAGTTCGGCCTTCTGATTCCTGCCCACCCACACGACATTCTGAATGTCCTGCGGGAAATTTTTCACGGGCTTGATGACTGTGCCGGCTTCGGCTTTGAACTCCACCATTTCGCTGATGTTGATCGGGGTGATGAGCTTCAAGTCGTCGCTCACAAAATACCAAGCGGCCCGTGTATCGCTGAAAACGAGCTGGAACACCCCCACATCCACGAAGGCATGCTCCTTGTACGGATTCTGATTCATGCCATTTCCCGTCACCGGAAAGATGTTTTCTCCATCGTAACGCAGGTGCTTGAGCGAGTTGGTGCCCCGCAGATCCCATAGCACATTGGTGATTGAGGTGGCAAATTTCTCCACCTCAGGCCATTCCTTTTGTTGGCCCTTGGCAAGACTGGCGAAAGCGAAGAGAGAAAGAAAAACGGCGTGTAGCGGTCTCATGGGGGCCGATTCTGGCATTCCAGACAGCGTCTGGCAATCTCCACTTGCTTTGGCAGGGAGAGGAGTGCGCAAGCGATCCAGCAGCTCTTCTCATTCATGACGCGAAGTCAGAAACTGTGAGAGCCCGCCTCAAACCTCCTACCGCTTGATCGGCGCGAAGCGTGCTTTCAATTGTCCCAGCGCTTCTGCGTTACCTGCGCTTTTGCGCTCCAGCTCCCGCACCAGGGTCGCTGCAGTCATAGGGTGGTCCGCTTTCATCAGATCCTCGGCGTGATTTGCCAGATCGTTTTGCCGCGGGCTGAGTCCGGGGGTTTGGGTGTCAGCGGTGTAGAGTCCTGACCGGTGCCCGCCATAAACATCCGTGATTGTCAGCCACCATGCCGTGGAGCCATCGGCTGAGAAGACGAGCCAGATCGTCGTCTTGTTGTCGAGTTGAAACTCCAAGGCCCGCCGGTTGGCGATCACCGGCTGCACAAAATTCACCTGCCAGTGCGGGTCTTTGACGCCCACCTCAAGAGTGGTCCCGTTCCAGCGCAGCTTGGCGGGAAGATGGTCACGCTCCCCGACCCAGACCACATTCTTGACGTCCTGGGGGAAATCCTTCACGGGTTTGGCCTGCCCGCTTTTTTCCGGTTTGAAAGTGACCTCTTTGATCACATAGGCCGACATGATTTGCTTCAAATCATCCGTCACCAAATACCAGCCTGACTTCGATTTGCCATAATCGAAGCGAATGACACCCGCATCAATCAAGGTGTGATCGAAAGCGCTCTGCGGCTCTCCATCATTGCTGAGAGACCTGAATTTTTCGCCGTCAAATCGCAGGTGCTTGAGATTCGCGGTACCGCGCAGATCCCACGTGATGTTCGTGATGTCCGAGGCAAATTTCTGAATCTCCTGGGCAGCCAGAGCACCGGCAAAAGCAATCAGGGCAAGGGACAACGTGATCAAAGGCTTCATGCGCTTGAATGATAGCGGTCCGCCATGGATTGGCAATTTCCCAGCGATGTGCGGGATGCACGCCTCTCCCGCCGGGGCTTCAAGACCGGCTTTTGCAGTGGCAATGCGCCCGGAAAAGGCTATGAACACGGCCCACTCATCCGTACGACCATGCAACCGACGCCCGCAGCCCCAGAACATTCCGAGTCCGAACTCCTCCAATTCCGTCGCGAAAAGCTCGACGGACTGGTGAAGGCCGGACTGGACCCTTTCGGCGGCCGCTTTGACACCACGCATCAGCCGGGCTCGCTGAAAGAACAGATGAAGTCCAATTTCGAAGAGCTTCAGGTAAGCGTCGCTGGCCGCGTGCTCTCTCGCCGCGAGATGGGCAAGGCCACCTTCTTTGACATCGGCGACATCACCGGCCGCATGCAGTGCTACCTCAGCAAGGGCGACGTCGGCGACGAAGCCTACGTGCAGTTTAATCAGCTCATCGACATCGGCGACTTCGTCGGCGTGGAAGGCTTCACCTTCGTCACCAAGCGCGGCGAAAACTCCATCCACGTCAAAAAACTGACCCCGCTGTCCAAGGCCCTGCGCCCCCTGCCCGACAAGTGGCACGGCGTCACGGACAAGGAGATCAAGTACCGTCAGCGCTACCTCGACCTCATTGCCAATGACCGCAGCCGCGAGATCTTCGTCACGCGCAGCAAGATGGTCGCCGCCATCCGCAACTACATGCAGGAGCGCGGCTTCCTCGAAGTCGAAACCCCCATGATGCAGGACGTTGCCGGCGGCGCTGCGGCAAAGCCCTTCGAGACCTTCTTCCACGCGCTGAATCAGCAGATGTTCCTCCGCATCGCGCCGGAGCTCTATTTGAAGCGCCTGCTCGTCGCCGGCTTCACGCAGATCTTTGAACTCAACCGCAACTTCCGCAACGAAGGCCTCAGCCGCCGTCACAATCCCGAGTTCACCATGCTCGAAGCCTACTGGGCTTACGCGGACTTCGAGAAGATGGCCGACCTCGTCGAAGGCATGATCTGCCACCTCGCCGAAAACTTCTGCGGCGGTCTCAAGATCGAGCACAAGGACGAAGAAGGCACCGTCACCAAGTCCATCGACCTGTCCCGTCCATGGAAGCGCACCCGCTACACCGATCTCCTCAAAGGCGTCGATCCAAAGTGGTATGAGTACACGCCTGAAGAGCGCAAAGCCCGCGCCAAGGAACTCGGCGTCGAAATCGGAGCCAACTTCGAAGACTACGAAGTCACCCAGCACGTCTTCGAGCGCCTCATCGAAGCCAAGCAGTTCGATCCCCTCTACGTCACCCACTGCCCGAAAGAACTCGTGCCCCTGGCCAAGCAGAACGCCACAGACGACTCCATCGTTGACGTGTACGAACTCATCATCAACGGCCAGGAAATCAGCCCCGGTTACTCCGAACTGAACAACCCCATTGTCCAGCGCGAGCGCCTGGAGCACCAGGCCGGTGAAGAGACCCAGAAGATCGACGAAGAGTTCATCCTCGCCCTCGAACACGGCATGCCCCCAGCAGGCGGCATCGGCATCGGCATCGACCGCCTCATCATGATGCTCACCGGCGCCGAAAGCATCCGCGACGTCATCCTCTTCCCCCAGTTGAAGCGGAAGGACTAATTCCACATTGTTAGACTTGGTCGTCAGGCAAGCTGCTTTCGGCTGCCGTCTCAGCGCAGCAAAGTAGCCTTGTTCCTGCGGAACAAGGAACTCTCAGCCTCGCCCCAGACACTCAAACAAGGTAGAACTAAGGTCTGCTTAAAAGCCTAGGCGAGCGCCCGGAGCAAGCTCATGCCCCTCCGAAAGCCCGGAGGGCTGGCATTCAAATAGCCCCCCCTCCATACCCAAACCTGACAGGGTCGCGTGAACGACCCACGCTGATCACTTCTTCACCGTCTTGCCCGCATCCAGAAACTCGATCGCTTTCTTGAGCCATTCAGCCTTCGGCGGCTGGTGCCCTTGCCCCGGCACATTCATCAACTCCACCGCCTTAAACCCCTCTTTCTTAAAGCCGTTTTCAAACACCGCGCTCGTGTTCTTGAGATTGAAATCCTTCTCTCCCGTCACGAGCACATAACGGCACTGGTCCTTCGCTAGCGCGGCAATCTCCTCATGCGGAATGTACCGCGCCTCAAAGACCTCACTTTTATCAAGGGTGACGATGTCAGTGTAAAAATTGGTGCCCATGAAGGCGATGGTCCCGGTGAACATGTCTGCATATGTCACGCCGAGCATGCTGGCCACACGCCCGCCACCCGAGAAGCCGGAGACATAGACACGCTTGTCATCGATGTCATAGAGCTCACGCAGGTTGTCATTCGCATCCACCGCCATGCGCATGCGGGCGAAGACTTCGCGGTTGTTCCCAGAATTGTGCGCACCCACAAAGATGAGTTTCTTCTCCGCCAGCACAGCCTCCCATTCAGGCGAGATCGAAGGCGCGGGACTCGGACTCACCCAGATGAAGAGTCCATGCGGATCTCCCTTCTTGTACTTCTTCGGCACGATGATGTCGAACTTCTCCATGCTCACGTCGTAGGGCGGCGGCGTTTCCGCCGCATGCATGCGCATCTTGATCTGCGCATTGTCGGAAACCTGCGGTGAGACTTTGAAGGAAATGGGCGAGCGCACACCGGGCTTGATCGCCACATCGGCGGCGAAGCTAAGCGCGGTCAGGAATGGAAGGATCAGGAGGAGCCGGGACATGCGCCGATCAAAGCGGCTCCATTTGCGGCTGTCGATGCTGAAATCATGCAATCTCGCGGCTGCACCAGCCGTTCACGGGCGCATGAAGCACCTGCTCTGCCTCTTCCTCCTCACCCTCTCCCTGCACGCCGCAGATCGCGCGCCCAACATCGTCTTCATTCTCGCCGATGACCTCGGCTACACCGACGTGGCCTGCTTTGGCTCCAAATTCTACGAGACGCCGAACATCGACAAACTGGCCTCTCAGGGCATGAAGCTCACCCGGCATCATCACTGCCAGAACTGCCAGCCCACACGCGCAGCCCTGATGAGCGGCCAGTATGCCCCACGCACCGGCGTCTACACCGTGGGCGGCATCGATCGATTTGGCTGGGAGTCGCGCCCATTGCGCCCGGTGGACAACGCACAGCAGCTGCCCCTGGAAAAAATCACCATCGCTCAAACCATGAAGCAGGCCGGTTACGCCACCGGCATGTTCGGCAAATGGCACCTCGGCGAAAAAGACGCCTACCATCCCGGGCAGCGCGGCTTTGACGAAGCCATCGTCACCATGGGCAAGCACTTCGATTTCAAAACTCAGCCACCCGTCGAATACCCAAAAGGCGAATACCTCGCCGACTTCCTCACCGACAAAGCCGTCGATTTCATCCAGCGCCACAAAGACGCCCCCTTCTTCCTCTACCTGCCCCATTTCGGTGTCCACTCCCCGCACGATGCCAAAGATGAAATCACCGCCCGCTTCAAGGACAAGCCCCCCGTCGGTGGTCATCACAGCCCGGTCTACGCGGCCATGATCGCCAGCGTGGACGAAAGCGTCGGCCGCGTCATGGCCACGCTCGACGAACTCAAACTGGCCGACAACACCGTCCTCATTTTCGCCAGCGACAACGGCGGCGTGGGCGGTTACGCCCGCGAAGGCATCAAAAAAGGCGGCGACATCACCGACAACGCCCCGCTCCGCAGCGGCAAAGGCAGCCTCTATGAAGGCGGCACCCGCGTCCCTTTCATCGTCCGCTGGCCCGGCGTCACCAAGCCCGGCTCCAGCAGCGATGTGCCCACCATCCACGTGGATCTATACCCCACCTTCGCCGACATCGGCAAAGCCACACCACCCGCCAATCAGCCCCTCGATGGCGAGAGCCTCGTCCCCGTCTTTCGCGATGCCTCCGCCAGTCTGAAGCGCGACGCCATCTACCAGCACTTCCCCGGTTATCTCGGCGCAGGACAAAACACCTGGCGCACCACCCCCGTCGGCCTGATCGAAGAAGGCGACTGGAAGCTCATGGAGTTCTTCGAAGACGGCCGCCTCGAATTGTACAACCTCAAAGATGACATCGGCGAGCAAAAGAACCTCGCCGCCGAACAGCCCGAAAAAACCAAAGAACTGCACGCCAAAATGATCGCGTGGCGCGAAGCCATCAAAGCACCGATGCCCACGAAAAACGATCAGCAGACCACCGCAGCTCCCAAGAAAAAGGGCAAAGGCAAAAAGAAGAAAGCGGAGTAAACCCGCTCACTTTTTCCGCGCCAGATACACAAACGCCGGCGGCACATTGCCCCACACGATGCGGCTGGTTTCCACGCCATGCGTCATCTCATGCAGCAGCGCACGAAACTGCCTGCCGCCCGGCAGCTTGTGAAAACCCCAGTACGCAAAGGTGGCAAAGCATCCTCCCGGCGCCAGATGCGGCAGCACATTGTTCAAAATGGCCTCCTGCAGACCGCGCGGAAACGCCGTCCATGGCAGACCGCTCACGATCGTGTCAAACTTCTCCCCGGCAGGCAGCACCTGGCTGAAATCAAACTCCTGCGCACCAGCACACTCAAAGCGCATCTTGGGATACCGTGGCCGCAGCTGCTGCACAAAGGTGTCGATCAGCTCGATTCCCACATAGTCAGAATCATGCGGCATGGCGTCGGCGATGGCTCCCGTAAAAGCACCCGTTCCCGGGCCAAGCTCAAGAATACGTTTGGATTTCCACACGCCCGCAGACTCCATCATGCGCTCCGCCAGCGCCGTACTGGAGGGCGCCACCGCGCCGATGGTCTTCCAGTTATGGCGCAGTTCTTTGACGAAGTTGACGGCTGACATTGGGGGCCGATGTTAACGAGTACCAGCCATGGCGCGAGAGCTTTTGCAGCAGAATGCCTTCAGGAAAGGCATTTATTTTTTGATCCCCGCCGCGATCCGCACCCGGCATTCCTCCGCCGCTTGAGTGTACGGATGGCTCTCACCCAGGCTTTTTTTAAAGCCTGCACCGGCGCGCTGCATGAAAACCAGCGCCTCCTTGTGCTTGGCCTGCGCTTCGAGGCACAAAGCCAGATTGAAACTGCTCATGAAAACATCCGCATGCTTCGCTCCCAGCACCTTCTCGCGCAGCGCCAGCACCTTGCGGTGTTCCTGCTCCGCCTCGGCATGGCGCTCCTGCTCCTGAAGTACCGCCGCCAGATTGTTCCGGCTTGCCAGGGTCTTCGGATGCTTCACACCCAGCTGCCTTTCGCGCAGCCCCAGCACCGCCCGGTGTTCCTTCTCGGCCTCCGCATGCCTGCCCATGTCATTCAGTGCCGTCGCCAGGTTGTTGCGGCTGTCCAGCGTGTCCGAATGTTCTTCGCCCAGCACTCGCTGCCGCACCTCCAGCACCGCACGGTACTCGCGCACTGCTTCGGCATGTCGCCCCTGTTCCTGCAGCGTCGCCGCCAGATTGTTCCGGCTTAGCAGCGTGTCGGGATGCTCCTTGCCCAGCACACGTTGTCGGATGATCAGCACCGCGCGGTTTTCCTTTTCCGCCTCGGCATACTTGCCCGCCCCCGCCAGCGTGGCCGCCAGATCGCTCCGGCTCGTCAGAGTGTCCGGATGCTCCTTGCCAAACACCTCCCTGCAGGTGGACACGATCACCCGCAGCTCCGCCTCTGCTTCCACCAGCCGCCCTTGGGCAGAGAGCGCCGCCACGCTTTGGTAATGCTGATGCAGCGCCAGCATCCGTGCCGTTTCGAACGACACATCCGCCTGCGGTGGCTGCGCTTTCACGCCGGCCCATGCAAGCTGGCCCGCGAGAAACACCACCCAATGGATTCGCATTTTAGGCATTGATGCATGGGACAATGCGTAACCCACCTCCGGGAGGCAACTCTAAAATGCCACACCAGCTCACCTGCCCCAGGATTAGGGCAAAGGATGCCATCCCAAACTTTGAACGCCTTCCGCTCAGCCGCGTCCAATCCAGCCTCAGCTTCGTGCTGAACTTACGACCTCATCCAACCATGAAATCCCTCTTCACAACCCTCGGTTTCTCCGCCCTCACTCTTTCCACGGTCCTGCTGACCCAGTGCTCCGCCCCCCGCGCAGGAGCCCAGGCTGCAAGTGCTCGTGCCGCCACTCCCACACAGACTGGAAATGTCACGGTTCAAGCCTTGGGAGACACCACCGTCGCCACACGCAGGCTGATCCATCATCCGCTCACCAACAAGGACATCGGCAAGGTCTATGAGGAAATCACCATCGTGTCACCCCGTGGCACCTCGGTCGAAGAACGCGTCATCGTGCGCGCGCTGCCCAAGCTGGAGACCAACGTCGTCACCAAATAGCCCGCAGCACGGGCGTGTCCCCGCCCATGGTTAGTTTCCACAGCCACAGGCTGTTCTCTTGACGTGTGTGGTGCTTTGCAGCGAGACTTCGCACCACACACGCCATGCCTTACCTCCTCGACGCGATCGTCATCCTCGGTTACTTCGCCCTGATCATCGGCATCGGTCTTTCGCAGCGCAGCAAAAGCGACAGCGTGGAAGGCTTCACGCTCGGAGACCGGCAGATTGCCTGGTGGGCCGTCCTCGCCTCCATCCTCGCGGCGGAGATCAGTGCCGGCACCTTCTTTGGAGCTCCGGGCGAAGGGTTTGCGCTGCGCAATTTCACCTACATCCAGCTCATTGTCGGCTACCTGCTCGCCCGTGTGGTCGTCAGCGCCGTCTTTATTCCCGCCTATTACCGGCACAATGTCGTCAGCATCTATGAATTCCTCGGCCAGCGCTTCGGCCCCCGCACGCGGCGGCTGACGTCCGCCGTGTTTCTCGTCACCCGCACGCTGGCCAGCGGCACACGACTCTGGGTGCCCAGCATGCTGCTGGTTCTGCTGTGGCATCTGCAATATCCCAACGAATTCTTGTCTCCCACCAAGGAGTTCTTCCTCACCGGCGGCGCATTGGTGTTCGTCACACTCGCCACCGCACTCTACACCTCCATCGGCGGCATTCGCGCCGTGATCTGGACGGATGTGATTCAGATCATCGTCCTCATCTGCGCCCTCGGCTTTTCCTTGTTCTATCTGCTCGGCCACATCCCCGGCGGCTGGGCCGGCGCCACCAAACTGCTCAACGGCGACAAAGACCTGCTCTTCTGGGACTGGGGCTTCAAGGAAGGCGCAGGCGTCTGGGGCAACATCAAAGGCATCCTCGAACAGGAGTACACCGTTTGGGCCGCGTTCCTCGGCTCCACCTTCGTCACTCTCGCCACGCACGGCACGGACCAGGACATGGTGCAGCGCATGCTCACCGCCAAAAACAAAAAGCAGAGCGCCGTCGCCACCATCCTCTCCGGTCTGGCAGACGTGCCCATCACGCTCGTCGTTCTCGCCATTGGCATCCTTCTTTGGGTTTACTACCAGCAGAATCCGGACCTCACATTGCCACGCAGTGAATCCGGCATCGTCTCCGCAAACAAGGTCTTCCCCCACTTCATCCTCACCGTCATGCCCGCTGGCATTCGCGGTCTCGTGCTGGCAGGCGTCCTCGCCACCGCCATGGGCTCCCTGAGTACTGCGCTCAATGCCCTCGCCACCAGCTACGTGCGCGATTTCCACTTCCGCTGGTTCGGCGAGCCCGCCACAGACGCAGGCCGCGTGCGCGTGCTGCGCTTTGGCACCGTTCTCTTCGCCGGCCTGCTTATCTCCGTTGCGCTCGGCACCGCCTGGGTCACCGCACACAATCCCACGCTCCGCATCCTTCCCATTATCTTGGGCATCTTCGGCTACACCTACGGTTCGCTGCTGGGTGTGTTCATGGTGGGCCTCTTCACCCGCTCCCGTGGCAATGATTTTGGCAATTCCCTCGCCATGCTCGCAGGCTTCATCGTTGTCGCCTACCTCAGTGGCTTGGACATCGATGTGCTGAAACTCTTCAATGCCAAAAGCACCTGGAAACATGCCGACTGGGTGCCCGTCATCGAGTTCCCGTGGCGCATCATGTTTGGCACTGTCGTCACCTTCTGCGTTGCGGTCCTCTTCCGCACTCCCGCCCAAGCGCAGGCAGACATGCGGGCATAAAAAAAGCGCGGACTGTTTCCAGTCCGCGCCCTTCTTGATTCATTGACGGTCCCGGCAGCGGCACCGTCTTCCACCACTCTTACGAGTAGCTGGCCTGCTGGCCCTTGATGTCGCGCTTCTTGATCCAAGGCATCAGGCTGCGGAGGCGTGCGCCGGTCTTCTCGATCGGGTGCTTCTCGCCGTCCTTGAGCAGCTTGTCGAATTTCTTGTAGCCGGTCTTCGTCTCGCGGATCCACTCCTTGGCAAACTTGCCGGACTGGATGTCCTTGAGGGCTTCCTTCATGCGCTTCTTCACCGACTTGTCGATGATTTTCGGACCGACCTTCACGTCGCCCCACTTGGCGGTTTCGGAGATCGAGAAACGCATGCCGGCGATGCCAGACTCGTTCATCAGATCGACGATCAGCTTCAATTCGTGCAAGCACTCGAAGTAGGCCATCTCAGGAGCGTAGCCAGCTTCCACCAGCACTTCAAAGCCGGCCTGCACCAGCGCGCTGGCGCCGCCGCAAAGCACGGTCTGCTCGCCGAAGAGATCGGTCTCGGTTTCTTCCTTGAAGGTCGTCTCGAGGACACCACCACGGGTGCCGCCGATGCCGTGCGCCCAGGCAAGGGCGATCTTCTTGGCCTGCTTGTCAGCATTCTGATAGATGGCGATGAGGGCGGGGACGCCTTTGCCTTCGGTGTACTGACGGCGCACGATGTGGCCTGGGCCTTTCGGGGCCACCATGATCACGTTCACGTCCGCAGGAACGGTGATCGTCTTGAAGTGGATGGCGAAGCCGTGGCTGAACAGCAGGGTCTTGCCCTTGGTCAGGAATGGCTTGATGTCCTTGTCGAACACAGCGGCGATTTTCGTGTCCGGCACGGCCACGAAGATCACGTCGGCCTTCTTGACGGCTTCAGCAGTGTCATAGACCTTGAGGCCCTTTTCTTCTGCCACTGCGCGGCTCTTGCTGCCGGGGTAGAGGCCGATGATCACATTGACGCCGCTCTCTTTAAGGTTCAGGGCGTGGGCGTGGCCTTGGGAGCCGAAGCCGATCACAGCGCAGGTCTTGCCTTTGAGCGGTGCAAGGCTGGCGTCTTTTTCAGTATAGATTTTCGCGGGCATATGGGTTCTGGTTAGAGGGGCGGCGATAGTGCTTCAAGGGGGGGGCGGGGTCAAACGGCTTTTTCCCGCCCCGCCAAGGCCGCCATTGACCGCCACGGGCCACTGGGTAGTCTCCGCGCCTCCAATATGAAACCCACCATCGCCCTGCTCTGCACCGCACTTGCTGCGGTACCTCTCATTCAAGCTCAGGACGTCAAGCCCGCACAGCCGGCCGACGCACCCGCAGCCTCCCCCACCCTCCCCATGGACAAAGTCAGCTACTTCATCGGCAAAAACGTCGGCAATTCCATCCTCAAGCAGCAGGAGAAAATTGACCTCAAGGAATTCACCGAAGGCGTCAAGGACGCTCTCACCTCCAAGAAAAGCTCCAGCTACTCCATGGGCACCGGCCTTGGCCAGCAGTTCGCCAGCGAAGGCATCCCGATCGATATCGAAAAGTTCATTGCAGGCATCACCCACACCGTGAAGCCCGGCGCTGACAAGCCCGCCTACACCGAAGAAGAACTCACCTCGGCCATGGCCTCCTTCGAGATCTTCATGAAGGCCAAGGCTGAAGCCAACATGACGCCTGAGCAGCGCGCTGAACAGGCCGCCGTGAAGCAGAAAATGGCCGCCGCCAAGGAAGAGGGTGTGAAATTCCTCGAAACCAACGGCAAGCGCAAGGAAGTCACCACCACCAAGAGCGGCCTGCAGTATGAAATCATCAAGGCCGGCACCGGACCCAAGCCCGCCGTCACCGACACCGTCAGCGTTCACTACCACGGCACCCTCGTGAACGGCACCGTCTTCGACAGCTCCGTCGAGCGCGGCATGCCCGCCACCTTCGGCCTGCAGGAAGTCATCAAAGGCTGGACCGAAGGTCTTCAGCTCATGCCCGTCGGCTCCAAGTGGAAGTTTGCCATCCCCTCCGATCTCGCCTACGGCGACAGCGGCAGCCCAAGCGGCGGCATTGGCCCAGGCGTCCCTCTCATCTTCGAAGTCGAGCTCCTCGGCATCGTGAAGTAATCATTCGATTCAGCATCGAATCCCCAAAGGGCAGGTCCTCGGACCTGCCCTTTTTCATTTGTAGCGTCCATCGCAAACCTTTTGGACTGCGGTTGCGAAGCGAGGAACGAGCGCAGCTACCGCTTTCCGCAGGCATATCGGCTCACTCATGCCACGAGACGCTCGAAAACCGATCACGTGTTTAAGCCAGATCTTGCACAATACCGCCAGTCCGCCGTTTTGCTCTGTTCGCGGAACCCGCCTGATCGTTTGCGCTGTCCACTCCGTATGACTCCTGATATTCGCCTCTCCCATGTCCCCTGCCCCGCTTTCATCCTCCGCCTCCTCGACACGCCTGCTGTCACTCGATGCCCTGCGCGGTTTCGACATGTGCTGGATTCTCGGTCTTTCCACCGTCGTCTCCCAGATCCTCAATCGCGCCTTCCCGCAGTCCGATCTCGTCACCAGCATCGCCACGCAGTTCAAGCACGTGGACTGGGCCGGCTTCCGCTTCTACGACCTGATCTTCCCCCTCTTCCTCTTTCTCGCAGGCGTCTCGCTCGCCATCGCACTGCCCCGGCGTCTCGCACGAGAGGGCCGCCTCTCGACCATCCGCCACCTGCTCGCACGTGCGGCCATCCTGGTGGTCCTCGGCGTCATTTTCTCCGGCGGCGTGAAGAACGGCTGGGATCAAATCCGCTGGCTTGGCGTGCTGCAGCGCATCGGCATCGCATCAGCAGCCGCCGGTTTGCTTTCGCTGCTCCTGAAGACCCGCGGCTTGACGGTGGCCGCCGCCGCCTTGCTCATCGGCTACTTCCTTCTGCTGCGCTTTGTCCCGGTGCCGGGCGTGGGTGCAGGAAACTTCGCCGAAGGCATGAACCTCACCAACTACCTCGACAGCATCTGGCTGCCAGGCCGCAAGCATGATGGCAATCACGACCCTGAGGGCATCCTCAGCACCCTGCCAGCCATCGCCACAGCACTGCTCGGCTTGGTCGCCGGAAAATGGATCACCGGTTCGGCATCACCCATGCGCAAGTTCGGTGGATTGATCGCCGCAGGCCTCCTCCTGCTCGCACTCGGCTGGGCATGGCATCCATTCTTTCCCATCATCAAGAAGATCTGGTCTTCCAGCTTCGTGCTCGTCGCAGCCGGTTGGAGCGCCATCCTCCTCGGACTGTTTTACGCCATCGTCGATATCCTCGGCTGGCGGCGCGGACTCGCACCCTTCCTCTGGGTCGGCTCCAACCCCATCGCACTCTATCTCTGCTCCGGTTTCGGCTTCTTCCGCACCATCAGCGAACGCCTCGCCACCGCACCCCCACCACCCTACGACTGGCTGCCCTCCGCCATGACCTTCGCCATCATGCTCGCCACCGCCCAGTGGCTCCACAAACGGCAGCTCTTCCTCAAGGTCTGAAGTACGATAGACACTCCTGTCTGTCGATCAGCGCTCTCAAAAAACACATTCCGAGCGCAGCATCTGCCACCGTGGGATGGGTGTGGCGACAGCCCGCGTGTCCTTCGAAGCACGCAGTGCGAAGAATGAGCCCGTCCTTGAGCGCGGTGCAACACCCATGCCCTTCATCCTCCGATCCAGTCACCAAAAAACGGAATCAGGGGCTTCGTAAATCGCAGGGTTTACGCTGCCCCAACATCGCCCCGACATGCCAGGCTCGGAAGCGCGTAGCGCTGGCATAACGGTAGCCGTGGGTGCCAACCCACGGAATCGCGCCGCCCACACCTGTGGAATCCGGTTGAACCGCGTAGCGGTGACACAAACCGCTCTTCGGCCCATCGCATTCTCCCCATCATCACCCACCCGCCCGCTTCACCGGCAGCAGCAAATGCAGCTCCGCAAAACCTCGGTAAAACTCCATCGCCGGCCGTGATGGATCCACCTCATGCTCCTGCGCCATCTGCGCAAACAACGCACCGATTTCGTCGAGCTTGCTCTTCCAGTTCTCCAGCTTGATCCGCGCACAGGGACCACCCGGCACTTCAATCACCGGCAGCCCCGTCACGCGTTCCTCCAGCTCTCCATCCGACACCAGCCCGGCGTAATACTCCATGCCTGCCTCCGTCGTACAAATCAGGCCATAGGCCTTCCGCCCCTTCATCTCACTCTTCGACTCGATCTCCTGCCATGACGCACGAATGCCGTCTGGAAAAGACCGCGCCTTCACCGTGATCAGCCGCAGTGGCGATTGCTGGATAATGCTGGAGGCCATCACTACTTCCCACTCGCCCACTTCACCGCATTCGTGAGGATCTGCTGATACGGCTTCAGATCATGCACCCGCGCGTCATGCCCCAGCGCGATGCCCACGACCTTCGCCTTCGCATGCTCCGTAACCCACACACTCGGATGCGACGCCTTGTACTTGTCGCTCGGGCTCGTCTCAGCCAGCACCGTGATCTTCGCCGTTCCTGCAGGAGTCTTGTTCGGCTCCGCATTCACATAGTACAGCTCGTCCTCAACCGTGAAGCTCGCAGGCACCCCCGCCATGATCGGATGATCCGCCTTCACCGCCTTCACATCAAAAGGATGAATCTTGTCATGCCCCCGCGCTCCACCACCCACGATCTGCGCATTCAGCTCCGGCCATCCGCCAAAGCCATACCACGTGCCAGGATGCAGCATGATTATCCCCTTGCCCGCAGCCGCGAAATCAAACAGCGCCTTGCGATACACCGCCGTGTCGAAAAACTTCCGGTTCACGCTGATGACCGCCACATCCGCATTGGCCAGCTCAGCCGCAGCCTGATCGCGGTCCTCCGTGTAATGCACCGTAAACCCGGCCGCCTTCAGCGTCGCCACATCCGTCTCGCCAAAGAACTTCGCGAAGTTGTGCGATGAACCACCGCCAATGACAAGCACCTTCGTCTTCCCAGACTCCCATTGCACCGGCGTTACGGCCACCAGCGGCCCATCTCCTTTGCCACCTTCTTTGGGCCCGGTTTCTGGCGCACCACGAACGTCCCCGTTCGCTTTGGGCTTGGGCGCCGCTCCCCCAAGTTTCGCAGGCTCCATGCTCGCCGTGATCGCCACCGTGCAGGGCGTGACGATGCTGCCGCTCGTCTCCAGCGTGATATTCTTCAGCGCGCCCTTCTTCTTCAAGTTGATCGCAAAATAACGCAGCTGACCGCGCCTTGTGAAGTCGCCCGCATCATCACTCAGCGGCACTTCGGCCTTGCCGATGTAGTCGGCGAAGTGCTCGCCATTTTTGAGCACGATGCTTTCCTTGTCGCCGTCAGCGAATTCAACATCCACCGTCATCGCAGGCTGTCCGAGGGCTTTGTCCCCGCCGAAAGGCCAGCCCCAGCCTGCGACACCGCCAAGGAAGTGCAGGCTTGCAGCAGTGGCGCTCGTGGCGATCTCAATCTTCTCAGGGAAGTTCTCAGCCACGGTCCCTTTGCCACCACCTTTGAGGGCAATGAGGCTCGCGCCCGTTTGCGATTTCTCAGGGTCCATCACGAAAAACGGCACGCCATTCACAGTGACATTGCCAAACTTGTGCAGCGTCACCGTCTGGTCCTTCGCATCTTCCTTCGCGAAGATGCCGGCACGACTGTCAGCGTTGTAGGCGGTGCGCAGATCAATCACGCGGAACTTCTGCTCCCCACCGCAGATGAAAGCCAGAATGTCCCGCAGCGTCTCAGCACCCAGCGCATCCAACCCATCCGGCATGAGACTGCGACGGGTGTTTTCCCGCGTGGCGATGTCGTCCTTCTTGATTTCAAAATCACCCACCTGATTGCGCAGCGTCAGGCTCGCCTGATTTTCCGTGATGATGACACCAGCCTGCGTCTCGCCCTTCTTCGTCGTGATATTCCAGGCCCAGAAGCTCGGATCCACCTCACGGTTCGGATCCACGATATGCACCAGCAGTTCCGCCGGACCATGCGCTCCCATGCCCGTGAGCTGCGGCCCCACATCACGCAGCCCCAAATCTCCCAGCTTGTGACAAACAGCACAGGCCGCAGCAAACATCGCCTTGCCCTTCACCGCATCCCCCGGCTTCTCCACCTCCGGCGTCAGTTGCGCCAGCAGTTCATTCTTCGCCTTCGCATTCGGGTTCAGCTTGTCGATCATCGCGTTCGCCTGCTTCGCCACCTGCTTGTTCGGATGCGTCCGCAGCCGCGCAATGTTCCCCGGCCCGATTTCCTTCGGATCAATCTTACCATTTTGAATCGCACTCAGCAGCGCCAACGACGCCTCAGGCCGCTTCAAAATAGCATCAAAAGCCTGGGTGCGTAGTTCAGCCTTCAGCCCGTTCAGGTTCCCCACAAGTTCCGTGACCCTCCCCTTCTCATCCATTGCCGCAATGATCGCCCCCTGCAGCGCCGCAGGCGAATCCGGCCGCGCCAAAGCCCCCACCACCAGCGCACTCGCCTCACCACCGATGCCAATCAGCGACTTCGCAGCCGTAATGCGGTCACCCATAGCCGCAGCCTTGTCCTCCAGCTTCGCCGTCAGGCTCGCAATCTGCGCCTTCACCTCAGCAGCCAGCACACCCGCCTTGTCCCATTTGACCACCAGCGGCAACGCAGCAGCTGCAAGCGCCGGTTGCGCGAGAATCTTCTTCAAGGAAGCCATCAGCTCCGGCGTAATTGCAGGCCCATCATTCAACTGCTGGGTGATGCCCTGCAGGATGACAATTTTCAGCGCATCGGCTTTTGCGTCCGCATTGGCACAGGCACTGATAAGTTTGTCAGCACCAGCTGGCAAAGCCGCTGGAAGCAATGCTGCCACGAAAGCTTCTGACCCACCATGGGCGAGCGCGGCTTCAATGCTTGGCTGCGCTTGATCAGCACAGGCGGCAATCAGCGCAGAACGGCTCCAGTCCTCCTTTGCAGCCGCAAAGTCCTTCAGAACCTGCTCGCGCCCCGCATCGGTCTTCACGGCCTTTTGAGCTGCTTCGTAGGCTTTGAGGGCATCGCTGCCCATGCTTGCCTGAAGATTCTTATCCTTCTTCACCACCTTCGTCGCCTGCTTGTGCTGCACCTTCCAGATGCGCCCAAAATAATGGTCACGGTCAGGACGCACCGCCGCATTCGCAGGCCCATGAATCGGACCACGCGTGTCATTGTGAATCACCGCCTGATTGTAAAAATCGACCACATACAACGCACCATCCGGCCCCACACGATTCTCAATCGGACGGAACCATAGATCCTTGCTGCGGATGAACTCCGTCTTCTCACGCCCCGCCTCACGATGCGCCTTGTAAGTCACCCCATCCTTCTCAACAAAGAAGTGACTGACAATGTTCAGCGTCGGCTCGGTGGTGAAGTAGCTGTAGTTCCACTT
>NZ_JBIPNG010000029.1:0-27591 GCF_044373815.1 Prosthecobacter sp. | reverse complement strand
GGCCCCGATCCAGACATCCTTCCAGGTGATCGACACATCGGGCACCAGGCGAAAGATCAGCGCAAACAGCAGAGCCACGACGAGCAGGGAGATCACATCATTGCCCCAGGCCCAGGGACCGTCCAAGGCTGGAAACCGCGCATGCAGGCGGCCGCCTGCCACCGCGACGGCTGCGGATGAGAGCAGCGACACCAGCATGAGAAAGCCCATGACAAACACCATGCCGAAGGAAAAGACGCGCTCCTTTACCAGCGTGAAAACCGGATGACGTTTTGAGGACACACCCCAGATCTGGTTCAGCGAATCCTGCAGTTCTCCAAACACACCCGAGGCACCGACGAGCAGAACCACAAAGCCTGTCAGGGTTTCAAAAAGGCCGGTGCTGGTCGCGGCTGTCTCGCGCAGAATCAGCTCCATCATCTCCGCGCCCTGATTGCCGACGAAGTTCCTGAACTGGCCGACAATTTCAGCGCGCGCCGAATTGCGCTCCACCACGAGACTGAGCAAGGACAGCACAATGATGGAGAGCGGCGCCAACGAGAAGACGGTGTAGAACGAAAGGGCCGCGCCCATTTTTGGCACCCGGTGTGCGTCCCACTGACGGAACGTCTCGCGCAGCATGGTAAGAGCCGTTTTCATGGGCTGTTCAGGCCTTGTCACCAAACGCCAGATCTTTCTGCAGTTCATGCTTTTCTGACACGCCGTCTCGCAGGAAGGGCTTCAGCCAGATGCGTTCGATCGCCGCGTAGGAGGCCAGGATGGGCAGTGCTGCCAGAGCCCCGGGGATGCCTGCCAGAAGAACACCTGCAAGGAGGCCCAGCAGCACCGTAAGCGTGGACACCCGGAGGTGTTTTCCGTAAACCTTGGGCACGATGTAATAGGTCTCGAGGGCATGAAACAGCAGATACATGCCCACGACGATCAATGACGTTCTGGGGGACACGCTCAGCGCCAGCAGAAACGCCGGCACCGTGGCGATGATGAAGCCCAGGATGGGCAGCACATCCAGTAAACCGGCCAGCAGTGCCAGCATCAGGGCCCCCGGCACTTTGAGCACGGCCAGCACGATAAAGGCATACACCGTGACGAGCAGGGAGGTGATGAACTGCCCGGTGACATAACCAAAGATCACCTCGGAGATTTCTCCCGAGGTGAGGCGCAGCTTGGCACGCTTCAAGGGAGAGAAGAAGGCCAGCAGCCATTCATAGGTCTTGCTGCCATCAACCACCAGATACAGTGCGATCACCAATATCAGCACGACTTCTGAAATACCGCTGAGCGCGATGCCTCCTGCGGACCAGAAGTTGCCCAGCCAGGTGTAGGCCTCTGACCAGTTCGCGCTGCCAACCAGGTGTGTGATGTTGAGACGCATGGCAGTGCTGAGGGGCAGCTGCTTGAACGCATCATCATACAACTGCGGCAGGGTATGGCTGAAGGTTGTCGCCCTGTCGAGCAGCGTGGGAACAATGAGCGCCAGGCCGAAGATGAGCATCATCAACAAACCGCCGATGACCAGCAGCAGGCTGGCCCAGTGCTGCATGCCTTTGTCATCCAACCAGTCCACAAACGCATGCAGTGTCACGGCGAGAAACAGCGCGAGGAATACCAGCAGCAGCAGCGGCCACAGCACATAGATGGCATAGGCGGTCATCGCTGCTGCAAATACCTTGATGAAGGTGACCCACGGAATGTGCAGCTCCACGCGCTGAGTCACAACCTCTACAGAGACGGGCGGCATGGCGGGCTGCTCTGGTGGTGCCGCAGTGGCAGGAGTTACATCAACTGCGGGCATAGAGAGTGAGTTTCAAAATGGATGACGCTGCTTGCAGCCTCATGCTCGACTGCCATGCCCGCATCCGCCATGGGGTGTAAACCCACCCTCCTCTCATGCGGCCTCTTCCAGCATGGCGCACCCGGCAGGGATCGAACCTGCGACCAGCCGATTAGAAATCGGCTGCTCTATCCACTGAGCTACGGGTGCCTCGCTTGACCGGCGCGATCATAAGTCTATCTGCGGCTTGAGCAAGGGCGCGCTTCACTCGGGATGCAAGCCGAACATCTGCAGCACCACTCGGAGCATGTCGCCGAGCTTGTTGTCGTAGGGGCGCTCGGGGTGGAGGATGGCCCAGCCGCGCTGCCTGCCGATGGCAGCGAGGCTGCGGGAGGGGTGGACGAGCACGCCGTAGCCGGCGTATTCGAGCAGAGGGAGGTCGGCGGCGCTGTCGGAGTAGCTCCAGCTGTGGGCGCGCTCTTGATCGGTGAGTTCGGTCAGGCCGGGCACGACCTCCTCCATGGCGGCGATCTTGGCCGCGTGCTTGTTGTTGCCAGTGATGAGCCGGGGCATGCCGGGAAATTTGGCGCCGACCTCAAAACGCGTGGCGATGCAGTGGTCAAACCCGAGCGCGTGGGCGATCTCATGCGCGTAGAAGTCGGGGCTGGCGGTGTTCAGCACCAGCACGCGGCGCTGGTGCTTGTGGCGGAGGATTTCGGCGCGGAGTGATGGGTAGGCCCACTTCGGCACGCAGATTTCGGCGAACTCTCTTGCGTACCTAGCCAGGCGCTCGCGAGGCATGCCGCGCAGGTAGCTCAAAAAGGCGCGCTTGGCCGTGGCGGTGCTGGCCAGGCCGCAGGCACGAGCCAGTGCGACTGGCACGAACAGACCGTGCAGCAGCACGCGCCAGGGCTCGCGGTGCAGCACGAAGTTGCAGAAAAGCGCCTGCGTGTCGAACGGCAGCAGCGTGTGATCGAGATCAAAGAAAGCGTAGGAGCGTGCAGGCATGACGCGGAGGGGGGGGGGCGGCGCAGAGCCTAGCGCCGCGTTTCCATCTGGCAAAACATTCCCAGCCTTGACGGATGCAGCGGCGGACGGCAGTGTACACACCCTTTTCCCCCAAAACCCTCATGGCCCAAGAAACCACCCTCATCCTGCTCAAACCCGACTGCGTCGCACGCGGTATCAATGGCGAAGTCCTCAAGCGTCTCGAAGACGAAGGCTTCCGCGTCCGTGGCTGCAAGATGATCCAGCTCACCGATGAGCTGCTCAAGGAGCACTACTCGCACATCGCGGACAAGCCTTTCTTCCCGGACGTGGCCAGCTTCATGAAGAGCAAGCCCGTCATTGCCGTGGCCATCAGCGGGGAGAACATCATCTCCCACGTGCGTGATCTCCTGGGCCCTACGGATTCCAAGATCGCACCGAAGGGCACCATTCGTGGTGACTTCGGCACGGACAAGATGACCAACGTCGTCCATGCCTCCGACTCCCCAGAAGCCGCCGCAGTCGAACTGAAGCGCTTTTTCAAGGACGGCGAGATTTTCAGCTATTGAGGCATTCTGCTTTGCCGCTACACTGCGCGGCGCAGGCATTCCCCCACGCCGCTGTGGTGAAATGGTAAACACAGCAGACTTAAAATCTGCTGGGAGGTAACTCCCTTGCCGGTTCGAGTCCGGCCAGCGGCACTCTGCCTCATGGCAGAGTGAGTCGGGCGTAGGGAGTGAAAGGACGATGGAATGTGAGCAGCCTGAAAAACGGTGGCCCTTAAAGTTTGGAGGGCATTTGCAGCTTTGCAGTGTGCGATGCCTCAAGGGGCTCAATTTTTTTCGCGCGGAGAGGGTGGGATTGCCTTCGGCTTTCCCTTTGTTGCTTCGCTTTGAACGATGCCTCACCTTGCTCACTTCGTTCGCGCGGAGAGGGTGGGATTCGAACCCACGGTGGGGATAAACCCACGCCAGTTTTCAAGACTGGAGCCATAAACCACTCGACCACCTCTCCTGGTGCTGCGTTGCGGAACGGGGACAGTAGGCAATGCGAGGCAATCTGCCAAGAGGAAGTTTGCATGAGCTGCAAGTCAGGATTGATCCACGGCGAGGGGCCATCCATGGTCATGGCGCATGATCCACAAGACCGCACTGATTGATTCGAGCGCCCAAATCGACCCCGCTGCCGAGATCGGCCCCTATGTGGTGATCGAAGGGCCGAGTGTGGTGGGGGCTGGATGCCGGATTGAGGCGCATGCCCAGCTGGTGGGACACGTGATCGTGGGGGAGGGGACGCGAATCGGACGCGGGGCGGTGATCGGCGGAGAGCCGCAGGATCTGGGCTTTGATCCCGCCACCCAGAGCAGCGTGGTTTTGGGCAAAAAGAATGTGATTCGCGAGCACGTGACGATCCACCGTGGCAGCAAGGCTGGAACGGCGACGAGGATCGGTGATGGCAATTATCTCATGGTGGGCAGCCATCTGGCGCATGATGTGGTGCTGGGGGACCGGAACATCCTGGCCAACGCGGTTTTGCTAGGCGGGCACATTCACGTGGGCAACAACACCTTCATCGGCGGCGGGGCGGTGTTTCACCAGTTCCTGAGAATCGGAGATTTTTGCGTGATCCAGGGGAACGGCAGCTTCAGCAAGGACATTCCCCACTACTGTGCGGCACAGCGCATCAACCGTATCACCGGGCTGAATGTGATCGGTTTGCGGCGGCAGGGGTTCACCACGGAGGAGCGCGGAGCGATTAAAGACCTGTTTCAGCAGCTTTTTTGCGGGGGATTGAACCTGACACAGGCTGTAGAGCAGGCGCTGACCCAAGAGTGGCCTGACAAAGCGCGGCGACTGCTGGAGTTTGTCCAAGCACCGAGTAAAAAGGGTGTATGCCCCGTGAGACCCGGACGGGAGGACGACTGAAGCGAAAAAAGTCCGGCTTTTTCTTGTCACCGTGATCCCGGTAGCCTATTTAGGTCGCTCTCATTGCCTGTTCGTGTAGGGCGATGTCCTCTCGTGTTATGATTTTTTCAAAATTTTGCGTGACGGTCCTCGTGTGCGCCTTGGCCTTGGCCGGGGCGGCGAACGGGCAATCCCTTCTCGACAGTCTCACGAGCGATCTAAACATTCGTGGTCTAACCACTACGATGGATCCAGAAACGGGTGTCGCGACTGTGACGGGTGATGTGCATATTCATTACGGTGATGTCGAAATGCGCTGCGGCAGTGCGCAGTACAATCAGTCCACGGGTGAAGTCGTTGCCAAGGACGGGGTGACGATTTGGCGGGACGGAATGCTTTACCACGGGGATTCGATCACCTACAACTCGATCACGGGTGAGATGTCAGGCCGCAATGTAATCACCGGCATCGGTGCAGGTAATCAGCAGGGCATCTCTGGAACAGGGATCACCGCCGGTGGTGGTCCCACGGGCGGCGGCTTCAGAAGGACATCGGGCATGTTTTTCTTCAAGGCGGAAGATTTCCACTCGGGGAGCAAGCTTGAAAACCGTATTGATGCCAAGGGTGTGACATTCACATCGCATGATGTGCAGGACCCGAATTACCATCTTCGAGTCAAAGAATTGACGGTTTATCCAGAGGACAAGGCCATCCTCAAGGATGTGAAAATGTACGCTGGGAAAACACCGTTTCTCTGGCTGCCGCAGATCACCAAATCACTGGATGAAGACAGCAGCATGCGCATTGGCCCTGGCTATCAAAGCCGCTGGGGTGCGTTCCTGCTGACCCAGATGGCGGTTGTGCATGGTGATCACACCTTCGCGAAATACAAATTCGACCTGCGCAGCAAGCGTGGTGTGGGTGCTGGCGTGGACCTCTTTTCGATACGTAACAGTGCCAACCGGCAGAATTTTGGCACTCTGAAGTTGTATGGCGTCCGTGACACCGACCCTACAACGAACGCCACCAGTGCCATCCGTTATCCGGTGCCTCAGAACAGGTATCGGGTCAATTTTCAGCACCGCATCTATCTTCCCGGCCCGGATGTGAGCACTTGGTATCTTGATTTCGACATCAACAAGATCAGCGACATCCACTTCTACGAAGATTTCTTCTTCAATGATTACCGCACCAATCGCGAGCCTGACAATCAGATCTCGCTCATCCACACGAATGAGGCCTACGTCGCCACCTTGATGGCGAAGTTCAAGCTGAACAATTTCTATCGGACGACGACTCGTCTGCCGGAGCTTTCCATCGACTTCACCCGCAGGCCTCTGTGGAATTCCGGGGTGTTTCACCAAGGCACGATTACCGCTGGCATCATTGGTGAAATGGTTGGAGCGCAGGAAAGAGCTGAGTTGATCCGTTTGCAGGCACTTGGAGTCTTGGGGTTGCCGAGCGTGCTGGGTGATCCACTCGGAACCGCTCCCGAATCCTTCCTAGGCCTCGTGGGAGCGCCACGAACTGCCGCACTGACGCCCGTCGATATCACCCAGGGATTGGGAGCTATTTACAGCAGGCTTGCGCAACCTGGATATGCCCGGTTTCACACCTACCATGAGTTGCTTTATCCGAAGGCTTACATGGGCTGGCTGAATGTGACGCCCAGGATCGGTGCCGGCATGACGAGCTACAATGGGATTGTGGGCAGCACCACAGGCCTGAAAAATTATGCCCGGGGTATCTTCAGCGCTGGGCTGGACGTTTCCTTCAAACTTTCCAAGAACTGGAGCGATGTGCAGGTTCCATCCTTGGGAATCAATGGAATACGTCATGTGTTCCAACCTTACCTGAACTATTCGTATCTGGATGCCAGTCAGAATGCGGGGGTTCCTGCCATTGACCGGCTTTCCACCACCACCCGGCCGCGCTCCATTGATGTTCCGTTGTTTACGGCTGTGGACAGTCTGCGCTCTTGGAATGTGGCGCGTGTCGGATTCCGCAATCTTTTCCAAACGAAGCGAGATTACATATCCAGCAGCGGTTACGGCAGTTTCTGGGAGACGCCAGAGGGCGGAGACAACCAAACCTACACTTGGGCGGGGATGAACACCTATGTAAATGTGTTTGGCCAGGACCCGGAATATGGCCGCAGCCTGTCCAATGTGTATAATGAGCTTTTCTGGTCTCCGGTGCCTTGGGCCACGGTGAAATCAGATCTGCAATTGCCAATCACCAGCGGTGTCGGTGCCTTTACTGAGGCCAACAACAGCGTGAGCTGGATGTTGGGCAAAAACACCTCCATCGAGCTGGGACATCAGTACATTTACGACCATCCCTTTTTCCGAGACAGCAGTCTGGTTTACACACGCTTTTATGCGCGGTTGAACGAAAACTACGGCTTTAACACCTATCACATCTACGAAGCGACCAACGGCATTCTCCAGTTCCAGAGCTACAGCTTTTCAAAGGACTTGAGCAGCTGGATTGCCTCCTTTGGGTTGATGTCACGCAACAATGGCAATGGCGTCTCTGATTTCGGCCTTCTGCTTTCCTTCACGCTCAAGGACTTCCCCAAATTCAATTTTGATCTGGACATGGACCCCAATCCTGGCGGTCGCGGGGGCAGGCAATAGTACTGCCTGCTGCTTGAGATTGGAGCTTGGAAAAGAACCCGGGTATAAAGGCGCTCAGTCAGGAGTGTGCTGAAGCGTTGGAAACAGCCCTTTCATCCGAACGATGGATGGCCCTATGCAGGCTGAATTGGATGTCTAAATCCCAAATGCATATACCATGATCCGTTGAAAGCAGGTCTGCCGACGGAGGAGGGTATGTTTGAAAATGTACTGGAGCGCTGAACGTGGCGTGAGCGTGAGGGATCGGGACGATCCCTCTCCTTCAGAACGCTAACGCGTTCGCAGAGCATCCCTCTCGATGGCTTCACTCTCGCGGCTTGGACTTTTTTCTACTGCGCGTTGGTACTGACTGAGGTTTCGGTCAGTGTAAGAAAGCAAAATCCATCCTCCCTTTGAGGAGGGAAGATGGATGGAGAATGGCACAAATTGTCAGAGACTTACATCCCCCCGCCGCTTCGGGCGAGGAAATTGAGAGCCAAGGTGGCAACAGCGAGAATAAAAACTAACCAGGCGAGAGGCATGAGATGAGAGAGTGAGATTGAGGAGATCCGTCAATTCTTCAAGGAATCGGCAACAGTTCGGCTTTGAACTTCTCGTTGGACCAGACACCGGTCGTCAAGGAGTGAGTTTCCCAAGCTTGCTTGTTGTCAGAAGGGACCATGATCGGGGATTCGCCAAGGGGATCAGATTTGATAGCATCCGCTCCAAACATCTGAACCACCATCAAAACGGCGGAAAGAACAAAGCAGATCACCGAAAGCGGAACCAAGCCTGCCTCTGGATCCTTTTCTTCATAGAACTGTTCCGCATCAGCGGCAGCGCTGCGCTTGACGGGGGCGCTGGGAGGAGCGGAGATGGACGGGCGCTGCATGGCCTGCGTTGGCTGCAGCTTGACGGTCGCTTTCGGGAGAGGGCTGGCTGCGCCGACTCCGCCACCCACCATGGGGCCAGTACCAGCTCCAGGAGCTGAAGGGGGGCGAGGACCTGCGGTTGGCTTTTGCAGAGGAACGGTAGGTGCGCCGGTTTCGGTGCGTGGAGGTGGCGCTGCTGGATTTTGGGCAAGCGGACGGGTGGCAGCTGGCAGACCTGCCATAGGCGGTGAGGAAGGACGAGGGGCCGCTGGTGCCACAGGTGCTCCTGGCGGCTTAGGGGCCGTAGGAGGAGCCAGCGGACGAGCCATCGGAGGGGGCATGGCACCAGAAGGGGCGGGAGCGGCCGGTGGTGGTGACGAGGCCACTGGAATGGCTGAAGTGGTCTTTCGGGACGGCGGCGACATCGGCGGCGCAGGCAGCTTCACCGGGGAGGTGCTGGACTTGGGCGCAGGTGGAGGCAGCGGCGCGGAGGGCAGCTGGATCGGAGCCGTGGATTTTTTCGACATCATGGGAACCACGGATGTCGTGTTGAAAGAGGCTGGAATTCCACCTGTGGCAGGGGAAACCGGCGAGGTGGACTCACGCGGCTGGGTGACACCTGCACCAGGGCGACCACGCAGTGTGATACGCACCGTTTCTTTTTTCAGAGGGACGGCGGCCGTTTTGGGCGTCGAGCCTGACGGTGGTGTTGGGGGCGTGTTTTCGGATTCGCTCATGGTTCAGGGACGGAAAATAGATGATTCGGAGAATTCTGTATATTTAGCGAATTTCGCCCCCTTGCGTCAATCCCTTTCTCCTGATGCCTTGCAATTGTCGGACCATTGATCGTTAGTTGTTCATCTGGTGGCCGGCAATCACGTCCTCCCAGGCCTTTTTAGCATGAAAATTCTTGTCACAGGCGGAGCTGGTTTCATCGGCTCCCACACCGTTGAGCGCCTTATTACTGAGGGAGCTGGGGAGGTCACAATCGTTGACAGCTTCAATGACTACTACAATCCCACGATCAAGCGTGAGAATCTGAGGTCATTAGGTTCGAAAGTGACGGTTTGTGAGGGGGACATTTCTGATCCGAAGTTTGTCCATGAGACCTTTGATCTGGGCCGTTTTGACGCAGTTATCCATCTGGCGGCCCGCGCTGGCGTGCGCCCCTCCATTGAGCAGCCCGAGTTGTATATCGATACCAACATCAAAGGTACCTTTCACCTCCTTGAGGCCGCCCGCCGCACCGGAGTGAAGCACTTTGTCTTCGCCAGCAGTTCTTCCGTTTATGGAGTGAACAAAAAGGTGCCCTTTGCTGAAGCCGACCCCATTTTGCAAACCATCAGCCCTTATGCGATGACCAAGATGGCAGGCGAGCAGATGTGCTCCAATTACAGCCATCTTTACGGCATCAAGACCGTCGCCCTGCGCTTTTTCACGGTCTATGGACCGCGCCAGCGCCCTGACCTGGCTATTTCAAAATTCTCCCGACTGATCGAAGACGGCAAGCCGATCGATAAATTTGGGGATGGCAGCACCGCGCGCGACTACACCTTTGTCCACGACATCGTCGATGGCATTATTGGTGCGCTCAACTACACCAGCGGTCCCATCTGCGACATCATCAACCTTGGCGGTTCCCAGACCGTCACACTCAATGATCTGATCGCCACCATTGAGCAGGCGATTGGTAAAAAGGCCGTCATTAATCAACTGTCCGAGCAGCCGGGGGATGTGCCTCTGACATCTGCCGATGTGAGCAAAGCCAAGGCCCTGATTGGCTTCAAACCCACCACGACCATTGCGCAGGGGGTGCCAGCCTATGTGGAATGGTTCCGAGACATGCGGGCCCGCGGCATTGCCGTTTCCTAAAAATGCGGTGCTGAGACCGTGCCCTCTTCGATTTCCTGGCGCTTTTTGCGCACGATGCCGTCGGCGATGTCCGTGACCATCTCCTCAAGCAGCAGCCGCAGATGGCTGCCGGGGCGGTAATCGGCGGGGGCGATGTGTTTCACGCGGTCGGCGAGGCCGGTGAGCTGGTAGCATTTGCGGAAGCTGCTGCGGCTGGCCTCGTCAGGATTGTAAACCGCCACCGCATGGCCGCCATAACGCTTCATCAGGGTGAAGCAGGGGACGTCCGTCGGGCCGTCTCCCACATAGATCATGTGCTGGAAGGGGATGGGGCGCAGTTCCGGGGCCATGTGATCGTTCACATCTTCGTGAGGTTCCAGCATGCCTTTGTTGATGCGAAAGATGTACTGCGTCTTGGTGGTGTGGCTGATGACGCGTTTTGGAAAGGTGATGCGGCCGTTTTTATCCTCGCCGAATTCGCAGCCGAAGATGCGCTTCACAAATGGTGCCAGCGCCGAGCCGTCCAGCAGGGCTTTCAGGCCGCTGGAGATGATGTAATGCTCGATTTTCACACCGAGCAGACGGTGCTGGTCGTTGAGCACTTTGTTCAGTTCGTCGAAAAGCTCCGGCACGCCTTTGAAAAAATTCAACTTTGCGCCGAGTTTCTGCAAGTCCTCGTTCGTTGGCCGGTCCATGTCGAGGTAGTCCAGCATGCATTTCAGGTAGGCCAGTTCACCGTCGTAGCCCTCCTGATTCACGAGTTCACGGCTGCGCTTCCAGAACTGCTCCGGATTGATGCCGAAGTGGGGGAAGAGTGTCTCATCCTGCATGTACGTCGGACTGAGCGTCTGATCGTAATCATAAATGATGCCGATGGTGGTCTGCTGGGATGCCATGACTGGAGTGGACGGTTGTTTGCGGTGTTTGACGATTGTTGACAGTGGTATGGAGCAATCGTCAACAACTGCAAGCACCCCGTTCAGACGAGCGCTTTGAATGCGCCGGAGAGTGTGGGGTGCGCAAAAGCGTAACCCATCTCCGTGGCAACGCGAGGAATCACTCGCTGCCCGCTCAGGAGCATTTCTTCCGCCATGCCGCGCAGCAGCAGTTTGAGGGCGAAGGCAGGCGCATGAAAAAAGGCGGGGCGATGCAGGGCTGCTGCCAGTTTTTGGGTGAACTCGGCGTTCGTGACCGGCTCTGGCGCGCAGAGATTCAGCGGGCCGTTCACGGTTTCGGTGATGACCGCCTGGAGGAGAAGCTGAACTGCATCGTCGATGTGTATCCAGGACATCCATTGCTGGCCTGATCCCAGTCGGCCGCCTAGACCGCAGGCAAACACTCGACGCAGCAATGGAAACGCCCCGCCATCGCGGCCCAGCACCATGCCCGTGCGCGAAGTGATGACGCGCATGCCGAGTGCTTCAGCCCGGTGCGCCGCCGCTTCCCAGCCTGCGCAGACATCGGCCAGGAAGCCCTGGCCCTGCGGCGATGTTTCATCCACGGCATCTGCGCCGCTGTTGCCATAAAATCCGGCCCCGGAGGCGCACACCAGCACCTTGGGCCGGTTCTCGGCTTTCCAGGTGGCGAGATGCGCGACAAGGGACTCGGTGAAATCCACGCGGCTTTTCCAGATGCGATCACGTTTGTCCTGCGTCCAGAGGCCCATGAGTGATTCGCCCGAGAGATGGACCAGTGCATCCAGTGGCGTCTCAGGAAGCGCATGGGGTGCCTGTTTTGGCTGCGTCAGGCCCGAACCCGGCCTGCGTGAATAGGCGATCACCTCATGGCCTCGGTCGATTGCATATTCTTTGAGGTGCCTGCCGATAAAGCCCGTCGCTCCTGTGATGCCGATGCGCATGAGAATTATTGAGGAGGGATGGGAACCAGAACTTCATTGCGGCGCAGAAAGCCCGGTGTCCACGGCGGGTCATAGTAGGCACTGAAGGGGGCACCAGCCTCCTGAAGCTTGTTTTGCTGCATCCAAGCTTTCAGTTTCGACAGAGCCTGCAGTTCCAGTTCCTTGGTTTGGGAGCCGCTGAAGCGATGCACGGCCACTCGACGCGCTTTCATGGTGTCCACGCTCACCTGGGCAGAGGCAGGGGCGGGCGTATCCTTCTTGTGCTTATCTGGTACCACGAAGGCCATTTTCCCATCCACCATGAAGACCGGTGTCGTCATGGAGATCTTCTCTTTGGCTGCATTTCCGCCGTCGATGTAGCGGAACAACCGCATGAAGCTGGAATTGTCCGCGTCACGAGAAGTGGTGGCGATTTTGAGCTCGGGATACTCACGAATCTCAAAGGCACCGTCCGTGCGGATGACCTTGTAAGGAGCCGTTTCATAACCCGCACGTGATGTGGCGCAGGCGGCGATGCCGATGGCGCTGACAACCAGACCACTGATGAGGGCGAGCAACTTTTTCATGGCCGAGATACGCGCACCATGGCTCAAAGGGCTGACTTTTCCAAGATGAGGCAGCGAAACGAGCGGCCCATCAAGGCTGGATGCGTGAGCGAATTGAACTGACGCATCGTGGCGGCGTCAGGCGGTCTGCCTTCGAGGCTTTGAATCCACTTCGTCGCCATGCGGCCCAGCAGGCGGCCCTGAAGGTCGTATTCGCGCTGGGAGAGTCCATGGCGCACGGCTTCATCAATGAGCCGCGTGAAATTGATGTGTGTCGTCAGGTCACATTCGCCGAGGTCATCCAGAACTCTGCCGTCTGTCTGGTGCTGCCGGTAACGGCGGATGGTGCCATCGGCACGGGAGTCGGCGTGGAATTCCTCAGCATCCAGACCGTAGTCGGCGATGAAGATGGCTCCGCGAAATGCGGCCTGAGCCAGGGCGCGAATCCAAGAGACCATGGCAAGATTGATTTCGAGGGTGTGGCCGGTCTCGAGATCGTGGGGCAGGTGTTTCACTTCTGCCTCGAGTTCCTCACAGGAGCAGCCGCCGGGAATGAAGCGGAAGGCCTCGGTGCCGTCTGTTTCGACGAATAATTCCTCCCAGCGTTCGCCGTTCCAGCGGACGAGGTGCACTGGAAAGGCGTCCGGCAGCTCGTTGCAGAGGAAAAAACCGTTTTTGGGGCCGGTTTTGAGCGCAGCGAGGCTTTCCACCCATTGAACCCGGCCGCCGAGGCGCTTGAACTGAGCTTCACGATATTTCGGGTTTGGCTCCACGATGAGGTAGCGCAGGGGGCTGCCCTCCAGGGCGCTCAACACATCTTCAGCGAGCTGGCCGTCATGCGCGCCCTGTTCGATGAGCGTGAAATCTTCGGGCTCTCCCAGCACCTGCCATTCCTGCAAAGCGTACATGGCCAGCAGTTTCCCGAACAAGGGGCCGACGCTCACACTGGTGTAAAAATCGCCCTGACGGCCGATTTTGCGCGGGCCGGTTCCATAATAACCATGATCAGGATGATAAAGAGCCAGATCCATGACCTGTGCAAAGGGCAGACGGTCGGAAGGAGAGGCGGCGAGCTTTTCTCGCAGTATCTGGGGAAGGGAAGACATTCGATGCACGGGAAAGAACTGGCGCGGATTGTGAAGGACGGGTAGTTTTACGACCCTACTTTCTTACCAAGCCATGTTCCGTGATGATCCCGATCCCCAGCCTGAACGCAACTGGCGTGGCGAAGCCGGCCTAAAACTGCCGTTCTACCGCCGTGGCTGGTTCAGTGCGCTCGTGGCTTTTGCCCTGCTCTGCGTTGTGTCAGCGTTTGGCGTTTACAGTGTGATCGTGGCACCGCTGCGGCGGGATGCGGAGAAGTTTGACCTGGAGGAACTCAAGAAGCTGGAGTCAGCGAGCATCATTTTTGACCGTGATGGTGATGAAATGGCGCGCCTTTACGTGCTGAACCGCACGCCGGTGCCGGTCACGGAAGTGCCGCAGCACTTGATCGATGCCCTGGTGGCGCAGGAAGATTCCCGATTTTTCAAGCACGACGGGGTGGACTACATCGGTCTCCTCCGTGCGGTGAAGGAAAACATCGTGGCCCGCGAAGTCACGCAGGGGGCGAGTACGATCACACAGCAGCTTGCCCGGCAGACGTTCAAGCTGCTGGAACGCAGCTACAAGCGCAAGATTTTGGAGGCATTCATCGCCCAGCGCATCGAGAAGCATTTCTCGAAGGCGGAGATTCTGGAGCTCTACCTGAACCGCATCTTCTTCGGGGTGAATTTCTACGGGGTGCAGGCGGCGGCGCGCGGCTACTTTGGCAAGGATGTCAAAGAGCTGAGCATCGAGGAGGCGGCGACGATCGTCGGACTGATCAAGAGCCCGAACAACATTCAGCCGATCAAGCACCCGCAGCGTGCCATGAAGGAGCGCAATTACGTGCTGGAGCGTATGTCCATCGAAGGCACGCTGACGAAGGACGAGGCCGCCAAGCTCAAGAAAAGGCCGCTGGTGACTGCGCCGCAGAGCACGGACCCGCGACTGAGCTATGTCTTTGATGCCGTGCGGCGTGAGGTCGTGGATCTGGTGGGGGAGGAGAGGGCTTCCATCGGCGGCTTCCGCATTTACACCAGCATCGACCAGGATCTGCAAAAGGCCACGGAGGAGGCGGTCAGCAAGCGCATGGCCGAGCTGGAAAAGCGCCCGGGCTACGAGCACCAGACTTTTGCGCAGTTCCGCGCGATCCTGGCTGACTACCGCGCACGCATGAAGCGGGGTGAAATTGATCCCGCCACCCCCAAGCCGCTGCCAGAGTACCTGCAGGCTGCGGCCTTGATGATCGACAACAATGACGGCAGCATTTTGGCGATGGTGGGTGGTCGTGACTTTGGTGACAGCCAGTTCAACCGTGCCACGGATGGCGTGCGTCCGGCAGGCACCGCCTTCACACCGCTGGTGTATGCGGCAGCGTTCAGCAGTCCTGGACTTTACCCGGGCACCAAAGTGGATGATGCGCCGCTGGACAACCGCCGCGTGATGATCGGAGGCCTGACTGGGATTCTGGGGGAATGGGGTGCGGAAGTGGACAACCCGAAATGGACGCAGGCACCGATGAGTTCGCGTGAGGCTCTCGTACAGGGACGAAACTCTGCAACCGTTCGCCTGGGCGAGCGCATCGGGGTGCCCATGGTCAAACAGGTTGCACAGAAGGCGGGCATCACCTCCGAAATGCGCGACTACCCCTCCACCTTCCTCGGTGCCAGCGAAGTGCGTCTGAGTGACATGTGCCTGTCCTATTCCAATTTTCCCACGCTGGGCAGCCGCCCGCAGAAGCTGAATCTGATCCAGCGCATCACGGACAACAACGACAAGGTGGTGTTTCAAATCTCCGAGGCGGCGCTGCGCAGCGTGCAGAGCATGGACCCCATCGCCGCGTATCAGACGCACACCTGCCTCGTGGATGCACTGCATCGCGGCACCGGCAGTCCTGCGGTGAGTGATTACAAGCTTGGCGAGTTCGTGGCGGGTGGCAAAACCGGTACGCACTACGAATTCAAGGACCTCTGGTTCCTGGGCTATACCTCCGGAGTCACCTGCGGTGTATGGGCGGGTTTCGACAAACAGAAGACCATTTATCCCGGGGCGTTCTCCAACCACATCGTGCTGCCTGTCTGGGTGGACATGGTCAATGCCAGCGCCACGCGCTACGTGCCAAAGGATATCGAGCCGCCGCAAACGGCGGAGCGGGTGGAAATGTGCCAGCGCAGCGGCATGCGTGCCACTGACTACTGCTACGAGAAGATCAAAGGGCCTGATGGCCGCGAAAAATCCGTGCGATCCACCTACTTTGAGTATCTGCGCCCGGGCACGCCGCTGGAGGGCTTCTGCAATCTGCATACGGGCGAAGGTCTGCCGGTGGAGATCAAGCAGTTTGGCTATCAAAGCCCTGCCAGCGGTTTCGGCGCGGCCCCTCTCATTGCTTCGTCCAACCGCTGGGTCCACATCGAACCTGTGCGCATGAAGGCGCTCACCGTCATTGGTGAAGACCCCTACAATTCCGAGCAGGCCGTGCCTCGTGCCAGCCCCGTGAATGACGATGGCACGCCAATCCGCAAAGCCATTCCCGTCGATGCCGTTGATACCCCGGATGAAGACGCGCCGAAGCTCAAGCTGGCCCCCCCGCCGCCGATGAAGATCGATCTCTGAGGGCTAGCGCAGCAGCATCTTACCTTTTTCTGCATCGAACTCCTTCTCCCACTTCGCCACGACAAGCGTGGCAAGCGTGTTGCCGATGAGATTGGTGATGGCGCGGGCTTCAGACATGAAGCGGTCGATGCCGATGAGCACTGCAAGACCTGAGACCGGAATGCCGGTGTCGATGGTGGATAGCGTGGCCACCAGCGTGATGAATCCTGCTCCGGTGACCCCTGCGGCCCCTTTGGAGGTCAGCAGCAATACCGCCAGCAGTCCGAGCTGCTGCCACAGCGTGAGATGCGTGTTTGTGGCCTGGGCGACGAACAACGCCGCCAGCGTCAGATAGATGCAGGTGCCGTCGAGATTGAAAGAGTAGCCGGACGGAACCACCACGCCGACCACCGACTTGTCACAGCCGGACTTTTCAAGTTTGAGCATGAGCTGGGGAAGAGCGGTCTCGGACGACGACGTGCCAAGCACCAGCAGCAGCTCGTCCTTGATGTGAACCAGCATCTTCCACAGGCTAAATCCGTTCCACCGCGCGATGCCGCCCAAAACGACAAACACAAACAGCCCGCAGGTGAGATAGACACAGGCCAGCACCTTGGCCAGCTTGATGAGCATGCTCGGACCCTCAGACCCCACGGTGTAGGCCATCGCCGCGCAGGCTGCGACAGGGGCGACACGGGTGATGATGGCCACCAGCTTGAAAAACACCTCCGAAACGCTGTGAAGCAGATCCAGCACCAGTTTGCCCTTATCCCCCATCTGGCACAGTGCCACAGACACCAGCAGCGCGAGAAACAGGGCCGGCAGCACCGAATCGTCTGTAAAAGCGCCCACAAAGGTCTTGGGCACGATGTTCATGAGGAAGGCCTTGGTGCTCGTGTCTCCCGCCTTGGCCTGGTATTCGCCCAGCTTCGAGGTTTCCTTGGCCGAGGCATGATGCTCCACTCCGGCGCCCGGCTCGATCACATTGGCCACCACAAGGCCGATAAGCAGCGCCACAGTGGTGACGAGCTCAAAATACAGCAGCGCCTTCCACCCCACGCGCCCCACCCGTTTCAAATCCCCCATGCTGGCGATGCCACAGACCACGGTGCAGAATATGATCGGCGCGATCAGCATCTTGATCGCCTTGATGAAAATCTCCGCCAGCGGCTGGAGGTCGGTGGCATTGTAGCTGTGGCCGAACAGGACGATCGCATTCGCTGGCGGAAACAACAAACCGAGCAGGATGCCCAGAACGACGCCGATCAGCACCTGCACGTAGAGAATTTTGAGCCATTTCATGGGCGCGGATGCTGGCAGCTCCGGCGGCAAAAGCCAAGAGGCATTCTTGCACCCTCCGCCGGGCGTGCTAGGCTTGCAGCCCTCCAAACCACCAATCAGCACGCATCATGGGCAAAACACTCTTCGAAAAAGTCTGGGATTCGCACGTCGTCGGCACCCTCGGCAACGGTCAGACACAGCTCCTCATCGACACGCATCTCGTCCATGAAGTCACCAGCCCGCAGGCTTTCGGCATGCTGCGTGATCTGAACCTGAAGGTGGCCTACCCGCACCGCACCTTTGCGACCGTCGATCACATCGTGCCGACGGACAGCCAGGTCTCGCCGTTTTCCGATCCTCTTGCGGAAGCGATGATCCAGGAGCTCAACAAGAACGCCAAGGACTTCGGCATCACCTATTTCAGCCTTTCCAGCGGCAAGCAGGGCATTGTGCACGTCGTCGGACCTGAGCAGGGGATCACCCAGCCCGGCACCACGATTGCCTGTGGCGACAGCCACACCGCGACGCACGGTGCTTTCGGCGCGATCGCCTTCGGAATCGGCACCACCCAGGTGCGCGACATTCTCGCCACGCAGACCATGGCGCTGGGCAAGATGAAGGTCCGCCGCATCAATGTGGACGGCCAGCTGCGCCCCGGTGTTTACTCCAAGGATGTGATCCTCCACATCATCCGCCTGCTGGGCGCGAACGGAGGCATCGGTTACGCCTATGAATACGGTGGCAGTTTGGTTGACGCGATGTCGATGGAAGAGCGCATGACCGTCTGCAACATGAGCATCGAAGGCGGTGCGCGCTGCGGCTACGTGAATCCGGACGAAAAGACCTTCGAATACCTCAAGGGGCGGCCTTACTCGCCGACGGGTGATGCCTGGGAGACCACCGTAGCGCAGTGGCGTGCGGTCGCTTCGGATGCGGATTGTGTTTATGATGATGTCATCAACATCAAGGCTGAAGACGTGCCGCCAACGGTCACCTGGGGCACCAGCCCGGACCAGGCCATCGCCGTGACCGAAAACGTGCCGACCGCCGAAAGCGCCACCACCGAGCCGGGCCGCATCTCCATTCAGGACGCGCTTGATTACATGAAGCTGCCTGCCGGTCAGCCGATCAAGGGCACCAAGATTGATGTCGCCTTCATCGGTTCCTGCACCAACGGTCGTCTCAGCGACTTCCGCGAAGTGGCCAAGTTCATCAAAGGCCGCAAAGTGGCAGCAGGCGTCAAAGCAATCGCGGTTCCTGGGTCGCAGATCGTCGATGTGCTCGCCCGTAAGGAAGGTCTGCATGAAATCTTCAGCGAAGCCGGCTTCGAATGGCGCGGTGCAGGCTGCTCCATGTGTCTGGCGATGAATCCCGACAAGCTTGTCGGCGATCAGCTTTGCGCGTCTTCTTCGAACCGCAATTTCAAAGGACGCCAGGGCAGCACCACGGGACGCACCGTCCTGATGAGCCCCGTCATGGTCGCCGCCGCTGCTCTGACTGGCAGCATCGCGGATGCCCGCGAGGTGTTCTCGATTGCGGGTTGATTCTGAAACCCATTGTTTCGAAAGGCGCGGGTCGTGAGATCCGCGCCTTTTTTATGAGGTGCTTGAATCCAGAATTGTGTCCGAAGCGGATAAGACCAGATTCGTGAAAACTGTGGTTCTCATTTCGGCACTCCTCATACTCGCTTTGCTCGCGGTGAACGCGTGGATCATGTCGCCGACGCGCTGGCAGTGGCAGCTTCAGCTGGCGACCACAGAGTTTGGTCACTGGCTTGCGCTGCTTTCGCTGCTTTTGATTTATCCCGCCGCGCAGTCCTCGCGCTGGCTGGCGTTGGTCTGCCTGCTGCTGGCCGTCGTGTTTTTCATTCCTGCCGTGCAGGCGTCGCGCATTGCAGCGGTGCAGGGGCTGCGCTTCTCATGGCTGCGTTTGTGGCAGCCGGTGCATGCAGAGAAATTCAGCGTGCAGTGTGAGCGCCGTACCTTTTGGCGTGAGGGGGATGAAGCGCTGGATGTTGTGATCTACCGGCCTGCCGGTGTTGAGAAGCCGCTGCCCTGCCTGCTGATTGCCCACACCGGCGGCTGGGACAGCGGTGATCCCGGCGAATTTGTCGGAGCCAACACCGAGCTTGCCTCCCATGGCTATGTGCTCTGTTCCTATGCCTATCGGCTTGCACCGAAATACCGTTGGCCGGCGCAGGCTGAGGATACGCGGCGTGCCTTCGCCTGGCTTCGCAGTCACGCCGCTGAACTCGGCATCAATGTGAATCGGGTCGTTCTTATGGGCCGGTCTGCTGGCGCGCAGATCGCTGCTGCCTGTGCTTATGGCATGCCGGAGCTTGGCGCCTGTGCCTGCATCGACGTCTATGGCACACCCAACATGCATCTCGCCCGCGAATGGTCTGTGCCTGACGATTTGTTAAAGTCCCTGACCCTCGTGCGCCAGTACATGGGCGGCGATCCGCACGAGGTGACTGAAGGCTACCGCACGGCTTCGGCGACCGAGTTCCTCGACGCGCGCAGCCTGCCCACGCTGATCCTTCACGGCACTCTGGATTCACTCGTGGGCATTGGGCACAGCCGCCGCTTCAGCACGAGCCTCGCGCAGCGCGACGATCACTTCTTCCTCGAGATTCCGTGGGGCACGCATGGCATGGACTACTTTCCTTCCACGCCGGGAGGGCAGCTTTCCATGTCTGCCATTGTGCGCTTCATGGAACGATTTGCTCATGATGCACCGTAGTGGAGGACATGTACCGGATTCTCAGCCTCTTCTGCGCGCTCACCTGCTCCGCCTTCGCCGGAGATCTTCAGCTCACTCTGCCACCTGTCGTGTATGCCACGCCGGATGTGCCGATGAGCATCTACCACGACAACATCGTGCTGACGGAGACTCCCGAGGCCTACCGCTTTGAGTTCACCTGCAAGCTGGGCAAAAATGAAGAACGCCGCTGGACGCTCACACCGAGTGATGCCGATGTGGGTGATCACCCGATTGCCATCACCGTCAAAGATGCTGGCGGCAAAGTGCTGGAGCAGGGAAAGACGATGCTGCACATCGCCCCGCGCAAATCGATTTCCTCCAAGCCGCTGCGCATGCTCATCGTGGGGGACAGCCTCACGCATGCGAGCTTTTACCCGAATGAAATCGCCCGCCTGCTTGCTCTGCCGGGCAATCCCAAGGCCACGCTGCTCGGCACTCACAAACCTGCAGGCGTAAAGCCAGGTGTCGCGCATGAAGGTTACGGTGGCTGGAAGTGGTCTGACTTCCTCACCAAATTCGCGCCGGAGACTCCGGGAGTGGCCGCAGGTCCAGTGGCTCGCAAGGCGACCAGCCCTTTTATCTTTCCGGCTGCGGATGGCAAAACGGGTGCCTTCGATTTGCAGCGCTACTTCAAGGAGCACTGCGGCAACCAGTCGCCCGATGTCGTCACCTTCCTGCTTGGTATCAATGACTGCTTCGGTGCCGATCCGAACAACCCAGACGCCAAGATCAATGAGGTGCTCGACAATGCGGACAAGCTCCTCGCGGCCTTCCACAAGGCTGTGCCCAATACCAAACTCGCTGTGGGACTGACTACGCCGCCGAATGCGCGTCAGGAAGGCTTCACAGCGAACTACAAGGACAAGTATCCACGCTGGGGCTGGAAGCGCATCCAGCACCGCATCGTGCAGCTCATGCTCAAGCGTCTCTCCAACCGCGAGAAGGATGGCATCTTCATTGTGCCCACTGAGCTCAATCTCGATCCTGTCGATGGCTATCCGAACAACAATGGCGTGCATCCCAATCCAGTGGGCTACGCTCAGATCGGAGCCAGCTTCTACTCGTGGATGAAATCGAAGCAGTGAAGCGGCGGTTGAACGCCACTACTTCGCGACACTCTTCCTCCACCCGTTCACTCCTTCACGGAACAGCTCGTCCTTCAACTTGGTCCCCAAGCCCGTTCCCGTGGGCAGCTGCGCCTTCCCGTTCACGATGACCGGCAGCGTATCGACCAGCTTGTCGTAGAACGAGCGGATGTGCGCCCGGACCGTCTCCTGAAACACGACATTGGCCGATGAGGCCGCGAGATGCAGGCCGCTGAACAGCGTGAGCGGGCCGGTGCAGTCGTGAATCGTCGCAGGGACGTTAAAGGTCTGCGCCATGTCGATGACGCGGCGGGTTTCGCTGATGCCGCCGTTCCAGGTGGGATCGACCATGCAGTAGTCGCAGGCCTGCGCTTGCAGCACGCTCAAATATTCTTTGCGGCCGAGCAGCATCTCACTCGCCGCGATAGGCAGACCACTTCGACGACGGAAATCGGCCAGCGTGGCTGCGTTATCCACGCGCAGCACGTCTTCCAGCCAGAGCGGTTTGATCTCGCGCAAAGCTTCTGCGATGCGTTCGGCCGCCGGGAGCTGGAAAAACGCGTGCCCTTCGATGGCGATGTCCATTTTCATGCCCACACGCTCGCGAATCTCACGCAGTGGTTTCATGCCTTCTTCGATATCGGCCCATGAGATGTGCAGACCGCCGTTACGATGTGCCGCACGATCAAATGGCCACAGCTTCATCGCGGTGATGCCTTCAGCGAGCAATTCCTCAGCGAGGTCACCGGCGGCAAAATGAGAGGCCCAGTTGTCTTGCAACGGTCCCTTGCTGCCGATGTCGCCATAGCCCGGCCAACCCGGATGACGTGGAGCTTCCGTGGCACCCGCCAACGCGCCGTAACTCGGACCGCCGCTCGTATTATACACGGGAATCGCATCACGCACCGGCCCACCGAGCAGGCGATACACCGGTTGGTTGCAGGCCTGCCCAAGAATGTCCCACAGCGCGAGATCAATGGCTGACAGCGCCCGCATCTCCGCGCCCGGATGCCCAAACGGCGTGCAGCGCTCATAGATGAAACGCCAGTGCGCTTCAATCGCCAGCGCATCGGCTCCGAGCAGGCGCTCTGCCATCCAATCGTGAATCAACGCCGCGATGGCATGCGGTGTGTAATACGTCTCGCCGCAGCCGATGAACCCGTCCTCCGTGTGAATGCGGACCAGCAGCAGATTCGGCATGATGCCGGAGGGAATGGCAGTTTCGATGGCGGTGATGCGTGACATGATGTGGATCAGTGGGTGAAAATCTGGCGGAACATGGCGAATGAAATGAAGCCGTAAAACAAGGCGCACAAGACGAGCGCGATCTTGCGCCAGAGGGGAGGGCGCAGTTCACGCGGCAGCAGCGTGGTGTTGAGGCGCAGGATTTGCAGCGCGGAGAAGGCCGTGATGGGTGCGGCGGTGGCACCGAGAATCATGAGCAGCAGTTTCGCATCGCCAAGGAATGCGCCGAAGCATGCGATCACTGTGAAGCCGAGCAGCAGCAGGCCATAGAGCCGCCCCACCGGCATTTTCTTCGGAACCGCACCGCCCGCCCACGCCATGTCGGCCACCACGCGGGCCAGCACATCCACATTCGTCAGCGTCGTCGAAAACAGAATCCAGAAGCCGTTCATGAGGCCGAGAATCCAGAAGCCCTCCCATAGCTTGCGCATCTCCGCCGCTTGAAACACGCCCGCCGCAACGCCGGTGACCTGCATGCCGGGTTGAAACAACGACGAGGCCAGATTCACCATCAAAAACATGCCCACGATGCATCCCAGCATCCACAGGCCGGATTGATCAATGATCGCGTAACGCCACCAGTCGCGCCAGCGCTTCAAATTTTCCGCGTTGATCGGAAACACGCTGCCTACGGGGGCCAGTGTCTGCTCCGTGCTCCACACGCCACCCATGTTGCCCGCTTTGGAAGCCATGCCGAAGCCCTTGTCACGAAACCAGTTGGCGATGGCAAGATTGCCAATGCCGCCGCTGCCTGCGAGCGCTGCAAACACTGCCAGCATCACGAAATCGACCTTCTCTGGAATCGCTCCGAACGAGAAGAAGCCTGTCAGCGTGCTGCTCCAGTCCTTGAGCGGCACAAAGGTGAAGTTCACCCACAGCAGGAAACCGAAGATGAAGATGATCATCATCCACGACAGCCGCTCCAGCAGTCGCTCGACTTTTTTGCCTGAGGCGAGCACCACGGCCGAGATCACTACCAGCGCCACCGTGATCCACGTCACAGTCGACGCATCGCCACTCGTCGGAGCACGTCCTTGCAGCATCGCAAACGCCACACCTGCGCATCCAGCCGCCGCCGCAGGCATGCCGAGCTGCGCAAAGCCCGCCAATGCATAAAACACGCCCCACACCCGCGATCCCGGCCGCATCCGCATGAAGCCCGTGAGCACCGGTTCTCCCGTGTAAAGCGTGTAGCGCACCGCTTCGAGATTCAGCAGCGATTGCAGCACAAATGCCAGCGTCGCGATCCACAGCACGCTGCGTCCGTGCTGCACCACAAACAACGGTCCTGCGATCCACTCGCCCATCCCAATGGCCCCCACGAGCAGGATGGCCCCCGGCCCGATGGTGCGCAGTGCATTGCGCAAACTGAATGGCAGCGGTGCGGGAAGATCGTCGGTCTTCCAAGGAGGAAGACCGCCGTGATTTGGGTTGGGTGGCTTCATGTCAGGATGTGGGCTGGCCGGCTTGAACGCTTTGAATCAGCCCGCGCATGTAGCCATACGCGAACAAACGGCCCATCATGGTGTAGCCGGGCTCGCCATCTTCTTCGCCGTCGAGCTGCGGCACATGATCGGGACGCATGGGGCCGGTGAAGCCGATGTCGTGATAGGCGCGCATGGCGGCAACCATGTCGGTGGGGCCGTTGTCATGAAACGTCTCGGCAAAACACTCTGCATTGCCACGCACGTCGCGAAAATGAACGTAGCGGATGTGCGGGCCGAGCCGGCGGATGGCGGCGGGAATATCGGCACCCATCTCCGCAAAGGTGCCCTGGCAGAAACACATCGCATTGTGCCGACTTGGTGCGAGGCGCATGAGCCGCTCGAAGTTTTCGACGCTGTTCATGATGCGCGCCTTGCCGGCGAATTTCGCTAGCGGCGGGTCATCGGGATGCATGACCATCGTCACGCCGTGTTTTTCTGCCGAGGGGAGCAGCTCGGCGAGCATGCGCTCCAAGTTCGTCCACAGGGCGTCTGCCGTGATGGTTTCGCTGCCAGCCTGAATCGCCGCCGAGTTCAAAGACATGGCTTGCTGCGCTTCTTTGAGATCAAATGCCGTCACCAGCGCTCCGCCGCGCTCCGTGGCATTCAGCTTGGTTCGCACCCAGTCGGTGCCGGCCATGAAGTTGTAGCAGAGCAGCGGGATCTCCGCCTCGCTCATGTGTTCAAGCAGCCGTTTCATCGCGGTCATGTCACTGCCATCGTCCTTTCCGAGCTTGAGCTTCTCGATGGGCAGATAGCCTTCGATGATCCCCAGCTTCATGCCGTGGCGCTCGATTTGCGCTTTGGTTTGCAGCAGAGGCTCCAATTCCGGCCCTGGATATCGCACCGTAATCTCTTCGACGCCGCACTGGGCCGCGAGGGCCAGATGGTGATCATTGAGTGGTGTGAGGACAGAGGCGAGGCGCATGAAAGATGATTCCGGAGTGAACAAACAACGTGGGTGCGCCCGTAGTTTGTGCATGCAGCTCCGCGCTTTTTCGCTCACCATTCTGTTTACCAGTGCCGTCCTTGCCGCGCCGCCTGGAGCCACGCCGCTTTTGCCTCCAACTCCGCCGAAATCGGTGGCTCCTCATGTGCCGGCGAATTGGAAAGCTGGAACGGCCACTGTCGCGGTGACGCCGCAGAAGCTGCTCTGGATGGCCGGATACGCAGGGCGCAAAAAGCCTGCTGAGGGCAAGGTGCAGGATCTGTTTGCCAAGGCGCTGGCTCTACAAGACGAGCAGGGAAACAAGCTGGTGTTTGTCACGCTGGATCTCATCGGCGTGCCGCAGCTTCTGCGTCAGGCCGTGGCGCAGCGTGCGGAGAAGGAGTTTAGTCTGCCGCCTGCCCATTTGGTGATGAACGCTTCACATACCCACAGTGGTCCTTCTCTTCGTACGACTCCGCTGACGGATGCAGACAAGGACAACCCCAAGGCCAAAGACTTATGGGAGTACACGCAGAAGCTGCAAAACGACCTCGTCGGCCTGATCGGCAAGGCGCTCAAGGAAATGCAGCCCGCACGCCTCACATGGAACAAGGCTCGCTGCGGTTTCGCCATGAATCGTCGTCGTGACTACACGCTGTCGCCCGACCATCCGAACGCCAACAAGGCGCCCAATCCGGACGGTCCTGTGGATCACGAGGTGCCGGCACTGCGCATCGAAGCGACTGATGGCACGCTGCGTGCCACCCTGTTTGGCTATGCATGTCACAACACCAGCCTCGGCTTTTACAACTGGTGCGGTGACTATGCGGGCTTTGCGCAGGAATACCTGCAGGAGCACCGCCCCGGCTTCATGGCCCTGTTCCTGATGGGCTGCGGTGCTGATCAGAATCCCTATCCACGTCGCAGCGATGTCGTTCCCGGTGTCACGGATCTGGAGCTTTCCATGCAGCACGGTCGTTCGCTTTCCAACGCCGTCGAAATGGCTCTCGTCGTCAATCCACGTCCTGTTCAGGGGCCCATCCGTGCTGCCTATGAAGAGATCAAACTCAGCTATGCCAAGGCGGGACGCGCAGACCACGACTACCCGGTGCAGGTCATCAAGCTCGGCAACGATCTCACCTTCATCACGCTCGGCAGCGAAGTCGTGGTGGATTACTCCCTGCGCTTCAAGCGTGAGTTTGCCGGTGCCGCCGGTGTCTGGGTGGCAGGTTATTCCAATGATTACACCGGCTATGTCCCGAGCCTCCGCGTGCTCAAAGAAGGCGGCTATGAAGCTGCGGCCGGTTGGGCGGAAAGCGTGGAAGAACGCATCGCCGACAAGGTCCATGAACTGCACCAAAAACTTTCCCGATAATCCATGAAGACACTCGCACTCCTCCTCGCATTCACCGTCTCGGCTCTTGCCGCCGAGGCACCGCTCTCGTTCACGCTGCAATCACGCGCTCCTGCTGGAAAAACGACGCTGGTGAAGGAACCGTGGCTGCCCTCCCGCACCGCCATCATCGTCTGCGACATGTGGGACCTGCATCACTGCAAAAACGCCGTGACGCGTGAAGTCGAGATGGCGCCGCGCATGAATGAGGTGCTCGAAAAGGCTCGCAAGGATGGAGTGCTCATCATTCATGCACCGAGCAGCTGCATGAAGCCCTATGAAGGCACGCCCGCACGTGCGCGTGCGAAGTCCGCGCCAACGGCTGCGCGTCTGCCTGACAAGATCGCCGAGTGGTGCAAACAAATCCCGGCCGAGGAGATGGCTGTGTATCCGCTAGATCAAACCGACGGCGGTGAAGACGATGATCTCGCCGAGCATGCCGCATGGGCCAAAGAACTTGCGGCGAAGGGGCTCAATCCCAAAGCACCGTGGACCAAGCAGATCGATGTACTGCGCATTGACCAAGACAAGGATGCCATCAGCGACAGCGGAGTGGAGATCTGGAACCTGCTTGAAGCACGGAACATCGACAACGTGGTCCTCATGGGGGTCCACCTCAACATGTGCGTCTCGGGCCGCCCTTTCGGCCTGCGCCAGATGGCGAAGAACGGCAAGCACGTCGTTCTCATGCGCGACCTGACGGACACGATGTACAATCCCGCACGCTGGCCGTTTGTGAGCCACACCCGCGGCACGGAGCTGTTTGTTGCTCATGTGGAGAAGCGCATCTGCCCCACGATCACGTCGGATCAGATCATCGGTGGCAAGGCCTTCGAGTTCAGCGATGCCACAGCGGGCAAGAAGCGCCTGCAGATCATCCTTCTTGGCGACAGCACCACCGAGGCCAGCATTCCGAAGAAATTTGCGCCGGATGAACCGCAGATCGAGGACACGCTGCGCATCAAGCTGGCTGCCGAAGCCGACCTTCCTCCCTGCGATGTGTACAATGAAGGCGTCAGTGGTGAATTCATCCGCCGGCTGCTCGACACCCGCTACGACAAGGCGGTGAAAACCAAACCGCAGGCCGACTACATATTCATTCGCTACGGACTCAACGACCAGGCGAAGGTCAAAGACTTCAACACCCAGTTTGCGAAAGATTTTCATGAGCTGCTTGAGCGTCTGCGCAAAGACCATCCCAAGGCGATGCTCATTCCGATGACGGTCATCCCTTATGCTCTTAACAATCTGCACGAGGACATCAATGCGCTCGTCAAGCAGATCTCCAAGGATGAAAAACTCACTCTCTTCGACATCGCGCCGCGCTATCT
>NZ_JBIPNG010000280.1:0-8727 GCF_044373815.1 Prosthecobacter sp. | reverse complement strand
GGGCCTGTGAACGACTGGCCAAACCGCGTGGCGGAATGGATGAAGTCGATGGGATACATTCCGTGATCCCCTCATCTGTGTGGTGGCTTGTGCCCCGAACCGGACTATGGTGAGGCTGTGCCTGCATGAAGACACGCAAAGACCGAATCAAAGCGCCTCCGGCCGCAGCGAGTGAGCTGCTGGCTCAAGATTCCCACCGCATCGTGGTGGAGGATCTGACGGAGATTATTTGCCGCTTTCTTCCGGATGGCACCCTCACCTATGTGAACGAAGTGTGCTGTCGCTTTTTTGGCAGGAAACTTGAGGAGCTGATCGGCCAGCGATGGCAGCCTAGTGCAGTAAGTGAGGATGTGCTGCTGATTGAGGAGAGGCTGCTGCAACTTTCGCCGAAGACTCCGGTCGTCGTCATTGAGAACCGGGTTTATGACGGCAAAGGGCGGGTGCGGTGGATGGAGTTCGTCAATCGTGCCTTCTTCGATGATCAGGGACTGCTGAAGGAGATGCAGTCGGTCGGACGCGACATCACAGAGCGTGTGCTGGCGGAGCAGCGCCTGCAGGAGGGCGAACAACGCTGGAAGTTTGCCCTTGAGAGTTCAGGTTTTGGAGTGTGGGACTGGGATCTTACGCGTGATACCATCTTTCGTTCCAGCCAGTTTAAGGTGATGCTCGGCTATAGTGCAGATGAGCCAATCCCAGACGCAGCGCTCGGCTGGCAGGGAATGGTTCATCCCGAAGATCTTTTTGGAACTGAACTGGCGGTAAATGATCATCTGATGCAGCGAACCGACGGCTTTGACCGGGAGTTTCGCATGCGTTGCAAGGATGGTTCGTGGAAATGGGTGATGGGCCGCGGCAAGGTTATTCGCCGTGATGATCAGCAGCGAGCCTTGCGCATGACGGGCACGCTTGAAGACATCTCCCGCCGCAAGGCAGCCGAGGAGCGGGAGGAGCATAATTTACAGTTGATCGTGGAAGGGGCGCCGTGCACCGCCGTGCTGGAGGCCATCGTGCGCAGCGTTGAGGCGGGGCATCCCGGCATGCGCTGCAGTGTGATGCTGGCTGATGAAACGGGCACGAGGCTGCGCTTGCAGGCCGCCCCCAGTCTGCCCGAGTATGTGAGAAAGGCACTGGATGGAACCCCCATTGCACCAGACATCGGAATCTGCGGCGTGGCCACCTTCAGTGGCAAGCGGGTAATTTGTCCGGATGTGCTGGCCGATCCACGTCTGGAGCCATTTCACAAACTCGCGGAGAAGGCCAGGTTGCTGGCCTGCTGGTCTGAGCCTGTGGTGAGTGGTGCAGGGCAGGTGCTGGGGGCCTTCGCCTGCTACCGCCGTGAGATTCACACGCCGGACCAGAAGGAAATCCAAGCTATAACCGCAGCGGCACGTCTTGCGGCACTGACCATTGAACGTGAAGAGCGCAAGCAGGCGCTGCAGGTCAGTGAGGAGCGCTATGCACGTGCCATGCGTGCCACGACAGACGGTTTGTGGGAGTGGAACATTTTGACGGGTGAAACCTATCTCTCTCCGCGCTGGAAGCAGATGCTTGGATTTGAGGAAGCCGATCAACTGGGCAAGGACCAGGAGTCGTTCATGTCCCGGCTGCATCCTGAGGACTGGCCAAGGGTACAAGCGGCACGAAAAGCGCACTTTGAGAAGCGTGTGCCTTATCAGGTAGAACTTCGATTGTGCAACAAGAACGGCGAATATCGCTGGTTTCTCACCCGGGGGGAAGCCGACTGGAATGAGCAGGGAGAGGCGGTGCGCATGACCGGCACCATCTCAGACATCGCAGACCGCAAGCTGGCGGAGCAGGCACTGCTGGCCAGCGAGCAGCGTTTTCGTGCCGTGTTTGAGCAGGCCGCAGTTGGTGTTGCTGAAATGGACACAACCACGGGACGTTTTCTCAGCGTGAATCAGCGCATTTGTGAGATCAATCAACGCTCACGCGACGAGATGCTGAAACTGACTTTCAGTGATTTGACCTTGCCGGAGGATCTGCCGAATTCATTGCGGCACATGGAGGAATTGAAGGCAGGAAAGATTCGCAGCTACAACCTGGAGAAACGCAATTTGCTGCCAGACGGCACCCTGAAGTGGGTGAATCTGACAGTTGCACCGATGTGGCTTCCCGGCGAGCCCCCCTTGCGTCATGTTGCTGTCGTTGAAGACATCACAGAGCGCAAACGCGTGGAACTCGACTACCGCCGTGAACTGGCCTACAACCAGGCTCTGGTGGGACACACGTCCGCCTTTATCGTGGTGCTGGATCTGGCCGGACGCTTCGTGCACGCCAATGCGTCCTTCAGCGACACCATGGGCTACAACAAGAAGCATGTGATCGGGAAAACCCCCTGGGAGATTGGTCTCATGGATGCAGCAGAGACAGCGCTCTCCAAGGAGCGCTTCGCGCGTCTGCTGCGCGGGGAGAAAAATCCGCCCACCGATTCACGCCTGCGGACGAAGGATGGGGAGTGGCGCAGCGTCGAACTGCGCAGCATCGCCACCTGCAAACCGGATGGCACACTGGACCGCATAGTGGTCACGGGAACGGACATGACGGAACGCAATCGTCTGCAGCAGGAGGTGTTGCGAGTGGTGGAGCAGGAGCAGGCGCGCGTGGGGCATGATCTTCATGATGGCGTGGGCCAGACCATGACCGGCATTGTCTCGCTGCTGGAAGCATTGGAAGCAGACCTGGATGGCGAGCCCCGGCAGCAGGCTCAGCGCATTCATGAGCTCCTGCGCCAGTCCGTTTCCGAAGTGCGCCGCATGTCCCATGGTCTTTCGCCGACCAGCGTGAAATACCGCGGACTCGTAGGTGCGCTGCAATTGCTGGCCGAAACCGTGCGCACCAACTTCCGCACGCCCTGCGAGTGCGAGGTGGACGCTGGCATCGCGATTCAAAACAACGATATTGAAGCTCATCTTTTTCGCATCGCGCAGGAGGCCGTCAACAATGCCCTGCGTCATGGCAAGCCCACGAAAGTGAAACTGTCCCTGCAGCACGTGAGCCAGACCGAGTGCGAGCTGCGAATCGAAGACGATGGAGCCGGTTTGAAAAAGACCAAAGGGGGGCAGCACAACGGCATCGGTGTGCGGGTGATGGATTACCGCGCCAACCTCATCGGTGCGCGGCTGACGATCAAAGCAAAGCCCCGGCGCGGAGTCGTCGTAACCTGCCGCTTTCCATACGAGCCAGGCAAGAAGAAGAGATGATACTGGTTCACGCTACTCAGGGGGCGGTGGAACGCAAAACAGGCACGCAGTCTAAATACCGCGTGCCTGTGTTGTGATGAGCTTGGATACTGATTGGATCAATGCTTCAACAGCCACTCAGTCGAGCGCGGATTGAAGTCGCCCAGCTGTTCCCAGTGGAATGCGTGACCGGCGTTGTCATAGAGGTGCAGTTCGGCACCGGGGATGGCGGCGGCGACTTCCTTGCCCATCCACTGAGGGGTGAAGGTGTCGTCTTTACCACCGATGACGAGCGTGGGGCACTTCACGTTTTTGAGTTCGTTGAGGGTGTTGTGCGTCATGGCGGCGGCGCTCTGCGCCTCGGTGGCGTGCAGGGGCTGTGGCGCAGGATTGGTGGCGGCGTCTTTGAGGCCCTGCTGCATGTTGTTCCAGCAGTCGTCGTTGTCGAACCAGGGCTTGGTGAAAATGAGCATCTGAATCCACTGCATGAAATCTTCCGGACGCATGTTCGCCTTGGCCTTCATGAGGTGCTGCCAGGTGTAGAGGCCGAATCGATCCTGCCGGGCCCAGGTGCACATGAGGATCATGCTCTTCACCTTCTCGGGGTGGCGCAGGGCGAGCTGCTGAGCAATGACGGAGCCGAGCGAGCAGCCGACGACACGGGCCTGCTTGATGCCGAGCTTGTCCATGAGGCCGGCGTAGTCGTCGGCCATCATGGCGGTGGTGTAAGGGCCGGCGGGCTTGTCGGTTTCGCCCACGCCGCGGTTGTCACCGAGGATGCAGCGGAAGTGCTTTTCCCATGCCTGGGCATGCGCGTCCCACACGCCGCCGGGGGCGGTGACTCCCATGATGCAGACGAGCGGTTCGCCGCTGCCGCGTTCTTGGTAAAACATCTTGATTCCGTTGGTTTCGACGTGGGGCATAAGAGTGAAGTTGTCAGTTGGATGGTTCGCTGTTCGCAGGTCAGGCCGCGAACGGCAAACTGTGAACAGAGATCGGTGAAAGCAACAAGCAAAAATCACCTGCCGCTGCACGAACTTCGCGCATAGTGGGCGCACGCCATGCCTGAAGCTCCAACCGAAACACCGCAACCCTCCGTTCCTCCCTGGGAAACGAAAGTTCCGATCACGCGACGCAGCCTGTCGCGCAAGCTGGCATTCTGGTCTGTGGCCGGCGCACTGGTGCTGGCGATGGTCTACGCCTTGCAGCCGCGGGCGGTGGAAGTTGAGACCGGAGTGGTTCACCAAGGGCCGTTGACGGTGTATGTGTCCGAGGAAGGCAAGACGCGCATCCGCAACCGCCACATTGTCGCCGCACCGGTGGCGGGCAGCATGCAGCGCGTGACTTTGAAGGCGGGAGATGCAGTAAAGGCGGGGGAAACAGTGCTCACGCGCATCGAACCGACGCTTTCACCATTGCTGGATGCTCGGGCGCGATCCCAAGCGCAGGCTCGTGTCGATGCGGCGACTGCTACCCGCAGCCGGGCCAACGAAGACATCGAGATGTCACGTACCGGCCTGAAATACGCGCAGGCGAACTGGGACCGCATCAAAAATAACACGGACAAGGGGACCGTCAGCGACACTGACCGCGATACGTTTGAGCGTGAGGCCGAAATGAAATCGCGAGAAGTTCGTTCGGCAGAATTTGCACTCCAGGTGGCCGATTTTGAATTGGTGCAGGCCAAGGCGGCACTTCAGCAGATCGACAAACCGAGCGCAGGCGGTGCATTCATCGAAGTGCGTGCTCCGGTCAGCGGCGTCGTGCTGCGGGTGCAGCAGGAGAGCGCGACGATCGTGGCGCCAGGCGCGCCCATTTTGGAAATCGGTGATCCCACGGATTTGGAGATCGAGGCGGAAATCCTCTCACGCGATGCGGTGACGATCAAGCCCGGGGCTCTAGTCACGGTGGAGCAGTGGGGGGGCGATGAGCCGGCCAAAGCCCGCGTGCGCCGTGTGGAACCTGCGGCATTCACCAAGGTGTCCGCACTGGGTGTGGAAGAGCAGCGCGTGCTGGTCCTGAGCGATTTTACGGAGCAGACACCTTCATTGAAAGCACTGGGAGACCGCTACCGCGTGGAAGTGCGCGTGGCCGTATGGTACAGCGATGACACCCTGCTGGTGCCGGCGGGAGCGTTGTTCCGCGAAGGCAGCGAGTGGAAGACCTTTGTTTTTGATGCTGGCAGAGCCAAGGCTGTGGTGGTCAAGGCTGGACGCACCGACGGTAAACTCACCCAGGTGTTGGCAGGCCTCAAGAAGGGGGACGAAGTGCTGATGCACCCGCCGGATACCGTGCGCGATGGCACAAGTGTGGTGAAGCGTGCCGAGGTGAAATAAAAAAAGACGGCCTCTTTCGAGGCCGCCTTGGAAGTACTGACGGGCTGTTTTTTAGACTTTCCAGTCGGCACGGTATTCGCGGGTGAGCCACTTGGCATCGCCACCGCTGACGTACTCGTGCTTCTCGGGATTCCACTTCATGGAACCGCCGTGGTAGTAGGCCTGGCTCATGAGGTGGCAGGAGATAGCCGTGCTGGCGCCGATGGCGACATCGCAGATCGGCTTCTCACGGGTCTTGATCGAGTTGAGCCAGTCTTCGTGATGGTTCTTGGAGTTGTAGAGTTTCACCTTGGCATCGGCGAGGTATTCGCGCTCGGTGAGGATGACTTCACGGTCAAGGGAGGTGCCTTTGTCAGCGTCCTTGTCCCAGAACTTGTGAATGGTCTTGCCGCCGAGGATGAGCTCGAACTTGCCGCGGTTCACGTGCACTTCACCATTGGCACCGTAGAAGGAGACACCTCTGCCTTTGCCATTGTGCAGGAGAGGAATGCCGCTGGCGTAGATGAGCTTGGCACCGTCGGAGGCATCTGCATATTTTTCAGGGGCGATGATTTCGACCGGGCCGTGTTCGTCTTCACCGAGGCCCCACTGGGCGATGTCGATGTGGTGGGCGCCCCAGTCGGTGATCATGCCGCCGCCGAATTCGCGCGTATTGCGCCAGGCGGGGAAGTGATTGTGAACGCCGCGCGGGCTGAGGACGCTGCTGTAAGGCACGAGAGGGGCAGGGCCACACCACATGTCCCAGTCGAGGCCGGGTTCCATGGGCTCTTCAGGATTGGCATTGGGCTTGGCGGGGGAACCGAACTGGGTTTCGACGTGGTCGATCTTGCCGATGATGCCATTGCGGACGAGTTCAGCGGCCACGCGGAATTCTTTGCTGGAGCGCTGCTGGGAGCCGGTCTGCAGGATGCGCTTGTTGCTGCGCACGGAGTCGATGAGCGTGAGCGCTTCGTGGATGTTGTGGGTGAGCGGCTTTTCGCAATAGACGTCCTTGCCGGCATTCAATGCGGCGATAGCAATGAAGGCGTGCCAGTGGTCAGGCGTGGCGATGACAACAGCGTCGATGTCCTTGCGTTCAAGAAGCTTGCGGAAATCGGCATAGGCTTCGCAGCCTTTGAAGCCAGCGTCCTTGTCCTTGCCGTAACGTTCTTCGACGGTCTTTTTGGCGTTTTCGCGGCGGTTGGTGTCGACGTCGCAGACGGCAACGATCTGGACCTCTTTACGGCCCAAGAAACTGTTGAGATGGCCGCTGTTCATTTTACCCACGCCGATGAAGCCGAGCGTGAGGCGCGCGCTGGGGGCGGTCTCTGCGCTCCAGACGCGTGAGGGGAGAATGAAGGGCGCTGCCACCGAGGCGGCGGCAACTTTGGCGAACTGACGGCGTGAGGATGCGGTTTGCATGGTTGGTGTTGGGTGGGATTTGAGGGTGGAGCAGTACAGTCCATTTGCCAAGTCTCTTGCACATGCCGTTGGCGTGGGTATTCGGCAGGATGGAATTCTCAAAACAGCGTCTTGGGCAGTTGATCGTCGTTTCGGGGCCTTCGGGCACCGGCAAGACGACGCTGTCACGGAAAGTGTGTGATCGCGGCGAGGCCGTTTTTTCCGTTTCCTGCACGACGCGTGCGCCGAGAGCGGGCGAGGTCGATGGGAAGGACTATTTTTTCCTAACCGAGGAGGATTTCCTGGCACGCGTGGAGCGAGGGGAGTTGTTTGAATACGCCCGCGTGCATGGCCGGCTTTACGGCACGCTGAAGAGCTACGTGTATGAGAATCTCAAACGCGGGGTGGATGTGATCATGGACATCGACGTCCAGGGGGCGATGCAGGTGCGCGCCTGCGAGGACGAACTGGTGAAGCGCTGCCTGCTGGAGATTTTCGTGCTGCCGCCGAGCCTAGAGGAACTGCGCAATCGCCTTTCAGGCCGGGCGACGGAGGATACGGCGGCGTTTGAACTGCGCATGCAGAACGCAGCAGCAGAGATGGAGCACTGGCGCAAGTATGGCTACGTGCTCGTTAGCGGCACGCGGGAGGACGATGCACGGCGGTTTGACGCAATCCTCGAAGCCGGGCGGATGCGGACAAGCCTGTGGTGATCAGGACGGGATGCCTGCATCTCGGAGAGCAGGGAATTGAGTGCGCCAGTCGCGGAGGACGGCTGGTTCGATCCGCGCGCTGATGACGCGTTCCTGCTCGGCGGCATCGGCAATGATAAGACCGTGAGGATCCACGACGAGGCTGCGCCCCGTATAAGTAAACTCGGGATCGGTGCCACAACGGTTGACCCCGACGACATAGGCGAGGTTTTCGATGGCGCGTGCCTGAAGAAGCGTGATCCAATGATTGATGCGTTTCACCGGCCAGGCGGCGATGAAGACCAGCACTTCAGCTCCGGCGCGGACGGCAGTGCGCGCGAGTTCAGGAAAGCGAAGATCATAGCAGATGAGTGGGGCGATGCGCAGCCCCTGCCACTCAAAGAGGCTTACTTCAGTGCCTGCGATGTGGGCCTGGCCTTCGCCGCCCAGACTGAAGGGGTAATTTTTTGTGTAGCGGGCAAGGACGGTGCCGTCAGGGGAGAGGGCGAGTGCCTGGTTCATGCCACGACCATCTTCGGTGGAGGTCACCACTCCACCGATGACGCAGCTTTGGTATTGCGCGGCCATTTCGCGCAGGAACTGCTCGGTGGGGCCGTTCGCAGGCTCAGCGGTAACGGCGAGATTCATGCTGAAGCCGGTGGAGAAGGTCTCCGGCAGGATGATGAGCGATCCGGGCTGCGGACTGGCGCCGGCAATCAACTGGCGCGCCTTGGCGTGATTGGCAGAGCGGTCTTCCCAGACGGAATTGATTTGGACGAGGTGGACATTCATAGGCGTTCTTTGCGGGCACCTGGACGGAGACGATCAGTGGATTCAGAATTGCTGCGGGCGCGAACGCCAATGAAGCAGCTGGCTGAGAGGATGGTCATGCCGCAGACGATTGCGAAGGTGTCGAACGACATGACCTTGATCATAGCGAAAGCCAGGGAAGGGGCGATGAGGCCGCGCACGCCGGTGAGAAAGGTATGTACGCTCATGTACTCGGCGACGGCGTGTTTGTCGGCGAGCTTGGTGACCCACAGCGCCCAGGTGACATTGCCACCCGCATTGGCCATGCCCCACAAGGCCATGCCAAAGGTCCACCAGAAGAGGCTATGT
>NZ_JBIPNG010000279.1:0-8739 GCF_044373815.1 Prosthecobacter sp. | reverse complement strand
AACCTGGACAGGCTGGCGGCGGAGGGGGTGAGGGGGACGAGCTTTTATGTGACGTGGCCGGCGTGTACGCCGTCGCGGGGGAGCATTTTGACGGGGAGGTATCCGCAGCGGAACGGGCTGTATGATATGGTGAGGAATGATCTGGTGAACTATGGTCACCGGTATGATGCGGCGGAGTATGCGGTGTCTCCGGAGATGACGCTGGGGCTGGATGTGCGGGAGGTGACGCTGGGGGACATGCTGCGGAAGGCGGGCTATGCGACGGGCTGCGTGGGGAAGTGGGACATGGGTCAGGCGAGGCGCTTCCTACCGCTGCAGCGGGGCTTTGATTTCTTCTACGGTCACGGGAACAACGGGATCGACTACTACACGCATGAGCGGTACGGGGTGGCATCGCTGTTCCGGGGGAATGAGCGGACGGAGGAGGACAAGGGGACGTATGTGACGGAGGTTTTCCGGCGTGAGGCGCTGCGGTTTGTGAATGAGCAGGCGGGGCGGAAGCCGTTCTTTTTGTATCTGCCCTTCAATGCGCCGCATGGGGCGTCGAGCTTTGGCGAGGGGACGGAGGAGGGGGCGAAGAAGGTGGCTGAGGGGGTGCAGGCGCCGGAGAAGTATGTGGCGATGTATCGGGGCAAGGTGAAGGACGAGAGGCTGGCGCGCTACTGCGGGGCGGTGACGTGCATGGATGAGGCGATCGGCGCGGTGCTGGAGGCGGTGGAGAAGGCGGGGCAGACGGAGAACACGCTGGTGGTGTTTTTGTCTGACAACGGGGGGAGCGGGAACGGTGGGAATGCGCCGCTGCGGGGACAGAAGAGCACGATGTGGGAGGGGGGACTGCGGGTGCCTTTCATCCTGCGCTGGCCGGGCGGGAAGGTGCCGGCGGGGAAGGTGACGGATGAATTCATTACCTCGCTGGAGCTGGTGCCGACGCTGCTGGCGGCGACGGGGGCGATGGGGCCGGAGGGGGTGAAGCTGGATGGCTTCAATATGCTGCCGGTGCTGCGAGGGGAGGTGAAATCGCCGCGGAAGGAGATGTTTTGGCAGCGGCGTGGGGACAAGGCGGCGCGGGTGGAGAACTGGAAGTGGGTGGAGTCGGGGAAGGGCGGGGGGCTCTTTGATTTGAGCACGGACCTGGGGGAGAAGAAGGACCTGAGCGGGGAGAAGCCGGAGGTGGTGCGGATGATGAGGGAGAGGTTTGCGGGGTGGAGGAAGGAGATGGATGGGAGCGAGGCGCGGGGGCCGTTTCGGGACTACTGAGTACGCACGGATTTGCGGCGCGGCGGAAAGCGGTGGCTGCGTTCGTTCTTCACAGTAGGAGCGCCGTGCTGGTGGGCGGGGGATTTGCGGGGGTGGGAGTGTAATTTGTTCTATATGAGGTGTTTAGATGGCAATAAACTGTCAAGAATTCGCCATAAATGAGAGTATTTTAACAAATTGAGTGTGGGACGAATGGCAGAAATGTGGTATGGAAGGGGTCTCCACCCAACTATGAGCAGCGCCCCTGAGATGACATCATCCAAGCCCCAGGCCACGATTTCCGAATGGAAAAAAATTGTCGCCCCTTTCACGGTCCCTTCGATCCCGCGTGCCACCTGGCAGATCGTTAACACTTTCGTCCCGTATGCCCTTCTTTGGTATGCGATGTTTTGGAGCCTGAGCCACACCTCCTACTGGGTGACACTGGCGATCGCGGCGGTGACGGGGCTGCTGCTGGTGCGTGTGTTCATCATGTTTCATGACTGCGGTCATGGGTCGTTTTTCAAATCAAAGCGGGCGAACAGTGTGCTGGGCTTCATCAGCGGGATGCTGACTTTCACGCCGTATCTGCACTGGACATGGCAGCACTCGGTGCACCACCAGACGTCGGGTGACCTGAGCCGCCGTGGCGACGGGGACATCTGGACGATGACGGTGAAGGAGTACCAGGAGTCGAGCCCGACGCGGCGCTTTTTTTACAAGCTGATCCGCAATCCGATCACGCTGTTTGTGGTGGGGCCGCTGGCGCTGTTTTTGATCCATCAGCGTTTTCCATCGCCGCGTGCGAAGGGTAAGGACCGCAAGTCGGTGATGATGATGAACGTGGCGCTGGTGCTCATGATCGTGGGCTTGAGCTACGTGTTTGGCTTCAAGAACTATGTGCTGATGCAGCTGCCGGTGACGATGTTTGCGGGGATGGCAGGGATCTGGATGTTTTATGTGCAGCACCAGTATGAGGATGTGTACTGGGAGCACCGTGAGGGCTGGGACTACACGACGGCGGCGCTGGAGGGCAGCTCTTTTTACAAGCTGCCGAAGATCCTGCAGTGGTTCACGGGGAACATTGGTTTCCACCATGTGCACCACCTGAGCTCACGCATTCCGAACTACTACCTGGAAAAGTGCCATAACTCGCACCCGATGTTTCATTCGATCCCGCCGCTGACTTTCTGGAAGAGCCTGAAGTGCATCAATCTGCGCCTGTGGGATGAGAGCGACCGGAAGCTGATCTCCTGGAAGGAGTACCGCCAGCGCTATGCGCAGCCGGTGGCTGCGGCGGCGAAGGTGGCGGAAGTGGATCCGGCGGATCTGCCTGCGCCGAGCGAGATTGGTTCGGGGATGTCTTAACGGACGGCCGAAATTTTCACCGCAGAGATTGGAAGACCGCAGAGGATCGCTCTGCGGGGACTGGTTTGCACCGCAGAGTTATTGAACTCGAGGCGGCGGGATTGTGGAACGGAGGTTAACAGCGGCCATTTATTTGGGAGCTGTTTGCACGAACTACGTTTCCAGATTCCGGCTAAAGCCGGTACTACAATACGTGCAATGGGTGGTTTCAGGTTTGTGGCGATGCGGAGCTTCCGGAACGGGCTACGATCCCGAGCCGAGCGAAGCGAGACAGACGAACGAAGTGAGCCCGAAGGGAAGCGAAGCGCATCAACTACATACTCAGAAGAGCCGTTGATTTGTTATTCGGGAGTTTTGGAGAATGCATTCGGGCTCGAATGGCGCTTTGCGGCTGCGCTGATCGCGGTGTGACTTATTCAGTGCATCGCTCAACTGTTGCTGTACGTACCTTGGACCATGTCAGTCTTTAGGCTTAACACCGAGTACAGTCCGCAGGGGGATCAGGCGCAGGCGATTGCGAAGCTGACGAAGTCGGTGCGTGCGGGGAACCGGCACCAGACGCTGATGGGGGTGACGGGGTCGGGGAAGACGTTTACGATGGCGAACATCATCGCGGAGGTGGGGCGGCCGGCGCTGGTGTTTTCGCATAACAAGACGCTGGCGGCGCAGCTGTACTCGGAGTTTAAGAATTTCTTCCCGGAGAACGCGGTGGAGTACTTTGTCAGTTACTTCGACTACTACCAGCCGGAGGCTTACATCGCGCGGACGGACACGTTTATTGAGAAGGACAGCGCGGTGAATGATGAGATCGAGCGGCTGCGGCTGGCGAGCATGGGGGCTCTCATTACGCGGCAGGACACGATCATCGTGGCGAGTGTGTCGTGCATCTACGGTCTGGGTTCTCCGGAGGATTATGAGGGGATGATGCTGCCGCTGAACGTGGGCATGCAGATGACGCGGGAGACGCTGCTGACGCGGCTGGTGGACATGCTGTATGAGCGGAATGATGTGCAGCTGACGCGCGGGAAATTCCGGGCGCGCGGGGATGTGATCGAGGTGGTGCCGGCGTATCTGGAGAACGAGGCGATCCGGATTGAGTTTTTCGGGGATGAGATCGACCGGATCAGCGCGGTGGATGTGCTGACGGGGACGGTGACGCTGAAGATGCCGAGCTACACGATTTTTCCGGCGAAGCAGTTTGTGACGCCGGGGGACAAGCTGAGGAAGGCGATCGTGAAAATCCGTGAGGAGATGGAGGAGCGGGTGGCGTGGTTTGAGAAGGAGGGGAAGCTGCTGGAGGCGCAGCGCATCAAGATGCGGACGCAGTATGACATCGAGATGATGCAGGAGATGGGCTTCTGCCAGGGGATCGAGAACTACAGCCGGCACCTGACGGGGCGTGAGCCGGGGGCGACACCGGGGACGCTGCTGGATTTCTTCAAGGAACCGCCGCTGATGTTCATCGACGAGAGCCATGTGACGATCCCGCAGATCGGCGGGATGTATGAGGGTGACAAGTCGCGCAAGACGACGCTGGTGGAGCATGGCTTCCGTTTGCCGAGCGCGCTGGACAACCGGCCGCTGAGGTTTGAGGAGTTCATGGGGAAGGTGGGGCAGCTGGTGTATGTGAGCGCGACGCCGGCGCGGTTTGAGATTGAGAACAGCGTGGTGGGAAATACCAGCTACATCGCGAAGGTGACGGATGCGCTGCCGATGACGCGAACGGTAAGGATCAGCGGGAGTGCGGAGCCGATTGATAAATTTGATGTGACGACGAAGGGACGGACGCTTGTGGTGGAGCAGATCATCCGGCCGACGGGGCTGCTGGACCCGGTGATCACGATCAAGCCGTTGAAGGGGCAGATTGATGAGACGATCGAGCTGTGCCGACAGCGGATTGAGAAGGGGGAGCGTGTGCTGGTGACGACGCTGACGAAGCGGACGGCGGAGGATTTGACGGACTACCTGCGCAATCTGGATTTCAAGGTGCGGTATCTGCACAGCGACATCGATGCGATCGAGCGGGTGGAAATTTTACGGAGCCTGAGATCGGGGGACTGTGATGTGCTGGTGGGGATCAATCTCCTGCGTGAGGGGCTGGATCTGCCGGAGGTGAGCCTGGTGTGCATCTTGGATGCGGACAAGGAGGGCTTTTTGCGGAGCGAGTCGTCGTTGATTCAGACGTCGGGACGTGCGGCTCGACACATCAACGGGGAGGTGGTGCTGTTTGCGGACATTGAGACGAAGAGCATCCGGGCGCTGCTGAGCATCAGTGGTTACCGGCGGCAGGTGCAGACGGATCACAATGAGAAGCATGGGATCACACCGCAGACGGTGCAGCGTGCGGTGCAGGAGAGTCTGCAAGTATTGGGCAAGGCGCGTGAGGTGGAGGAGAGCGTGGTGCGCGAGGGTGGCGGCGATTTTGCGATTACGGAGACGATCCGTGAGCTGGAGCAGGAGATGGCGGATGCGGCGGGCAAGCTGGAGTATGAGCGTGCGGCGCTGCTGCGGGACCAGATTCGGGAATTGAAGAAGAGGGCGGGGCTGAATGCGGATGATACGGGGGCGCTGCCGGCGCAGCGGAAGAATGTGAGCTATGCGAAGCCGAAGAGGGGTGGGAGGAAGGGGAAGTGAGTTTGGAATGACGAATGACGAAATGGGGTGGAGGCGGTGGTGTGCCGGATCGTGGGGCGGAGTTTGCTGCAGACGCTGCTGGTGAGCACGGTGTGTGGCGGGGCGGTGGGTTTGCTTTCCGGATTTGATGGCGGGTACCAGGGTAGCCTCGCTGAGGCTCGGCAAACCTTCGCTATGGTATGCAACCCCTTTGGGGTTGGAGGGTGGCGGAACGCGGTGGAGTGGTGGAGTGGTGGAGTGGTGGAGTTGTTGTGGGGTGATGATGCTTTCGGAGTGAGGAATGGGGGTTTGGCTTCGTTTCAGAGGGACTATGATGAAACGACGCGCCTTCCTGCTTGCTTGTGGTTCCACTGCTTTTGCCGCTGGTGGGGGTGGTGGTCGATTGCGCATTGGGCAGATAGGCTCTGAGCATGCGCATGCGGCGGGGAAGATGGCGGCGATGCGTGCCTTGAAGGATCTTTGGGAGGTGGTGGGGGTCGCGGCGGAGAAGGGGTATGAGGGGGTGCCGCTGCTGACGGAGGCGCAGCTTTTAGGCACGCCGGATCTGAAGGCGGTGGCGGTGGAGACGCGGATGGAGGACTCGTGCGCGACGGCGCTGCGGTGCATCGAGGCGGGGAAGCATGTGCATCTGGACAAGCCGGGGGCGCTGGGGCATGACGAATTTAAGACGATGCGGCTGGAGGCGGAGAAGCGGGGGCTGACGGTGCAGATGGGGTATATGCTGCGCTACAATCCGGCGTTTGAGCTGCTGTTTCAGGCGGTGCGTGAGGGGTGGCTGGGAGAGATCACGGAGATCGATGCGGCGATGGGGAAGCTGGGGGATGCGAAGCAGCGTGGGATCATGGGCGCGCTGCCGGGTGGGGGATTGTTTGAGCTGGGCTGCCATGTGATCGACGCGGTGACGACGATCTTGGGCAAGCCGCAGTCGGTGTCGGCTTTTTCAACGCCGACGCAGGACGATGGCGTGAAGGACAACCAGATGGCGGTGCTGCAGTATGCGAAGGCGACGGCGGTGGTGCGGGTCAATCATGCGGACCCATTTGGCGGGCCGAGGCGGCGCTTCAATGTGACGGGGACGGAGGGGACGTTTGAGATTTTGCCGATGGAGAGCGGGAAGGTGAATCTGTCGCTGACGAAGGCGCGGGGGAGCTACAAGAAGGGGACGCAGTCGTTTCAGCTGGAGGTGCCTAAGGACCGGTATGCGGGGGAGTTTACGGACCTGGCGAAGGTGGTGCGCGGGGAGAAGAAGCTGGCGTGGGATGCGGCGCATGACATCAGCGTGCATGAGACGGTGCTGCGGGCGGCGGGGGCGTGGGGGAAGAGTTGACGGTGGTTTACGGTTGTTGACGGTGGCTGAACGGTTGTTTGGCGGGAGGCGCGTGGCGGTGCGGGTTGCAGACACTGCTGGTGGGCGTGGGGTGTGGCGGAGCGCTGGGTTTGCTATCCGGATGGGGATGGTGACTTCCCAGGGAAGCACTCGCTAAAGCTCGGCAGCCCTGGGCTCAATTACGGAAGGCCGTTGGCCTTGAAGGCAGCGTCGCCAAAGGCATTGCATTACAGGCTGCAACATGGAATTTGAATCTGCCGCAGAGGGGCAAAGAGGCAGAGGAAGCAGAGAATGAATTCAATCTCTGACGCCTCTGCTCCTTCCGTTCTGCGGCAAACCGAACTTTCTCAGGCACGGCATGCCGGGAGTGAGTTTTTGCAGTTCGCTATGCACGTGAGTGTGTCAGTCAATTGAGCGAGGTTCACCAGGCCGTGTTTGCAAACCGCGCGGTGATGGCATCAAGAGGCCGGATAGAAACGGTATCAGGCTGCGAAGCCGGGAAGCGAAACCCCGATGCCTTGGCTTTGGATTGCCGGCACGGTTTTCGAGCATGGCATCAATGGGGGCTGGAATGCCCCGGTTACTGAGTGGCGAACTTGGTGAGGAGGCCGCGTTTGCGGGTGAGGTTGAGGACCCAGACGAAGAGCCAGCCGGCAAGGGCGAGGTAGATGACATTGAGGCCTGCGGCGAGCCAGAGGTGGTTCCAGCTCATGGAGCCGGTTTTCATGACTTCGCGCATGCCTTCAAAGATGGGTGTGGCGGGGAAGAGCCAGGCGATGGGCTGTGACCAGGCGGGCATGTCTTCGACGCGATAGAACACACAGACGACGGGCTGGATGAAGAAGGGGACAGCCCAGGCGAGGGATTCGGCGGCCTGTCCCCAGCGGAGAATCAAGGCGGTAGAGATCATGCCGAGGGCCCAGCCGAAGACCATGAGGTTGAGGAAGAAGGGCACGAGCCACCACTGGAGCTGGAAGATGTTGAAGGAGTAGCCGATCCAGGAGACGAAACTCATGACGACGCAGGTGATGAGGATGCGCAGGAAGCCGACGAAGAAGGTGGAGCCCAGATACTCTGCGGTGCGAACGGGGGCGACGAAGATGTTGAGGAGGTTGCGGGTCCAGACGTCTTCGAGGAAGGAGATGGCGACGCCTTGCTGGGCGCGGAAGAGGATGTCCCAGAGGATCATCGCGCCGAGGAAGAAGAGGATGAAGCCGCCGAATTTTTCATCGCTGTTTTTCTGAATGAAAACGGTGACGTTGCCCCAGACGACGAGATCGACCAGGGGCCAGAACACGAGCTCCACCATGCGCATGGGAGTGCGGGAGTAGAGGAAGAGGTGGCGCATCACGAGCGCGCTGATGATGCGGAAATTCATACGGCGGATTCTTTTTTCGGTTCGTCGAGGATTTCGCCGTCGCGGGCGATCTTGATGAAGACATCCTCAAGGTTGTCGCTGCTGGACTGGGCGACGATGTCGGCGGGAGTGCCTTCGCGTACAATCTTGCCTTTGTGCAGGAAGATGACGCGGTCGCAGACTTCCTCGATGTCGCGCATGTTGTGGGAGGTGTAGAGGATGGCGATGCTGCGCTCGCGCTGGACCTTGCGAACGACTTTGCGGACCTTGTCGGCGATGTCGGGATCGAGGCTGGCGGTGGGCTCGTCGAGCATCAGGAGCTCGGGGTCATTGAGGAAGGCTTTGACGAGATTGACGCGGGTGGACTCGCCTGCGGAGAGCTGGCCGGTGACGCGTTTGCTGAGGTGGGAGATTTCGAGGAGCTCCATGAGCTCGGCGATTTTCTTCTTCGGATTGGGCACGCCGTAGATGCGGGCGAAGACGCTGAGGTTTTGCCAGACGAGGAGATTGCCGGGGAGGGCGGTGTAGGCGGAGGAGAAATTGGAGCGCTGGAGGATGCTGATGCGATTGGCCTGAAGGGGGAGGCCGAAGGCGTTGAGCTCACCTGAAGTCGGCAGGGTGAGGCCGAGGAGGCAGTTCATGGCGGTGGTCTTGCCGGCGCCGTTGGCACCGAGGAGGCCGAGGACCTCACCGCGATGGAGCTTGAAGCTGAAGCGGTCGAGCGCCTTCACGCCGTCGAACTCACGGGTGAGATCGATGGCTTCGAGGATGACTTCGCGGGTGTCGGGGGCGGCGGGCATTAAGGTGTTAGTTCGCA
>NZ_JBIPNG010000278.1:0-8744 GCF_044373815.1 Prosthecobacter sp. | reverse complement strand
AGGGCGCCGAACGCGAGACTGCCGGTGGCAAACTTCCAGCGGTCGGCGATGACGTGCTGTTCCGACATTTGCTCTTCGAGTTTGGAGATCTTCGAGCGGTATTCCGGACCGAGGTCCGGCGGTGAGGGTGGTGGATCTTTGAAGAACCAGCCTGCATGCAGCGGCGGAACCGCGAACAACAGGCAGGCAAGGAGGATGAGATGTTTCATAAGTTGGATGGGGTGATGAGCAGGCCGGTGCTCAGGTGGGGCACCGGCCTGCATCGGGGTTAATGCCATAAGCGGCATTCGTGAATGAACTCGCAGCTTGAGCAGTGCATCCCAGGCGAAGGGATGAAGTCAGGGCACTGCAAGCCTTCCAGGTAGGCTTCCATTTGCCGGAACAGCCGGGTCTGCTGCGGCTGGCTCATGGGCGGCAGGTCGGTGATGCAGACCTTGGGGTTCTTGAGTTTGACCAGGTGATGCAGTTGGATGCCGGTTTCCTGCTGGTCCGTGTTGTAGCGGTACAGGATGGCGTAACTGCTGGTCTGGATCTCGTGGAGATGACCGACCGTGCTGGGGTTGGGTGTCGCAGCGCTGGTCTTGTAGTCGATGATGCTGCCTTGCTGGACCAGATCGAGGATGCCGATCAGGCGGGGCAGACCATGACGGGCAAGATCTGCTTCAATGGACACCTCCACGGCATCCGGCTTGGTAGATGCCATGGAGGCGTTCTGCCTGATGTAGGTGTCGCAAAGCCGCCAGCCGGTGGTCTTGTCGTCCTCTTCTTCACCGGGTTCCCATTTGACGGAACCTTCGGTGGTGTCCGCCCAGGCTTGCAGGTAGTTCCCGTGAACCTCCTTGAGCGAGAGCGGCTGCTGCAGCCAGCGTGCCTTGTTTCATGCCTTCAGGACGGCATGCACCGCGCTGCCAAGATGGAGCGAGGCCGTTTTGGGCTTCTGCAGTTTGAGCACGTAGCGATAATAAAACTTCAACCGGCATTGCAGGAACAGCGACAGCCGTGAAGCTGACACGGTGTCCTGCAATGCGCGGATGATGTCCTGCTCGCTGCGCTCCTGGGGTGGGGGCGTTTCAGCGACGGTGTTCATGCGGCCTGGGCTTGGGTGGGGGGTGGTTGCCAGCGGGTCTGGCGGGTGGCGGGTTTGCCGACCTTGACCAGCAGGTCGTCGATGAGCTGGGAAGCCTGCATCTTGTTGAGCTGCTTCACGCCGGTGCCGAAGAGCTGCTGGGACAGATCCTCGACCTCCGACTTCTCGATCTTGTTGTCGCTGACGATGCGCAGGATGAACCCGCGCTGACCGTCGGTGCAGTTCCAGGCATCACCAGCGGCCCGAGGCTGCAGATGACCGTTGGGACCATTGCTGGAGCGGCCGTTCTGTTGGACCGGGTAGCTACGACCGTTGCCGTTGGGCTGCGGTTGCGCGCGACCGCTGCTGTGGCCGTTGGAGTCGGGAATGAACCCGGCGTGCTGGATTTCCTGATCGACGGAGTGCTGCAGGAGCTGGTAAAGCTTCTGCACTTCGGCTTCGACCTGGGTGATGTCGGTGAGCTCGACTTCAACCGAGGCGCTGAAGCTGTGACTGCTGTAATGGGGCAGACCGAGTTTTTTGCTGTAGTTGGCGCTGAGTTTGATAGCCATGATGATGTGTCTCCTAGTAGGGTGGGTATGGTTTGGGTGGTGTTTGAAGAAACCGCCGAGAGATGCCCGCCAACAAAACACCCGGCCCCTCGTGAGAGAGACCGGGTGTAATGTGGACCGGAATGCCTTGGCGGGTGTGGTGCGGCTAGCGCGTGGCGCCAGCCTCCTGTGCTGCGCCCTGAGCCGGGTCGCTCAACTGCTTGGCCGCAATGCTCCAAGCCTCCGTGTCACGCAGACAGGAGGTGAGGAGATCATTGACCAACCGTGTCATGGGACGGCGCAGCCGCCGGCCTTCATGATACAGTGCGCAGATGATGACCCGGTTGATGCAGGGCGAGTAATGGGTTCGTCGTGGCATGGTGGGTGGGTGAGACGGCTAAGGATAAGCCCCGGTCGCTCAAGTATTTATAACGCGGATATGCGGGGAATTGCAGGGCGCGCCGACTTCGCAGCGACGTTCGAAACATGAGGTGCCCAAGTTGAGGCCGGTCAGGATCAGAATCTCAAAGCGAAGCAAAGAAGCGTAACCGCCTCGGGAAGGCTCAAAATTTATTGACCTAGAATTGACCTAGACGGCAACCTCAAATTTTGTGAATCTGTTGTAAGGCATTGATAATGAAGTGCTCCCGGTGGGATTCGAACCCGCAACCAAGGGATTATGAGCGTCTGGCTTCGACTTTGACCGGCATGCACTGGCTGGCCTTCGCAACCCTCATGCTCTCTTCTCTATTCGGCAAAAGTTAATAACAGGCTCTAGGGCACGCCGTGCAGCGGCGTCAGCATTTGACGCGTCATATTTATTTTTTAGTCTCCAAAGGTTGCGGAATGGATTTTTAAAATAGCGGGTCATGATGGAAAGAGGCTCCAGTTTTGCTGATACAGACTGGCGGCAACGTCTTGGTTTTTATCCAGCGGGGTGAACCATCGCAAAGGCGCTGCCACCTGCTGCCCTTCACGGGCAGCCAGGAAAGCGCCCCACCAACTGAATGAACTGTTAGCAATGATGTGGTGGCGGCACTTGGTCATGAGATACAAATCTTCGAAGTCGAGTCCTTGTGCTGGATTCCGTACGATTCGCATTCGTCGTTCGGGGATTGGCAGATGCTTTTCGGCCCAGTCTAGGTCATTTGAGAACACAAAGTACACGGCTTGCTTTGAGGTCCGCTCTTCCATAAATGCGATCGCCTGACGATAGTAGTCAGTGCCGAGCACATGATGGGTATGGCTCAGTTTGAGATAGTCACCCCGGCGCACGTGAACTGCGACAGCAAGTGTCTTTGAAATCTCGGCCTCTATTTTATTGGTGAAGTCAGAGAGTGACGCGTCGAACATTAAATGACGTTTTACCTCGGCTTCGATCTCTGCCCAATATTTGGGTGACTGAAAGTACCCTACCACTTGTCGATTATCTCTAACACGGGAAATAAAAGTCGGGTCGTAAGCAAAACTTGTTTCTTCGATTATGCGAGGCTCTCCGGTAAGAGTCTTGCGTATTTTGCCAGCAATGAGGTGACTGATGGGGGGGGCGCAGGATTTGATCTTTTGTTCGAGTGAAAAGACATTCATTTCTTCGCTAACGGTCGGTTTGGAACTGACAAAACGAACCCGGCAGTTCTTTTGGCGTTCGATCTCCAGGGCAAACGCATATTGGAACATCATATTGCCTAAGCCACCGTCTAATGTCATGTATATCATTGTCGACAGGAGTTTACTTTTGGGGCATTATTGCGTAGCATTCCCGCATGTTCCCATGAGAGCGTGTGAGGGTGAGTTGGAATCCGACTGCCTTGCAGATGTTAGCGATCCTCTGGTAGCTATCATTGCCGCCATGGGTTTCAAGAAAAAGAAAACAGGGTGGCGAAAGAACTTCTAAAATCGTGGGCAGGACCAGTTCTTCTGCTCCTTCAATATCGATCTTAAGTAAAAGACATTTCGGATTTTCCTCCAATATAATTCGTCTCAACGAGATGTTTGCCACTTCGAGAGTCGGACGGTCCGATATTTCCTTTTCAACTACACGGCCACCGTAGCTCAGTCCAGGCTCAAAAAAGATGCGCCCGTCAGAATCTCCTGCTGCCCCTTCGATGACCCGGGCGGTAACAAGATTCATCTTGAGATTGTGGCGCAGCCATATCAGGTTTGCTTGGTCAGGCTCGATGCAAATTACTCGAGCCTGCCGAAATCGAACGCCGGCCAAGGACGCGAAGATACCAATGTGTGCCCCGACGTCGATAATCAGATCCGGCTCAAATGGCACTAGATCCAGATTCCATGTTCGATTAATCACGAGTTCTTCAAATATCACCATGTGTGTGATGTCGCCGGGGTCAAACGTCAAGACCCACTTCCCCCCCCATAGGCCCTTGAGACTGAGCGTAGGAAACCATTCCCTCATATATCTTGACAGTCGCGTTTTCCATCCGTCAAAGGGGTGACCTCGGGCAATGGCATAAAGGAACCATTGGGCAAAATTATTTGGCACGTCACATCGGGTCAAGACGTGACCAATTATTTTTATGCGGCGGATAATGTCTTTGATAAACATGTTGTCTTTCAGGGGAAATAGATTAAGAGTCCTCTCACTAAAGTTGAACACTTCTGGCCGCCAGTCCTATTGGTAAAATGTTTTTGAAATGCGGGGCCTCATGCAGAAATAAGACCGGTCAATTGTATCGGCCCTAGCCTCATTAATTATTGAGATGATGTCTCGTATATTTTTTGTGGGTTATCGTCGGCTTGGCTGGGTTGCCAGAGGCTCAAAGGATCCCTGCGGCATTTCACATAGGAGAAGAGGGCTCGGGCACAAGTCACTTGTAGAAGCAAAAACCCCGACGGTATCGTTAAGAGTCGGGATTTAAAGTGCGGGAACATGCAGCCGATTATTCCCAGCGCATAGCAGATCATCTGAATCCCCAGCAAAAACCAGATCAATGGCGTCTTCAGAGATGCAATCGTCAGCACTAGGATCGCCATTAGCATCCACGGCACAAATAGCCTGGAATACTTGTGGGAAATCAACTGCCACCAGAGCCGATTGCGCCAAGGCAGCAGCCAGCTAGGGAAAAGTTCAAACATTTGGTAATTGCCCACCAGTGTCCTTCGCTTGCGCGATTTCTCCTTGATCGGATCAAGCCTCTGTGGGTCAAAGGCGATGGCCTGTGGATTGTAAGTCACTCGCCACCCCTGAATGGCAATCTGCATTGGGACGATGACATCATCCAAGATGGTTCCTGGTGTCAGTTTCTGGAAGGCTTTCTTGCGAATTGCATAAATGGCACCTGTGCAGCCGATCACCGAATCGAAGCGCGCCTCCCACTCGCGCAGCTTGCGCTCCATGCGCCAATAGAGGTCCACGCCGCGTCCGCCGCCGGAGTCAGACGCTGCGATCTCCAAGAGGCCACTGACTGCGCCCACACGCGGGTCGCGAAACGCGTGGGTGAGATTTTGAATCGCTTGAGTGTCAAATGTCTGCCGCAAGTCGGCGAAGACGACGACGGGATGGCTTGCGGCCTGAATGGCGTCATTGAGAGCCGCCCATTTGCCACGTTGTGTTGGCGAACTCATGACTCGCACGCACTCGACACAAGACTGGCTGGCGAGCGTGGCCGTGTCGTCATCACAGCCGTCGCAGAACACCAAAAACTCGCGTATTCCGACCCATTCGCAGTCTGCGAGGTTCTGCAGGCGCTGCTGGATGTGCGCCGCACCATTGTGGACGCAGAGGACGATGGTGATGGCGTCTGGAAGGGGGTCGATCGTGTTGAGTCTCTTGGGAAACACACGTGCGAGCAGCCACATGATGCAGGCGTAGCCAACTTGGATGTAGAAGACGGCAAAAAGGAGGGTGAACAGTAACAGGGTCATTGAAGGCTAAAGCTAGCACGATCAACGGCGATGCGCATATCAAGGTTGAAGTTCGGCGATTTGGAGCCAGAGAAACGCTGTGTTTTTCAGACTCCGAATCAGAATCATTTTCGACCGCTCATGACAAAGGCCTTCGATCGTTGGCTGCTGCCGTGGTTGCAGCAGCGCCTTACCCGGGCCAAAAAGCCCGTGTCCGACGTGATGCTGGCGGTTTGCGACCATTTCGAGCCCTTTCATCACACGGACAAGGCGGGTGCCCTGCGCCGGATGGGACAGTGGCACGAGAAGCTTCCGGCCTTGTCCGCTGCCGCTGGCGATCATGATGGTCATGGGCCCAAGCACACTTTTTTCTACCCGATCGAGCAGTATGATCCCGACGTGCTGGATTCGATCACCGAGCTATGCCAGATTACCCGAAACGAGGTTGAAGTGCATCTGCATCATGAAAATGACACGGCGGAGAATCTGGTGCGCGCGCTGGAGCAGGGAAAGGTGGATTTACGCCGCCACGGACTGCTCGGGGCTGATGCCGCTGGCGCGGTCGCGTTTGGATTCATTCATGGCAACTGGGCTCTTGATGATTCGGATCCGTCCGGGCATGGCTGTGGTGTGCGTGACGAGTTGGCCATTTTGAAACGAGCAGGGTGCTACGCCGACCTCACCATGCCGTCCGCGCCCCATCCCACGCAGGTTCCGATGGTGAATCGCTTGTATTACTCGCGGAGCACGCCGGATGGTTGTTCGCATTACCGCGGGAGGCTGGTGGCGTCAGGCCCTGAAGGCACCCGGGAACTGAGATTGAGCCCTGACCACCTTCTGCTCGTGCAGGGGCCGCTTTCGCTCGATTGGGGTAGCCGAAAGTGGGGTGTTTTGCCAAGAGTTGAGAATTCCGATTTGGGGCCGAAGAATCCGCCGACTGTGGGTAGGATGAACGAGTGGCTGAATGGGCGAATCAGCGTTTCTGGCGTGGAAGAGTGGTGTTTTATCAAGCTCCACACTCATGGAGCACCCGAATCGGGTCACAGGTCTAATTTGGGGCCGGAAAGGGGCCGTTTCTATGCCGAGATCGAACGTATGGCGGCCGAGCGCGGCTTCAGGCTTCATTATGTCAGTGCTCGTGAACTGGTGAACATTCTTCATGCGGCCGAAGATGGCCACTTAGGGGACGCTGGAGTCTGGCGTGACTATGTTTACACTCCACCTCCACTGTTGAAGTAGAACCGGCCTCATGAAGCTCCTCTTTGTCTCCAATCTCTTCCCGGATTCGCAAGAACCCTGGCGGGGACTCGACAATGTGACGTTGGTGCATGCGTTGCGTGCGGTGGATCCCGGTTTGGACGTTCGAGTTTTGGCTTTTCGTGCGTCGCTCACGCGTTGTGGTGTCGCATCGCATCTCATTCCGCGCACCGGAGATGAGGTGCTGAATCCGCGTTACTTTTGGAATAACTACGTGCCAAAATTAGGAGGGTTGAATCATTGGTTGTTCGCGCGCGCGCTGGAGCGCGCGGAGTTGTCGATTGAAGCGGATTTCCAGCCGGATGTGATCTTGGCACCGTGGCTGTTTCCTGATGCATGTGCTGCAGAGATGCGTTTTCGCGGCCGGAAGATCCCTGTGGTGGCCGTCGCTCAAGGATCGGACGTGCATCAATACCTTGGCATGCCGATGCGACGTCGGGCCATTTTGAGTCTTGCGAAGTATGCACGGAAGATCGTGACACGGAGTCAGGATCTTCAGATGCGATTGATCGCTTGCGGGGCAGATGCGGATCGTGTTTGCACGATCTACAATGGGGTGGACACAGTTCTTTTTCGTCCTGCCTCGCGTCAGCATGCACGCGCTGAACTCGGCGCGCCTGTGGCGGGGAAACTTGTTCTCTTTGTGGGTAATTTTCTGCCGGTGAAAGGGATCGATCTTTTGATGGCGGCGTTTGCCGAGGTGGCGCGTTCGCTGAATGAGCCGATGACGCTGGCTTTGATCGGCAGTGGACCGCTGGAGGGGCGTATTCGCCAGCAGGCGGCGGAACTGGGCATCTCTGAGCGGGTGATTTTTGCCGGGCGTCAGCCTCCAACGGGCGTGTCGCGCTGGATGCAAGCGGCAGATGCCGTGACTCTGAGCAGCCTCAATGAAGGGGTTCCGAATGTGGTTTTGGAGGCGATTTCATCGGGTCGTCCGATTGTTACAACCGACGTTGGTGGAATCTCGGAAATCGTCGAGCCGCTGCTTGGCCGGCGGTTTCTGGTTCCCGGACGTGACTCGTCGGCGTTTGCAGCAGCGTTGACCGGCGCACTTCAAAATCCGCCGGACAATGAGCGGCTTCACCAAGCGGCTCTTCAATACTCCTGGGAGAGCTGTGCGAAGAACTATCTAGAACTGTTAAATCCCGCCGGAAGAGCCGTCTAAACCGGTTGGGTCACGAGACTGTCACTTGTGAGTGGCGACTTTGTTTCCACTTCCTCAAGGGGGCCATCGAGATCGTCAGCAACGTTCACGGAGCCTGCCGAGTAGCGGTTGGCCATCTTCGAGTGTTTGATGCCACCACGGAGCACGACGCGCACGGTGTCGAGCAGGATGAGGCTGTCGAATAGGACTCCGGCGTGTTTGAGGTAGTAGAGATCGTACTCGAGCTTGCACTTGGCCTCTTCGATAGACGAGCCATACGGGTAACAAACCTGAGCCCATCCTGTGAGGCCAGGTTGGAGCATGTGGCGCTCCTGATAGTGCGGCAGGGCGCGGGCGAGTTTCGTGACGAACTCTGGCCGCTCTGGGCGCGGACCGACAAAGGACATCTCACCACGCAGGACATTCAGGAGTTGGGGGATTTCGTCGATCCGATAGCGCCGCAAAAAGGCACCACCAGGAAACACGCGAGAATCTGCGGAGACTGACGACCAGACGGCACCACCCTTTTCGGCATCTGTACGCATACTGCGCAGCTTGTAGATTTGAAACCGCTTTCCGAAGCGGCCAACACGCTCTTGGTGGAAAAAGACAGGGCCCTCTGGCGAAAAAACGCGGACAATTGCCATGCCAATTAGCAGAAATGGCGCGAGTATCACCAGCAGGATCAGCGAGGTGACAACATCGAAGAAACGCTTCATTTTGCTGAAGTAAAAATTCCTTGAGGTGCACTCCGCCTGCATCAGCCAGCTCATGGTGACCAGATGGAGGGGCACGTAATGCAGGTACTTCTCGCAGATGGAGATGACACTGCAGCAGGCGAAGCCGAGGTAGCGAAGGCGGC
>NZ_JBIPNG010000277.1:0-8770 GCF_044373815.1 Prosthecobacter sp. | reverse complement strand
CGAAGCCTCGCAGCAGCAGCCCGGCCAGCAGCTCAATTCACAGCCCGTGCAGCAGGCCACCGCCGATGCGCAGAAGAAGGCCAACGAACTCGCCGCACAGCTCCAGCCGCAGATCGATGCCGCACGCGCCCAGCTCGCCTCACTCACTCCCGAAGTCAGCGACATGATGAAACGCGTGGCTGCAGACCTCAAAAAGACGCAGCAAGAAACCCAGACCGCCGCCGATGCCGCCAAGGCCGAAAAACCCGTCGCCGAAGTCGCCGAAAAAGCCCAGGAACTCCGCCCCGAAGCCGCCGAGAACGCCGAGAAAATGGCCGCCCTGCAGGCCGCCCTTCGCCAGGAAGCCAACGCCTCCGATCTCACCAAGCAGGCCGAATCCCAGCTCGCCCGCACCGCCGATGTCGCCCTCGCGCAAATGCAGCAGAAGACCCCTCAAATTGCGCAGAATTTGAAGCAGGCCGCCCAGGCATCGCAGAGCAAGCCCCAGGCCCAGGCCCTGCAGTCCGCCGCCAATGCCCAGCAGCAGACCGCGCAGGCACTTGAGCAGCTCGCGCAAAACATGCAGAAGGTCGAAGACGGCCAGCAGCTCACCGAAGCCGAGCAGGCCTCCATGCAGCAGATGGAGCAGGAACTCGGTGTGCAGGAGCCGCTCGACGAAGCCTACCAGCGCGCCCAGCAGCTCGCCGAAATGGCCAAGGACGCCACTCAAAATCCGCAGGCCGTGCTTGAAGCTTTGGAAAAAGAGCTGCCCAAAAATCAGTCCATGCAGAAGGCCCTCGCGGAAACCGCGCAATCCACCGCACAGCTGGCAGAGCAGGCCGTCGCCAAAGAAACCCAGCAGGCCGTGCAAAACGGCATGGCGCAGAAGCAGGCCGCCAGCGATCTCGCCCGCGTCTCACGCCATCAGGAGCGCCTTGGAGACAAAGAAGCCGCGCAGCAAGTCGCGCAAGCCAGCAATCAATTGCAACAGGCCGGCCAGAAAGCCGAAGCCACCCAGGCCAATCCCGTGCCCAATCCTCAGGCCTCCCAGCAAAGCCTCGCCAACGCCGCCCAGGCAGCCAAAGCCGCCGAAGCCACCGCCAGCAAAACGTCCCCCGCCATGCTCGCATCCCCCCTCGAACAGCTCCAGGGCCAGATGCTCGCCCAGGCGCTCGATCAGCTCGATGCCCAGCTTCACCCCATGCAGGGCAACCAGCAGCAAAACGGCCAGCAGCAGCAGCAATCGCAGGGCGGCAAGCCCGAAGGAGGCCAGCAATCCGCGCAGCAGAGCCTCAGCGACGCCCAGCAGGCCCAGCAGCAAAGCATGGCCGACTCCCGCAATCAGGGCCAGGCCCCCGGCCAGAAACCCTCCCAGCAGCAGGCGCAAAACAACAAGCAGCAGGGCCAGAATTCCCAGGCCCAGTCCGCCGAAGGTGGCAATCAATCCACCCAGCTCCAGGACGGCGTCCTCGGCCAGGGCACCATCCTCGTCAAAGGCGACTGGGGCCACCTCCCCCAAAAGATGGCCGACGACCTCACCGAGGCCACCCGTTCCGAAGCCGCCCCCGAATACCGCGCCGCCATCGAAAGCTACTACAAAGCCATTGCGGCCAAAGCGAAGCGGTAGGGCTTAAGAGTTTCAAGTTCCAATATCCAGCCCTCAGTGAGCGCGCCAGCGTCCCCGGAGTGCTGTGCTTCAGCACAGCTTCGCCACACCCACCGCACCCAAGCCCTCGAAGAAGCCCCCCACCATGAGTCCTCGAAGCACCCTTCAGTTAGCCGTCATCATCATAGTCTCCTGCTTGTCTCTCGTAGCACAAGGCAGCGACATGCCGGTGGCCGCGAAAATCATCGATGTCCCATCCGAGCGGCGGGACTGGGGCGAGCCCATCGGCAACATCCACGTCACCTTCGCCGATGGCCACTCAGAACGATGGACGCGCCAGGGATGCTGCATGCACGTGCGCCATGCGGACTCCGGGCTTGTGGGATGGACGCGTTATTCCAACCGGAACAGCCATGGCGAACCGGTGAACAACATCGTTCGCGTGATGCTCTCGCCCGACCATTGGCGTGACTTCCGGGCAGGCCCCTTCATCGAAGATTGGAGCTTTGCCGATCACGACACCACCATCGCGATCAAGTCACGCGGCCGTCATGGCCCTGCCGTTTACCACCAATACTCGCTCAGCACCGGAAAGCTGATCGCTGCGGCCAAAGACATCACCCCTTTTGCACAGCTCCCCGCCTGGGCCCAGCCCATCGCCGATGACAGGCCCCGATGAACCCAGCTGCTCAAGCAACCGGAGCTTCCGCAAATATGCTGACCGGTTTTTAAGAGCAGGCTGATTCAAAGGGGGCTCAGCGCTTCACCCTTCCGCCTGTTCCCGCAGTTCCTTCGCCAATCCAATCAGCTCCTCCGCATTTTCCAGCCCATCGAGAAACCGCTGGGGTATCCCCGACAGCCCCACCTGCGCTCCCACCAGCGCACCCGTGAGAATCGCACGCGCCTGATTCTGCCCGCCGCCATTGATGGCATGCAGCACCGCCAGCTCAAAGTCATCGGAAAAGCATGCGGTGAGATAATAGGCCGCCGGTAGCTGGTGATAAATCGCGCAGGGCATTCCATAAACGATGGAGACTTTTTGCATCCCTTCTTTGCGTCTTTTTGCGGCCATTCAATTCTGGTCATTCACCATTGCACACCGCCCTCTCCGCGCTCCTGTCACACGCCGGAGAGGCACGTGGCTTTTCGCGGGGCAGCCCTTCCATGAAACCTTTCCTTCTGCTGGCCACTTCTCACACGCCCGATGGCGCGGAGCTGACCCTGCATTCGCACGATTCGAATTTCTATCTGCGCGTCAATCGCCAGCCCCTCATGGGCACCAATGCCTCCGAGTCCGAAAAAGTCCTCGCAGAGCTCGCCTGCGCACGCCTTGGCGCTGGCCCGGCAAACGTCCTCATCGGCGGCCTCGGCTTCGGCTTCACCCTGCGCCGAGTGCTCGAACTCATGGGCCCCGCCGCCCACGTTCAGGTGGCGGAGCTCCTGCCCCAGGTCGTCGCCTGGAACCGCGAATACCTCACCGCCGTGAACGGCCAGCTCCTCGATGACCCGCGTGTCGAGATCACCGTGGACGATGTCTTCCAAGTCATCAGCCGCGCCCCCAAAGCCCACTACGACGCCATCCTGCTCGATGTGGACAACGGCCCCATTGCCATGGTGCAGGACGGCAATGCGCGCCTCTATCAGACCCAGGGCTTTTCCGCCATCACCCACGCCCTGAAGCCCGGTGGCCGCGTCACCTTCTGGTCCGCCAGCACCGATCACGCCTTCGCCAAACGCCTCTCCAAAGCTGGCTTCAAAGTCGAAACTGTCGCCGCCAAAGCCTACCCGCAGGCGAAGCGCTGCACGCACACCATCTTCGTCGCGGAGCGCCGTTAGCCATCCCGGTCCAAAAGGATCCGAGCGCCTCGGCTAATCACCCTGCCTGCCGCATTGTTTTGCAGGTCGAATTTGCCCCGGGTCAAAAGCACCCTATGAATATTCATTCATATCAGTTAAAGCAATGAACATGAAAGAATTGGCTAACGCCTTACCTATCTAGCCGGTGCTGATCCAACATAAAATTCAGGCGGGATTTCTCATCGCTCTGGTCTTCTTGCTCCTCACCGGTATGAGTGCGTGGTGGAGCGAACAGCGAAACGTGGCCACCTTTGATTCCTTTGACCACACCCACCGCGTCAATGACGTGCTCGATGAGCTCCTCGTGGATCTGCTCAACGTGGAAACGGGAAACCGTGGGTTTGCCATCTCGGGTGATGAAAAGTTCCTGCGCTCCTATCAGGCCGGCATCACCGCAGTGCCGAAAGCATTCGCGACAGCGAAACAATTGATGTCAGAAAATCCCAGGCAGCAGCAGCGGCTGGCGGCTCTGGAGCCGCTGATTCAAGAAAAACTCAATCATGCCGGCGAGGTGATCAATCTGCGCCGCAGCAGTGATGCCACCGCAGCACTTCAGTTCATCAGCCAGGGCCGGGGCATGAAGACCATGGAGGATATCCGCAAAGTGATCGTCGCATTGAAGGGCGAGGAAAACCAGCTCCTCCCTGGCATCAAGACCCGGGCGAAAAAGCTCTCCACCATCACGCTGACCATCGTGGCCTTCGGCGGCGTGCTCTCCCTCTTCATGATCGGCTTTGCCAGCTTCATCGTGCGGCGCGATTTCGAAAAACGGCAGCAGGCGGAAGCAGAGCGCGAGCTGTTTTTCACGGTGCCTCTGGACATGCTCTGCATCATCGGCGCAGATGGCTATCTCAAACGCGTCAATCCCGCCTTCACCCAAATCCTGGGCTGGAGCGCCGAGGACCTGACGACGCGCCCCTACCTCGGATTTGTGCACCCGGATGATCGCGCCGCCGCGGAGGCCGAAGTCGCACGGCAGCTCGCCGAGGGCACAGGCGTCCAGCAGTTTGAAATCCGCTGCCTTCACAAGGACGGCTCCTCACGCGTGTTCTGGTGGAAGTCCGCGCCGCACCCGGACGGGCTCATTTTTGCCTCCGCACGCGATGTCACGGAGCAGAAAGCCGCCGCTGAAGTCCTCCGCTCCCGTGAGGAAAAACTGTCAGTCACGCTCAACTCCATTGGCGATGCCGTCCTGGCCACCGACGCGCAGCGGCGCATCACGCGCCTCAACCCCATCGCAGAAAAGCTCACGGGATGGACGCTGGCCGAGGCGCTTGGACGCCCGGTGGAGGAAGTCTTCCGTATCATCAATGAAGAAACGCGCGAACCCGCCATCATCCCCGTGGATGATGTGCTGGACACAGGCGAAATCCACGGTCTGGCCAATCACACCGTCATCATCTCCCGCGACGGCACTGAACGCCCAATCACCGACAGCGCCGCCCCCATTCGCGATCCCTCCGGACGCATCATCGGCGTCGTGCTCGTCTTCCGGGATGTCACCAAGGAGCACGATATCGATCGCATCCTGCGCGACAGCGAGGCATTGAACCGCGCCGTGATCAATTCCATGATGGCCAACATTGCCGTCGTGAACCGCCACGGCACCATCATCGCCATCAACGATGGCTGGGAGCGTTTCGCGCATGAAAATGGCGCAGCTGACAAGATGTCCGCCCTGGGCGTGGGTGCCAATTATCTGGATGTGTGCCAAAAGGCTGCACAGGACTCCGGCGTGGACGTTCAGCAGGTCATTGAGGGACTGCGCGGCGTGCTGGATCATTCCAGACCGACCTTCAAACACGAGTATGCCTGCCACTCGCCCAGCGAAGAACGCTGGTTCATCATGCAGGTCACCCCCTTGTCACGCAAGGAAGGCGGCGCGGTCATTGCTCAGATCAACATCACCGCCAGCAAGCTGGCCGAGGCCGAAGTGCGCAGGCTCAACGAAAACCTCGAGCAGCTCGTCACCGAACGCACCGGCGCGCTGCGTGAAAGCGAAGAGCGCACCCGCCAGATCATCGACACCGCTCTTGATGCCGTCATCACGGTGGATGCAAACGGCTTGATCAGCGGCTGGAATCCCCAGGCCCGCGCCATCTTTGGCTGGGACGCTGATGAAGCCATCGGGCGCAGCCTCGTCGACACCATCGCCACCCCGGACCAGCTCAAGACCCATGAGCAGCTCTGGCAGCAATTCTCCCAGTCTGCGGATCGCCGCATGGAGCTGACCGGCACACGCCGTGATGGTGCGAAGATCCGGATGGAGCTGACCAGCGCCAGCTTCACCATCGGTGGAAAGCCGCACTACAGCGCCTTCGTTCGTGATGTCACCGAGCTGCGGAAAGCTGAAGCGGAGATGCTGGCCAGCCGGCGCCGCATGAGCGACATCCTCAACAGCATGTTCACCTTTGTCGGGCTCTTCACCCCTGAGGGCCGCATGATCGAGGTCAACCACTCCCCGCTGGAAGTCAGCGGGGTGAAGCGTAACCGCGTCATCGGTCAGTTGCTCTGGGAGGCAGACTGGTGGAGCTATTCAGCCGAAGCTCAGGAGAAAGTTCGCTCAGCCATTGGCCGCGCGGCAAGCGGCGAAATCGTACGGGATGATTTTGAAGCACACACCCTCGGCGGGAACGTCATTGTGGTGGACGCCGTCTTCAATCCTCTTCGCGATGACACCGGCCGCATCGTGCAGGTCGTGGCCTCCGGCGTGGATGTGACGGTGCGCAAACGGGCGGAGCAGGCTCTGCGCGAAAGCGAGCTGCGCTACCGCTCTCTCATCGAGACCAGTGGAGACGCCATCTTCTTGCTGAAGTCCGATGGCCGCATCCTCTCGGCCAATGGTGCCGCCGCTCAGATGCATGGATACACAGAAACCGAGATCATCGGCATGAATATGCGTGACCTCGACGACGCCGAGGCCGCCCTGGCGGCGTCCGGAAGGTTGCAAAAGATACTGCAGGGCGAGACTCTCCGCTTTGAACTCAATCACCAGCGCAAAGACGGCTCCATCTTCCCGCTCGAAGTCATCGCCACACCGGTTCAGATCGATGGTGAGTGGTGCATCCTTGCCAACGAGCGTGACATCACCGAGCGCAGGCAGTCCCAGGAACGGAACGCCGCCTACCTTCGCAAACTGCACCGGCTGTCCGAGCTCAGCATGCAGCTCTCGGGTGAACCGGGAGCCGTTTTCGATGAAGTCGTTGGCATGGTGGCCACCCTGTTTGAAGTCCCCGTGGTCTGCCTCTCAGAGGTCCTTGGCCAGGAGTTGCAGATCAAGGCCGTGTGGGTCCACGGCCAGATTCAGCACGATGCAGGCGTGGCTCCGCTGTCCACCAGCCCTTGTGCCTCGGTGGTCGGCAGCAAAGACCTGCGCCTCTACAAATGCGTTCAGGAGCACTTTCCTCATTCAGCGTTTATCCGCCATTACAATGGGAACGCCTATTGCGGTGTTCCCTCGCTGGACGCCCGTGGAAACGTCGTCGCCGTCACCTGCCTGCTGGACACCAGGCCCCACGAATTCACCGAGGAAGACCAGCAGATACTGCTCATCATCGCCCAACGTGTTTCCATTGAGCTGGAACGCAGCCGCAACTTCTCCGAGCGCAAAAACATGGAAAGCCTGGCTCTGCGTTCGCAGCGAATGGAAGCCCTCGGCACACTGTCCGGCGGTGTGGCGCATGATCTGAACAACGCCCTCGCCCCCATCCTGATGGGAGTGGAGCTGCTCAAAATGCGGTGCCCCCAGGAGTCGAAGATTCTGGACATGTTTGAAACCAGCGCAAGGCGCGGTGCCGAGATGGTGCGCCAGCTCCTCACCTTTGCCAAAGGCGCGGAGGGAGAACGCGTCGTCCTCCAGGTGGAACGTCTGGTCCACGAGTTGGAAAGCCTGATGACAAGCAGCTTCCCCAAAAACATTCACCTCGTGGTCACCTGCGCGCCCGAACTTCCCACCGTGCTCGGAGACGCCACGCAGATGCATCAGATTCTCCTGAACTTGTGCGTCAATGCCCGCGATGCCATGCCTACAGGTGGCACCCTCACTCTCGAAGCTCAGCCACTGGAGGTTGATGAAGCCTTTGCCAGCTCCGTGCCCGATGCCCGGCCTGGCAGCTATGTGGCTCTGCGCGTGCACGACACCGGCGCCGGCATTTCAAAGGAAATCATCGAGCGGATTTTCGATCCTTTCTTCACCACCAAAAGCCCGGACAAAGGCACCGGCCTCGGCCTCTCCACAGTGATGGGCATTGTGAAAAGCCATGGCGGATTCCTGCAGGTTTCTTCGCAGCCAGGCCTGGGCTCCACCTTCACCGCCTTTCTGCCCGCTCATGTGGTGGAAGGTGGTATGCCACTCGCTCCCGCAGCGGCGGCCTCATGCCTCGGCCATGGGGAGACCATCCTTCTCGTGGATGACGAAGCCGCCGTGCGCGAGATGGCCGGCGTGGTCTTGCAGCGGCTGAACTTCAATCCTGTGACCGCCACCGACGGCGCGGACGGACTGCAGCTCGCCATGCGGCATCAGGCTGAGCTCCGTGTCATCATCACCGATCTGCACATGCCTCACATGGACGGCCTCGCCTTTGTCCGCGTGCTCCGCCTGATCCTGCCGGACGTCCCCGTCGTCGTCGCCAGCGGACGCATGGAAGATCCCCAGGCCGCGGAGATGAAAACCCTCGGCGTGACCCATCGGCTCGACAAACCCTTCACCGAAGGCCAGCTCGCCGAAGTGTTGCAGGACGTCCTGTGCCCAAAGTGATGCCTTAAATCTAGGGCACCACCTCCACCGGCGTGCCCACGTGCACCTCGCGGAAAAACTTCTCCGCCATGTGCCCCGGCAAACGGATGCAGCCATGCGATGCGGCGTAGCCGGGCAGATAGCCCTGGTGCATGCCCACCCCGCCATAGATGCGCATGAAGTAGTACATCTTGGCCCCTTCAAACCGCGTGCCCGGCGGCTTGCGATCCTTGCGGTTGTCGATGTTCTGCATGATCACGTTGCCCTGATAGTCCTCGTAGTCGCCGTAGATGGAGGATTTGTGGCCGATGTCCTTCTCCATCACGTGATAGCTGCCCGGCCGTGTGTCATAGCCCTCCGAGCCCGAGGAGATGGGCGAGCCGCCCGCGAGCTCGCCGCGCTTGAAGAGATACACCATCTGCTCGCTGAGATTGATCACCACGCTGGGTTTGCCGCGCATCTCATCCGCATACCAGAAGGAGTTGTCGTTCGGGCCAAACAATCCCGTCACCCCTTTCCACACAAAGCGCGAGGCCCGTGGGATGTCACTGGTCACAAACCTGCGGCTGTAATGAAACGCATTGTTGCCCGTG
>NZ_JBIPNG010000028.1:0-27872 GCF_044373815.1 Prosthecobacter sp. | reverse complement strand
CATCAGGAGCCAGTGGCCGGGGAAGGTGCACATGTAGGGGTAGTCGCCGGCTTCTGCAGGGGCGGTGAACTCGATGGTTTCGGTCATGTTGGGCATGACGAGCTTGGTGTTGACCACGATGTCAGGCTTGGCCGCTTCGGGGATGTAGCTTTTGGCCATGCCCTGGGGATCGGCAAGCATGGCGTTTGCCAGTGCACCGACGGCGTCAAGTTTGCCGGGTTTGAGCAAAAGGAAATTGTGCGGCTGCGGGGCGATGCTGCCGGTGTTGTTGAGAGTGAGCTTCACCTTCTGTCCTGCGGTGACGCTGAGTTCAGTCTTGTCATAACCCAGCGGATTCTTAGCGTCCGGCTTGAGTTCGATGGTGGCGACGCTGGCATCCTGGGCAAGGCCGGAGAGTGCGAAGGTTGCGATGGAAAGGAGCAGGATACGGGTGTGTTTCATTTTTTGTGGGGGGGGGATTGGCGGGGGAAGCTTAATCGGGCCGTGTCGAGGCGGAATTTCAACTACTTTCGTGGCAGTTGAGCCAGGTATGCTACTGTCTGGCAAGAAAGTTTCTCCCCGCCTCCAGCGTAATCACAATGTATATGAACGAGTTTCGCGAAACCTCCCTCGCCGCCCATTCTCTCAGCCGCCGCCAAGTTTTGCGAGGGCTGGGTTCGATGATTTCACTGCCGCTGCTGGAATCATTCGGTGCGCGTGCTTTTGCTGCGAGCAAACCGGCGGCCAAGCCAGTTCGTGCCGCATGGATGTACATTCCCAATGGCGTGAATGTGGAGCAATGGATGCCCACGGGAGAAGGGGTGAATTATCAGCTTTCTCCTTCGCTGAAGCAGATCGAGCAGCATCGCAATGATTTCATGGTGGTCTCAGGTCTGATGCAGGATTTCGCTCGCAGCCATGGCAATGGCGGCGGTGACCATGCGCGTGCAACGGCCACTTTCCTCACGGGTTGCATGCCAAAGAAAACGGCGGGTGCAGACATTCATCTCGGCATCTCGGTGGATCAGATCGCGGCGCAAAAGATCGGCCATCTCACGCGGCTGCCGTCGCTGGAGCTGAGCACGGATGGGCAGCGCAGCTCGGGCAAGTGTGATTCCGGCTACTCCTGTGCCTATCAGTTCAATCTGGCATGGAAGAATGAGACCATGCCGATGGCTCCTGAAATGGACCCGCGTCTGGTGTTTGAACGCATGTTTGGCCTCGGTGCCACAGCGGGCAAAGGGCCGGAAGCGGCGCGTGCCAAGCGGATGCAGAAAAGCATTCTCGACACAGTTCTCGATGAAGCAAAAAGCCTGCAGGGCAAGGTGGATGCGGGAGATCGCCGCAAGCTTGACGAATACTTTTCCTCAGTGCGTGATATTGAGCTGCGCATCGAGCGTGCGGAGAAGTTTTCCGCGCAAATGCCCGATGTGAAAATCCCTGAGGGCATCCCTGATTCCTACGAGGAGCACATCCGCACCATGTTTGACCTGATGGTCCTCGCGTTCCAGACCGACACGACGCGTCTTTCGACGTTCATGCTCGCGCACGACGGCAGCAACCGGAGCTTCCCTGAGCTCGGCGTTCCGGACGCGCATCATTCGCTGTCCCATCATCAGAGCGATCCGCAGAAGCTGGCCAAGATCGCCAAGATCGACCAGTTCTATCTGCGTCAGTTCGGCTACTTCCTCGACAAGATGAAATCGGTGAAGGAAGGGGACAGCACCCTGCTGGACAATTCTATGATCGTATTCGGCGGTGGCATCGGAGATGGCAACCGCCATAACCATGACAATCTGCCGATCCTGTTGGCAGGCCGTGCCGGTGGTACTCTGACACCGGGCAAGCGCATGGTGCTGCCGGGTGAAACACCGATGACGAACCTTTACCTCTCGCTGCTGGACCGCCTCGGTGTGCCCGCAGAGAAGGTGGGAGACAGCACGGGCAAGCTGGAAGTCAGCTAAGTTGAGGGCCTGCGCCCTTTTTCACTTCAGCGCCCGCCGGGGATGAGTGGCCGCTTGATCGTGTCTGGCAGCCCAGGCGTGGACTTGCGAATGCCCGGAGGTGGCATGTTGTTGGAAGATGGGGCGATGGATTTGCCACGGCTGCCATTTTTAGAAATGCCTGGAGGCAGTTCATCCACTGCGGCGGTTTTCGGCGGTGCGGCACTGGCTTTGGGAACCATCGGCAGGGAATACCAGTGCATCTGTGGGACCGCGCTGAGTTCAACCCACTGCTGTGAGCCAAGTTTTTTCCATTCCAGCTCCACTACGGCCCACACATGAGTTTCCCACGGCATGCGGGTACGCAATTCCTGTGCAAGGGCGGAATCTTTGTCGAGGAACACGGATGCCTGGAAGGAATTGGGCGGGGCAGGGCTGACACGGAAGGCATCTTTACGATCCACGTTGGGCACGCCGTCTTCGAAGAAGTGATGGCGGATGATGCCGACATGAAAGCAAGCCTTGCCGGGCATGTAGGTCTGAAAGAATTTTTCCAGCATGCGGTCCTTGAATTCCACAAAGGCAACCCAGTCCACTTTGAAGCCGTCTTCTTTCTCCTCCAGCATGACTGGAACTGAAAACTCCCAGGTTTTGTTTTCCAGGCTCAAGATGCAGTGCTTGCCGGAACCGAGCTCGGGGTTGGGGTCCATGCGGACAAACTGAATGCGGTCCACCACGATGGGGCCGTCAGGCGCATGCGTGTAATAGCGCTCCATGTGGGGTTTCATCATGTCGGCGCCGAGCGTGTATTTGAGGCGCTCTTCGAGGGATTTTGCTTGGAGGAACTTTTTGAGTGCTTCCACGGCAGGCTGGGCCGCAGCTGGTACGTCATCTTCCTCAATGATGTGAGATTGTGCCAGGCTGGAGGGCGTGGAGGCCGGGGCACCTGGCGACTCCGCATTCATGACAGGTTTGGCGGGAACTTCTAGAAGTGTGCCTGCTGCTGGCGGCGGGACTGGTGTGGCGGCCATCGGTGTGGCACCTGTTGCCGAAGGGGGGCTGGGTACAACGGCTGTGGCGGCTTTTTCATCCGCTGCAACGGATGCCACCTTCGAGGGCGATGGTTCTTGAGGATCAAAACCAACAGTGATTGATGTCTGCTTGGCCTTGGCCTCGGAGGATGAGGAGGGAAGTGGGGCAGGCTTTTCCCCTGTCGCATTATTGGAAAGCTTGGACGATGTGCCAGGCTCTTGAGTGGGTATGAGCGGCGTCGGGGTGCCAGGCTCGTCCTTGGAGGTTTCTTCAGCCACATCATGCCCGGTAAGGCTTGGGATCAGGCCAGGGAAGTAATCCTTCAAGAGGAAGCCGACGAGACCGAGAAACCCGAGGAGGAAGACAGCAGCGAACGCGAGCCTGATGAAATTGGTCCCGCGTGGAGCTCTGAGGCTGGCAATGCTCCTTCCTGATGGAATGGGGGCCATGTGTGCTGCGGAAGCAGGGTCATGCCCGAGGGGGCCGCCCAGACTGAGAGAGGGGGCGCCTGCAGAATGGAGCTGTTGTGTGACCGGGGATAAGGGTGCGGGGGAAACATCTCTGCCGAGCAGTGACGAGCCTTGCAGGTTGCCCAGCATTCCAGGCATTCCGCCAGTGCCTCCCAGCGGCCCCATGTTCGGCAAAGCTGGCGCACCAGGAATGAAGCGTGACTGATTGGGCAGTCCATTTCCCGAGAGCCCGGAAGGCATATCGAGCGAAGCTAAATTCGGCATAGCTGCTGGTGATGCCGGAGGCGAAGACCAAGGTGTCTGGCCGGCAGGAACATTCATCGTCGTGCTCAGGGGCGGCTGGCCCGGAGCGCGCTTTGGAGGCAGTCCCGTGTTGAGATTCAGCCCTGCGTTGAGACCAGAGACCGGCATGCCTGTCCCTGGCATTTCTCCCATCAAGGGGGATTGTGGTGCTGGAGGCCAGGCGGGTGCTGGGGCAGGGGGCTGCGCGGCCACAGGTGCTGGAGACCAATGCGGCACTGGCACTTCGACGGGTGCAGGCGAGGGTGAAGTGACCGTTTGTCCGCAACTCGGGCACGGACCCGTGACGCCTGCCATTTGAGCAGGTACCGTCAGGATCGTGTGGCAGAAGCCACATTGAAACTGGATCGTGTCCGGGTTCATCAGATTAAATCATTATGGTCAATTTCACTAATTATCATTCAAGGATTGGTTTTGACAAATTGAAGTTGGAAAAGTGTCTGGTTTCTTGATGCTTGGGAGTCCTTGAAAATCAGGCATATCGGATCATGCCGCCGCCGCCGCCGGTAAAAGCGCCGCCTAGTCGAGGGGCCGTCTCAGGTTCGGCAAGCATCCAGACGCGGCGTTGCTTTCTAAGCTGCAGGAGGTGTAAAAATCGACGGCAGACGATGCCGATGAGGCCGAGGAGCAGCAGACTGACAGACATCCCAATCACTACTTGGGTGAGACTCTGGGTGTTTGGAGAAGCCGCGGGAACTTTTAACTGGGAACTGAATTCAGCCAGAGCCTGGTCTTTGTCAGTCTTGCCAGCCACATCAGTAATCAGAGCTTTCTGCAACCAGAACAGCCGTGTCGAAAGGTGGATGGTGTAGCGACGCAGTTGATCGTGTACATTGCTGGTTTGAAGGGACTCTTTCAGACATGCCTGAATCGTTTCACTGAGAAACTCCGTGGAAATCTGGTTGTGGATGGACCTGCTCACAAACAAACGCGTGCGCCAAGGTTCCCCCAGAGGGTAGACCACCAGGCAGGCATCTGATTGAAGCAGGCTGCCAGAGGCAAATTTTTCCAAGTCTGCACCCTCAGGAAGCTTTTGATCATGTCCGATCACCAAAACGTACAACTTGATGCGTGCATCCTGGGCATGGAATCCAAGAAGGCGCAGCATGTCATGATTCTGGATCTCAGGCACAAGCTGGTCAGGATCAATGAGGTGCTCTTTGGGCAGACTCTGACTGCATGCGGCAAGAAATTCCCGGGGAACGTCTTTGAGGGAAGCGAGCGGCGTGGGCAGTTGCACTGCGCTGGCCGGGCCTTGCGTTGGCAGTCCGAGGATGGCTTCGGGGAGAAAGAGCCGCATGTCTTCGGCCTGCAGACGGGGGGAGAGTTCGCTGTCGCGGCTGTTGAAAAAATGATCCAGCCGGGGACCGCTGGACAAGGGGGTATTGATGAGTTCGTTGATGTCAGAGCCGGACTCGCCACTTTTGGGAGGCAGAACTCCAGGGCTGTTGCCGCCAGGCAGACTTTCACGGAATTTCTTAAGCTCCTGCTCACTCCAGCGCGGCAGTGGCAATGAATGTTCCTCGGCTTTCTCAACAGGCTGGCCATCCTCGGCGGACGCATTTCCAGCAAAGCACAGCAGCGTGAGCAGCAGCACTAAGGGGAGATTTTTGGCGCTGGGAATTGCAGTTGCCATAGCGTCATGAAAGGGCTTGATCATGTCTTGGGGCGGATAAATCAGCCAGAGGCCGTGAGGTGGGCCGATGCCCACCCCTCAAAGGCTGCAGGCCGATGTCAGAAGCGGAGTCTGCCATGCCCGCTGCCTCGGGCTGCCATTGCATTGGACGGGCGTGTTTTTGCAACACCTCGCCAGCGCGAATGCAGGAGGCTTCAATGGCCATCCCGAAAGCGCCTTTGCTCAGATGGCCGCCGGCGGTTTGCATCATGCGGCTGATGATTTTTGGGCTGAAACATTTTTCAATGGCATATCCCAGGGTGATGCAGGCGGTTTGCGCTGAGGGATCCACAACCAGCACCATTCCAAAATCATTGCGGCGGCTGACTGAGTGTGTGTTGAACGCTCCTTGATTGAGCAGCCAGAAGCCCAGCTCTGCGACGCTTAAGTTATTGGGCAGCGTGCCTAAGTAGACGGCAAAAAAGGCTTGGGGGAAGCTGCGTTCAAAATCGTCCAGAATGATCTCGATGCGCCGGGTGTCTTCCAGCCGCAGGCAGTGGGCTGCATCGGTGATTCGTTCCAACCTAACCCATTGATTTCCAAGGTAGCTATGCAGTAATGTCGCAGAAAATCCGCAAGCAGAGCAGGTGCTCTGCTCTGAGCGGACGCTAGCTTGGCAGCGCGGACATTTCATTGTTATAGAATATATGGAATATACAACTAATCAAGCCCTATTTCGTCACTCATGACACAGAAAAAATGTTTACACCAGGTGGCCTTTGTGGTGTAACTATAAGTTGATTCAACAATTTAAAAACGAACGCTGACTTTCGCTGGCTTTCAAACTCCGAATTCAACGCTCAATTTTTCCATCAACTGATCATGAAGCTCGCCTCCACCATTGTCATTCTCGGCAGTCTGCTGACTGCCGGTTCCATTCAGGCCAAATGGTCGCGAATTCCGATCATCAAGGAAAAGCCGATTAACACGATCAGCGGCCCTGGAAGCAATGCATCGCTCGACAGCTCGTCTGGCTTTGGTCATGCGGATTCAATTCTTTCCAGCGACATCACTGCTTCATCCACGGTCTCCGCCGGGAAAAGCTTTCTGCTGATCAACCTCGGCAAGCCAGTGTTGATTTCATCCTCCTCGTTTGTGAACGACGGCATTGAAGGGCGGGCAACCCTTTCGGCAAGCGCTGACAAAAACGGCTGGGCGGTTCTCGAAGAGAAGGTCTTTTCCGCAGCTGATCGCACGGTGGAGTTTAAATTTGCCGGGATGCAGGCCAAGTATGTCAAACTTGAACTGGCTCTATCCAAAGGTGGGATTATCCGCAACCTTCAGTTCTTTGGTGCTGCGACCGACAAGGGTTACGCCGTCAAGCAGTCTGCTGATGGCAAAGAGGGCAAGCCTATGGATCTGATCAATGGCCTTGGCGGTGCGCGCGTTGTGTATGCAGCGCCGAAACCTGCAAACGGCTTGGATACCGCCATCACCTACAACCAGTTTGCCTTCCCCGAGTCTGATGAAAAATATCGTACCGTCATCTATGACTTCGGTCAGCTGCGCATTCTGAACGAGTTTGCCTCGGTTCATTCGCCGCGTCCGGTGCGCTTCGAGGTGTTCGCATTCGACAATCTTCCTGAAAAAGAAGACTGGCGTGGTCGCATGGCCTTTGATCCAAGCGATTTTAACAACGCTCAACCAGTGGCTGTTGCTGAGGATACACGGGGCACGGGAAATCTGAAGGCCAAGCCTGCCAAGGCGGTCAAAACACGCTACTTGGCAATGCGCTGGGAGCCGGAGTTCAACCCGCCTGACTTCCAGTGCTATGCTGGGGCCGAAGGCATGGGCGTAGTTGCAACGACCAATACCATCATCGTCACCAATTCTGATGGCACTAAATCGGTGATTACAGTGACGGTGGGCGATGCACACTCTGCTGGTGCAGGTGATAGCAAAGTGACTCCAGCGAATGCTGCTCAACAAATCGCTCAAGGCCAAGCAGCCAGCAGTGATACGACCGTGATCACTGTGGCTACTTATGCACTAGGTGTTGACCCCACAGCGCCTGGTGCAACCCCTGAGCGTACAACCACCACGACTGGAACATCGACCGTAAGTGTTTCTACGAGCGGAAACACGACAACGACCACTAGTACGACGAAGGTTGTGGACAGCTCAGGGAATATCGTCACCACAACGATCAAAGAGACTAATACTGGCGGTGTTATTACGACGGAGGTGGGGCAGACCACGACCACGACAGATGCTAATGGTCAGACGACTACCACCGCCAACACTGACGTTACCGGCGGCACCAACTCCACGACCACCACCACCACGGGTACGAGCGGTGATGGCAACCTTGCAGGCGGTAACACGCCTTCTCCTGCTACAGTAACACCTGGCACACCTGCATCGTCAGGTGGAACTCAGGTTAACATTACCTCGCCGTAATCGGAGTTGCACTTCCTTCAACCCCGCGCTGGCTTGCGAGCCAGTGCGGGATTTTTTTTTACAGGCTGGTTCGGCCTGTCGAGTTAATCGTCAGCCGAACTCAGGCTTTGGCCACGCACTTCGGGCATAGGCCGTAGAACTCCAGCTCGTGGTAGAGCTTCTGAAAGCCGGATTCTTTCTCGATCTGCTTCTCCAGGGCTTCCACCGGGCACGCGATGTCCAGCCGCTGGATGCGGCCGCATTGGGTGCAGATGAGGTAATCGTCATGATGACCGGGCTGAAGGATGGTGTAATACGCGCTGCGGTCATGCAGGCCCAGCCGCCGGATGAGCCCCAGCTCCTCCAGCTTGACCAGCACCCGGTAAACCGTGGCCTTGTCTGCGCCGCTGGTGAGATCAGGTGACTCTGCGATGTCCGCCAGTGACAGCGGCTGATGGGAATGGACGAGGATGAAAAGGACGTTCTCCAGTGCTTTGGTGCGCCGGAGACCGGCTTCACGCGCGCGCTCCATCATCGTGGCCGCCAGTTCGCGCGCAGAATCTGCATTATGATGCTGACAGGTGGCGGAATGGTGGTGGTGGAGCATCGCTTTCGGGGTAGGCGGATTTAGGGAGCTGACATGGCCTGCTTTTTCTGCTGAAACAACCATTCATGCAGATCAGCACGAGGATATACGATGCCGGTGATGCCGTGGCCGGCTCCTTCCAGTTCGGTGTATTTCATCCGTTCGCCACCCGCCTGCTTCACGGCTGCCACAATGGCCCGTGAACGCTCGACGGGCACCATGTCATCTTTGTCGCCATGGAAGACCCAGAAGGGGATGGGTTTCAAAATCTCTGCGCTTTTGACATCGCCCCCGCCGCAGAGCGGGACACAGGCAGCAAAGACCCCAGGATACTTCGCCGCGATGCTGAAGGTGCCGAAACCGCCCATGGAGGAACCCGTGAAATAGAGACGGTCTGCATCAATGGGGAGGTGCTCCGTGAGATCGGCGATGAGCGCCAGCAGGTTGTCCACCACCTGGTTTTTCCAACCGATGTCGGCGGACGGGCACTGCGGGGCCAGTAGAAAACAGGGCTGCTTGGCCAGATTCTCATCACTGGTCCAAACTTTGGGGGCGCCTCCGAGCTGAGATTCATTGTCGGTGCCGCTCTGGCCTGAGCCATGCAGCCAGATGACGAGGGGGTAGCGCTTGGTGCCATCCAGTGAGGGGCTGCCCCAGAGCTGGTAGTTGAGGCCCTGCTTGGAAACGCCTTTCACAAACTGACCGGTGACCTTTTCTGCGTAGGCTCCTTCCTTCAATCCTGCATCACGACGCTTCTCGCGCAGCAGGCTGCGGATGTAGTCCTGATCTTCCTTGGAGAGCTTGTCCAGCGCCAGACGGTACTGGTTGAAGTCGGTGCTGCGGCGGATTTTGACCTCCTTGTCGGAGAACTCGACAAGGTTGCCCATGAACTTCGATTTGCCGTCGCTGGAAGTCCATTGCCGTGGCGGGTCGGCAGCCTGCGCCCCGGCGAGGACCAGACCCAGGGCGAGAAAGCGAAGGAACACGTTCATGCCGCATGCTAAGCCGCACGCATCTGTGACGGCAAGCACTTTGCATGGCGGGCGGCACCTCAGGGCGTGATGCGTGCCCCGGCTTTCTTCATCTCCTCGACGAGCTTTTTGGAAGCATCGTCAATGGCATTCCCGTCGATGAAAATCTGGCAGTACGGTGCCCATTCACGCGGGCCGTCGTTGTCCTTTTTCCACATGCGGTGCAGGGGCGTGAGGTCGGTGATCTGGTTGTTTTCGAGAAAGAGGAACTGCAGCTCCGTCAGCGGCTCCAAAGGGGAGATGTCCTTCACGCCATTGCCTTTGAGTGAGAGCATGGACAGCCACTTCATGCCGCCGATGCCGACGATGTTGTTCACCTGATTGCCTTCGAGATACAGCGTCCACACCTTGGGCAGCTTGAACAACGCCGTGGCGTCTTTGATCTGATTGTTCGCGAGGTAGAGGGAAGTAAGGGACTGAATGCCTCCGAGTGCGGAGACGTCCGTCACCTTGTTGCCGGTGAGCTCGATGTATTGCAGCGCCTTGCACGCGGCCAGCGGCGTGATGTCGCTGATCTGGTTGTTGGAGACATCGAGGAACTGCAGGCGCTCCAGACCTTTGATCGGCGCGAGGTTGGTGATCTGGTTTTCCGGCAGAGTCAGGGATGCCAGGGATTTGCATTTTTCGAGGCCAGTCAGGTCCTTGATGCCTGCCTTCTTGCCTTCAATGATGGAGACAGTCGCCACATCTTCCGCAGTGATCACTTCCTGGTTGTCACGCTTTGCGAACACCTGCTTTCGCACTGCGGCTTCGAGCGCCTTGTCAGGGAAAATGGCCACGGGCTTGGGTGCCGGTGGCTTGGCAGCGGCGGGAGCAGGTGTGGCTGGAGGAGTAGCGGGCTTTGCAGGCGGCGCGGCGGGTTTGGCTGGAGGGGTGGCTGGCTTGGCGGGGGCAGGAGTGGTTGCAACCGGGGCTGGGGCAGGTTTCGCAGGGGCTGCCGCAGGTTTGGTTTCTGGCTTGGCCGGAGGAGTGGCTGGCGCAGGCTTGGGCTCCACCTTGGCTGGAACTGCGGGGGCGGGCTTCGTCTCTGCCTTGGGGGCCGCCGCCGGTGAGGCGGGTGCCGGTGCTGGCTTGGTGTCTTGAGCGTGAAGACTGAGGGCGAACAGCGCGGGGAGGACGAGTCGAAGTTTCATGGCTGGGGGAATGTTAAGGCCATGATACGTAGAACGCAGGTTGCATGTTCAGCAAAAATCGCCTCTCTCTTGCCTTCATGGTCAACGTTATTGTCATCCTCGAGATCGATCCGCTGAAGATCGATGAGTTCCTCGCTGTCATCCTCGAAAACGCCGCCGCTTCGCGTTTGGAGCCGGGCTGCCTTCGCTTTGAAGTCAGCCGGGACAACGAGCAGTCCAATCTCTTCGCGCTGAGCGAAAGCTACGTGGATCAGGCCGCCTTTGATCTGCACTACACCACCCCGCATGTCGCCAAATGGCGTGCACACGGCCCCGGCTTTGTGCTCAAGCGCTGGGCGGTCAAAGGCCCGGTCTATTAAGCGCCCGGCTTCAGGATCTGCCTTGCTGAGGTAGATTCGACGTCACAGATGGCGTGCAAGAGGCTAGCAGTGCGCGATGAAACGCCTTGTTATTCTTTTGGGTCTTTGCCTGGGTCTGGTTTGGATGGTCGCTTGTTCCCACAAGACTGATCCTGAACATCCTTTTGAAGCAGTGGCCGGTTACGGATACTTCATGCAGTATGTCAAACCGGTGCTCGAAACCCACTGCCTGGCCTGTCATCGCGGCAGCCATCCTCCTGCCGGACTGACGCTGGTCCAGCGCAGCGGTCTTTATGCTCCGCGCAGATATGGACGTGCGTTCGTCGTCCCTGGAGATCCCAACGCCAGCAGGCTGCTTACGGCTGTGGCAGAGGGCGGAAACCACCCTGGCTTGTACCATGGCGGCCCCATGCTCGCCGGGTCGGAGGTGGACATCCTGTATGAGTGGATCGAGGACGGCGCGTACTGGCCGGATAACCCAGCAGGCTTTCTTCAGCCACGAGTGGTCATTCCGAGCCAGAAGGGGCTGCTTGAGCGGTGATGCCTACTTGATACCGATCACCATCGAATCCGGGCCCACCAGATGCTCCACGCGGCATTGGGTGAAACCTGCCTCCTGCATCCAGCTGATGCAATCAGCTCCGGTGTAATCAAAACCGCCCGGTGTTTCGATCAGCATGTTCAGGCTCATGAGCAGGCCGAAGGCATTCTCCTTGCGTGCATCGTCAATGATGGAGTCATACACCACCACAGCGCCGCCGGTGGGCAGCGCGGCATAGGCCTTTTGCAGCAGCATGCGCTTCGTTGCCAGATCCCAGTCATGCAGGATGTGGCCAAAGAGCAGCACGTCCGCCTTGGGCAGTTCATCCGTGAAGAAGCTGCCGCCTGCAAAGCGCACGCGGGCATCCAGACCGTTTGAGGCGATGTAATCATCGAAGATGGGGCCCACTTCGGGCAGATCAAAACCGATCCCTTGCAGATGCGGCTGTGCGAGAGTGATCTGCGTCACCAGATCTCCCTGCGCGGTGCCGATGTCTGCACAGCTCCGATACTCACCCCATGGAAACTTCTGCGCGATTGCCATATTGGCACCACGGCTCACGCCTGACATGGCACGCAGAAATTCGCGCAGCTTGGCCGGATCGGCATAGAGCGCCGTGAAGGGATCCTGCCCGCCTTTGGATTCGTTTTGTGATTCACCGGTGCGCACGGCTGCTGTGAGGCTGCCCCAGAACGGATAGAGGCGATGGTTAGCCATCTCCAAAATGCCGCCGATGTAGGAAGGCTTGGACTTGTCCAAAAACAGCTCGGTTTCCGGTGTGTTGCGGTAGATGCCAACGTCTCCGCGCTGGAGAAAGCCGAGCGCCACCAACGCATCCAGAAAATCACGCGCTCCACGCGGATGCAGTCCCAACCGGCCTTGCAGCGTGGCGAGATCACCCGGGTGCTTGGCGAGTTCCGTGAAAGTTTCCATCTCCACTGCGCTGAGCAGAGTCTTGGAGCTCCAGAAGGCGAGACCGGTGTGCAGGATGTGATCAGGGGTCAGATTCATGACTTGGATGAGTTCGTGCGATTGTGGCAGAAGGTGCAGAATCGTCATCAAAGATTTTGCCGAGTGTCCTGCTGTTCATTGGCTTTACAAAATGGCGGCAATTTATTCATCGCGTTTGTTGATGCGGCTCCTATCATCGGCCTCATGAAATCACTCTTGGTTGTCCTTGGTGTTGTTGCTGTGATCGTCTTTACCGTCATGGCCGGGTACAACGGTCTTGTTTCGGGCAATCAGGCTGTCGATGGACAGTGGGCGCAGGTGCAGAATGTGTATCAGCGCCGAGCCGACCTGATCCCGAATTTGGTGAAGACCGTGGAAAGTGCGGCGAATTTCGAAAAAAGCACACTCACAGAGATCACCCAAGCTCGTGCATCCGTCGGCAAGGTTCAGCCCGGCACAGCCCCCACCGATCCGGCGCAGTTTGAAGCGTTCGAGAAAGCTCAGGGCGCCCTCAGCGGAGCACTGAGCAGGTTGCTCGTGGTGGTGGAGCGTTATCCCGACCTCAAGGCGAATGCGGGCTTCCAAGCCCTGCAATCGCAGCTGGAAGGCACGGAGAACCGCATCGCTGTGGAACGCGGTCGCTTCAATGAAGTGGTGCAGAGCTACAACACGAAAATTAAGAGCATCCCAGCGGTGTTTTACGCCGCTGCGCTCGGCTTCAAAGAACGCCCCTACTTTCAGGCGAAAGCGGGTGCTGAGGAGCCGCCCAAAGTGGATTTTAAATTCGGTGGCAGCGCTGCCCCCAAACAGCCGTGAATAGACTGGCCTCATCTTGGCTCGGCCCGCTGCGGCTCGCGGCCGTCATGCTGGTGCTTGCCGTCACGGCGGTGCTGGCTGCTGAACAGCTGCCGGAAAAGCCCGCGCGATTTTTCAATGATTCCACGGGCCTCGTGGATCATGGCGTGGCCGACCAGTTAAACGAGCTTCTGGCGCAATATGAGCGTGAAAGCTCAAATCAACTGCTCGTGGCCATCTATTCCCGCATGCTCACCGATTCGAGCCTGGAGGACTACTGCACACGTACTTTTGAGAAATGGGGAGTGGGCCGTGCTGATCGTGACAATGGCGCGGTACTGTTCGTCTTCATTGAAGATCACAAGATGCGCATTCAGACCGGCTACGGCCTGGAAGCCAGCCTGACCGATGCGGAGTGTTTTCGCATCATCGAGGGCATGAAGCCGTTTTTTCGTAAACAAGATTACACCGGCGGTGCCAGCTTCGCGGTGGCCGGAATGATCGAGGCGACGAAGGGCGAGTACCAAGGCACTGGCAAAACCTTGGCCGAGTCACATGGCGATCCACAGGTGTGGGTGCTGGTCCTTTTCTTGGCCTTCATCCTGTTCAGCATCGGCCTTTATTTTTATTTTCGAATTCGTGGTGACCATCTCTATGACGCGAAGGGGCGGCGTCGCGTGCAGAGTGGTCAACCTTGGTACAATTGGAACTGGAGCAGCAGCGGAAGCTGGAGCAGTGGTGGTGGAGGATGGAGTAGCGGAAGCGGGGCTGGAGGAAGTAGCGGCGGCTCCTCATTTTCCGGGGGTGGTGGCAGCACCGGCGGAGGCGGTGCCAGCGGAGGATGGTAACCATGAACGCGAACCAATTCATCGCCACGATTGCGGATCAGCAGGTGATTCAGGCGATTCAATCTGCCGAAGCGCAAACCAGCGGAGAACTGCGCGTTTTTGTGACGGACAAGTTCGTTGAGGATCCGGTTTCAGAGGCGTGGAAAACCTTCGCGCGTCTGAACATGCAAGACACAGCGCAACGAAACGCCGTTCTCATCTTCGTGGGCCCCAAGGCGCGGAAGTTTGCGATCGTGGCCGATGAGGGCATCCACCACTTCTGCAAAGAGGCATTCTGGAATCAGCTCGCGCATCAGCTGTCCGAGGGCTTCAAGGCGGGCGATTACACCGGTTCGCTCGTGCGCCTGATTGAAGAAATTGGTCGTGCGCTTGCGGCGCATTTTCCTCGTTTGGAAGCCGATGCGAACGAACTGCCGAACGAAGTGCTCCGGGATTGAGGTGGGCTATTTGACCTCGAGTCCGGCTTTCATTTGATCCACCAGCGGCTGGAGAAGTCTGGTCAGAGGAGCCAGTGCATCGGCCAGTTCACTCTCCGCTGCATCCCAACCAAGGCAAAGCGATGCACCCTGCACCTGCAGTTCGAGACCACGATGGTAGTGCAGGCTGTCGCAGGCGCGCACGCCGGGATTCAGCGGGATTTTCAGCGCGTTGAAAGTATCCTCGATCTGAGAGGCGAGAGCCTCCGGCAGTTCAAGCTGATGCCAGACGGTGATCGGCGACTCCGGCATGTCATGGGTGTAAAAAATCACCCGCTGATCACTGTCTTCCAGCCTGGCAAACACATGAAAGCGGCGCCCCTCCTCGCTTTCAGCGAAGCACTCGCTGTAAATAAAAAGTGCGGCATGGGGAATGGAGGGAGGCGTCATTGGGACGAGTGTGAGGCAGCCAGACAGTGATGCAACTGGAACCCCAGCTCATCAGGGAATGGATCACGCCCTATTTCCCCACCGCACGCTTCAGAGCATGCTGCGCTTTGTTGAAGTCAGTCACGGCCATGACGCGGCTCTGGCGCGCACGGGTTAGTTCTTCACGTGCGAGGAGATATTCGAGAACGACGCCCACCTGGCTGGCCTGGCGTTCTTTGGCCAGCTTGGTCATCTCTTCCGCCGCCGCCACGGCTTCGTCGTTGATCTTGATCTGATCATTCGCGGACTGGGCACGGGTGGCGGCTTCGACAACTTCACGCCCCACGGCGGCTTTGACCTGGCTGGTTTGCAGCGAAGCGCTTTCTTCACGGGCATCTGCCAGCTTTTGACGCTGACGGTCAAACAAACCGCCGGGGCCGATCTTCCAGCCCACGCCGAGGTAGTAGTCCTGCTGGCTGCCAAAGTTGCCCCATTGGTTGCCGACGTTGGGCCCGCCGCCCAGTCCGCCTGCGGTGTAACCCGCCTGCACGCTCGGGATCAAGGGGGCTACACGGGCGCGATCCTTTTCTGCATCCATTGAACTGTGAATGGCCTGCGCGGCATGAATCTCGGGCCGGTGCTGCTGCGCGAGCGAGATCATGGTGGCAACGCCTTTGCCAGACATCATTTTCACTGGAACGAGATCCGCTTTCGCAGGACGCAGAACGGCATCCGGAGTGAGGCGGAGAATTTCAGCGAGTCGCGCTACCGCGAGATCGCGTTGCTCTTCGCCCTGACGAATTGCCAGCTTCGCGCGGCTGATCTGCGATTTGACGCGCAGCAGGTCGGCGCGGAAGGCGGTGCCTGCGGTGACAGCACCATCAAGCTGCTTGCCATAATCTTCCGTGAGCTGCAGGTCGTCTTCGATGATGGTGAGCATGGCCTCGGCGGCGAGCAGGTCGTAGTAGCGTTCCACGGACTGCGTTACGATGTCGATGCGTGCTTTCTCAGCGAGGTGCTCGGCGGCGAGTGCGCGTTGTTTCGCGGCGAGTGCGGAATAGTAAATGTCTCCGGGCGACCAGTCGATCATGGCACCGGTGCCGACATTGTACTGCTGCTTGTTCGCATTGAAGACATTGCCTGCAATGTCCTGCAAGCGCCCTTCATGACCACGATACCCTGCGCCCAGACTCAAGGTGGGCCAGAAACGCTTCCAGGCCTGCTTCGACTCCGCCACCGCTTCATCATGCTTGGCACGCGCGAGTTGGATCTCATCATTGTTGGCACCCGCGAGACGCATGACGGTGCGAAGATCGACGAAGGCGGGTTCGGCGTGGACGAGTGTCGCGATGAAAAGAAAAGAAAGGAAGAGTTTCATGGCTTCGCGATGGTGACAGGTTGCTTGTCGGTGAGCAGCGTGGTGCCGGGCAGCAGGATCACGTCGTCTGCTGTGAGATCAGGAATCTCGACATTCGTGCCGTCATTGAAGCCGGGCTTGACCGCAGTCTTCATGGCCTTGCCATCGACATGCTTGAAGACAAAGGCGTTGGTCTTTTCCATGACGAGTCCAGCGACGGGAATGAGTGTGGCCTTGTCGTGTTTTTCGACGGCGATCTTTGCCATCGCATACATGCCGGGGCGGAGCTTGAGCTCGGCGTTCTTCAAATCGGCTTCGGCGAGCATGGTGCGGGTGGCGGGATCGAGCGCATAGGCGATGCGGGAGATGCTGGCTTCGACGGGCGCGGGGCCGCAGGCATCGATCTGGGCTTTCACGGGTTTGCCGACGGCGACGAGCCCGGCTTCCATTTCAGTGACGGGGATCTGGAGGCGCAGCGTACTGGCATCGACGATCTCGACGACCTTGCCGGTGTGGGCGTTGACCAGTGCTCCGACATCCGCATGGCGTGCAGTGATGATGCCATCGAACGGAGCTTTGATTTCCGCAAAGGCGAGCATGGTGGTGACGCGGTCCATGCCAGCTTTGGCGATGGCCAGCTTGGCGTCTGCATCCTCAACCGATTGCGGCAGCACGATGTCAGGTGATTTGGCGCGGGCTTCGTGCATGCGCTTGGATTCAAGGCTGGCGGCGGCGACTTCGGCTTTGCTCTTGGCGAGGTCGGCCTGGAGTTCCGGCACTTCGAGTTTGGCGATCACCTGACCCGCTTTGACGGCATCGCCTTTATCAACGCTGATGGTGGCGATGTAGCCGGTGACTTTGGCGTAAAGCATCGCCTGCTGAAATGGCGCGAGCGTGGCAGGCAAGGCGACCCAGCGATGGATGGTGCCGGTGGTGGGCTTGGCGACTGGCAGCTCCACGGCGAGAGCGGTGGACGCGAGAAAGAGGAGAATCAGGAAGCGCATGGAGGAAAGGGAAATGGGTGTGGTGATCACTCGGGATCGGTGGGTTCCAAAGAAGCGGTTTTGGCAGTCTTGCTCGCGAGCAGTGCATACACGGCTGGCAGCACGAGCAGTGTCGCCACGGTGGCGAGTGCGAGGCCGCCGATGGTGGCGATGGCGAGCGGGCTGGTCTGTGAGCGGGCGAGAGCCATGGGTATCATGCCAGCGATCATGGCGAGGGTGGTCATGAGGATGGGACGCAGGCGTGTGGTGGCGCTTTCCAGCGCGGCGTCGCGTTTGCTGAGGCCGGTGAGCTGGGCGCGATGGGCGAAGGTGACGAGGAGGATGGCATTGGCGACGGCGACACCGACGGACATGATGGCACCCATGAAACTCTGCAGGTTCAAGGTAGTGCCGGTGATCATGAGAGCGAGCACCACACCGAGCAGCGCGGCGGGAATGGTGGTGAGCACCATGAGGGCAAGGCGCACGCTTTGGAAATTGGCAACGAGGAGCAGGAAGATCGTCACGATGGCGATGAGCAGACCCGTCTGCAGGCCGCTTTGGAGCTCCTTGAGCGGCGGCACCTGACCGCGCAGCGTGACACTGACACCAGCGGGCGCAGGATTGGCAGCGATGACTTTTTCGACCTGCTTGGCAATGACGCCGAGCGGCTGGTCATGAAGATTCGCAGTGATGGAAACGGTGCGGGCCATGTTGTAGCGGTCATACTGGCCGATGACGCTGCCTTCGCTGATCTTGGCGATATTGCGCAGAGGGACCGGTGGTCTGTTCTGCGCGGTGACGGGCAGATTGCGCAGGTCTTCGAGACCTTTCATCAGCGTCTGCGGCACCTGGACTTGCAGCGAGTAGCTGACGCCCGTTTTGGTGTCGGCCCAGAAGTTTGGCACGGTGAAGCGGCTGCTGGCAGTCGCGGCCACGAGGCTGCGGGTGGCATCGCTCATCTTCACACCGAGCAGACCGGCGCGTTCGCGGTCGATCTGCACATCGACACTGGGATAGTCGAGTGTCTGGCTGAACTGCACATCGCGGAGGTCCTTGAGTTCAGCGAGCTTCGTTTTAAGCAGTTCCGCATGCGCACGGCTGGCGGCGAAATCCTTGCCGCTGACAGCCACTTCGATGGGCGTGGGCGAACCGAGGGCCATGACACGTGAAACGATGTCGGCAGGCTCAAAGGAGAACTGCACCTGCGGGAATTCGGCGGCGAGGCGTGCACGCAGTTTCTCACGCAGCGGAGAGACGGCCACACCGCTGCCGTCCTTGAGCTGGATTTGCAGGATGGCTTCCTCGGGGCCGCTGTTCCACTGATGGATGAGATTGACGGGATAGTTCGGCGCATGCACGCCGACGAGGCCCATGCTGATGGAGACTTTGTCGGGCCCGGTTTCTTCACCGATGATCGCCAGCGTGCGCAGGGCGATCTGCTCGGTGGTTTCAAGCCGCGTGGCGGTGGGCGCACGCAGACGGAGCTGGAGCTGCCCGGCATCGATCTGCGGGAAGATCTCCGTGCCGATGAAGGGAAGCAGGATGCTGATGCCGAAGATCACGCCACCGAGGTAGGCGGGAACGAGGATGTGGCGGAGGGCTATGCTAGGTTTGAACAGTAGTGCGAGCCTCTGGCTTGCGGCTGCCAGTGCAACCGGGACGGTTGCGCTATTGGGGACGCTGCGGTGCCACCAGATGTTCAGGATCGGCACGAGTGTGCTGGAGAGCAGATACGAGGCGATCATGCTGAAGCCCACGGCGAGGGACAGCGGCAGGAAGAGCGCCTTGGCGGCACCCGTCATGAAGAAGCTCGGCACGAAGACGGCGAGAACACACAGCATGGAAAGCGAGCGCGGGCCGATGGTTTCTTCGGAAGCGTCCAAAACAAGCCGGGCAAGCGAACGGCCTCCGCCCTGTTTCAGGTGGCGATGGATGTTTTCGATTTCCACGGTGGCTTCATCCACCAAAATACCGACGGCGAGCGCGAGGCCGCCCAAGGTCATGAGATTGATCGTGTAGCCGCCGATCCACAGCGCGAGCACCGCCGCTGCGATGGCGAGGGGGATGTTTAGGACGACGATGAATGCGCTGCGCAGATCCCGCAGGAAAATGAGCACCATCAGGCCGGTGAGCGCGGCACCGAGGATGCCTTCTTTGACGAGGTCGCGGATGGCGCGGATGATCCAGGGGCTTTGATCAAACTCAAAGGTGACGTTGATGTCCTCAGGGCAGGCGGCTTTGAACTTGGGCAGGTTTTGTTTCACCAGTTCGACGACGCTGAGCGTGGAGGCATCGCTGCGTTTGGTGACGGGCATGTACACGGTGCGCTTGCCGTTCACCATGGCGATGCTGTACATCATGTCGCTGCCGTCGCTGACTTCGCCGATGTCGCGCACATAGACCGCACCCTGGTCGGTGACTTTCACCGGCACAGCGGCGAGGTCCTGAATGTTTTTGACGATGGCGTTCGAGGGGACGATGGGGAAGCTGTTGGGCAGCGCGAGATTGCCGCTGGGGCTGATGGTGTTGGCCGCAGTCATCGCCGCCACGATGTCATCGGGCGAGAGGCCGTAGGCGCGGAGGCGGTCCGGCTTCACATTGATCAAAATGGTGCGCGCACTACCGCCAAACGGTGGTGGTGCCGAAACACCGGGCAGCGTGGCAAAGAGCGGGCGCACCATGTTGAGCGCGGCATCCTGCATCTGGCCGACGGTGCGGTTGGGGTTCTCCGTGGAGAAGACGAGATTGCCCACCGGCACGCTGCCTGCATCAAAGCGGGTGACAAAGGCACCCGGTGTGCCGAGCGGCATGAAGGAGCGCGCACGGTTCACATAAGCGATCGTTTCCGAGAGCGCGGCGGACATGTCCGTGCCGGGATGAAACTGCAGCTTCATGATCGAAGCGCCCTGGATGTTCTTGGACTCCACGTGCTCAATGCCGGCGATGTAGAGGAAATGGTACTCGTAGTAGTAGGTCAGGTAGCCCTCCATCTGCAGCGGGTCCATTCCACCATAGGGCTGCGCGACGTAGATGGTCGGAATGCCCAGCGTTGGGAAGACATCGCGAGCCATCTTTTCCTTGGCCTGCCACGCGCCGAGCAGGATCGCCACGACGATGACGATGACGGTCCAGGGATGGCGAAGGGCGAAGCGGGGAAGGGACATGAGGGAAAATGACGAATAGCTGAAAAAGGGGGCTGGTAACTGGCCGGGAGGTCAGGTTCTATCAAGCAACGACACTTAACAGACTAGCCTGTTGTTGTACTTGGTGGCAAACATATAGGGCGGTTTGTCAGGAACACATCCGGTACGATGCACCTTGCGGGTGCAGTGTGAAGGTAGGAAGGTCAGCGCATGAGACACTCTGAAAATCATCGTGCACATCGCATCGGCTGGCTGCGTGCCGCAGTCCTCGGGGCCAATGATGGCATTGTTTCCACGGCGAGTTTGATTGTGGGTGTGGCGGCGGCGGAGTCGAGCCAGAGCAATGTGCTGGTCGCGGGCATTGCTGGATTGGTCGCAGGAGCGATGTCGATGGCGGCGGGTGAGTATGTGTCGGTGAGCTCCCAATCCGATACCGAGAACGCTGACATGGCGCGTGAGCGCAGGGAACTGGCCGAGGATGGTGACAATGAACACGCTGAACTTGCGGCGATCTATGTGAGCCGTGGCCTTGAGCCGGAACTGGCCGGGCAAGTGGCGAAGCAGTTGATGAAGAAGGATGCACTTGGCGCGCATGCCCGCGATGAACTGGGTATTTCTGACACGCTGACCGCTCGTCCTGTGCAGGCGGCGTTTGCCTCGGCGGCTACCTTTGCCGTGGGGGCCGCCCTGCCGTTGGTATTGGTCGTGGTGGTGCCCGCTTCCGTACTCGTATGGACGGTGTCGCTGAGCTCGTTGCTGTTCCTGGCACTGCTGGGGGCATTGGCGGCTCGTGCGGGTGGTTCGCCCGTTTGGAAGTCCGCCTGGCGTGTCACATTCTGGGGAGCTTTGGCGATGGGGCTGACGGCGGGTGTGGGCGCGTTGTTTGGTGCGGTGGTTTAAGCGCGGATGATTTCGGTCAGGCGAAAGCGAGTTGTTTGACGAAACCGATGAGCGCGCAAGCCCCGATCACGGGCATAAGGCCGATCTTGAAGCGTTGCATGGCGATGAAGGCGGCAATGGCAAGCACGGCGATGAAGGCATCAAAGCCACCGCTGGGGGGCCACAGCGCGTGGGTGGTGAACTTCACGCCGAGATTGAGAATCACACCGACGACAGCGGCGGTGATGGCCGTGAGCGCGGCGCTTAGCCGGGGCTGCTCGCCGAGTTTTTCAATGTGAGGAGCACCGAGGAAGATGAAGAGGAAGCAGGGAATGAAGGTGACCCAGGTGGTGATGAGTGCACCAACCGTGGCTCCGGCGAAAGGTGTCAGAGCACCCGGATGCTGCCATCCGCCGACGAAGCCGACAAACTGCAGCACCATGATGAGCGGGCCGGGCGTGGTCTCGGCAAGTGCGAGTCCACTCATCATCTGCGGATGCGAAAGCCAGCCATAGTTTTCCACGGCCTGCTGCGCGACATAGGGCAGCACAGCATACGCGCCACCAAAGGTGACGAGCGCGGCCTTGCTGAAAAACAGGCCCTGCTGTGCCTGCGTGCTGCCCCAGCCGAGCCAGCCTGCTATGGCGAAGACAGGTAGCCACCAGAGAGTGAGGCACAGGGCCGTGATGGTGAAGGTGCGTGTCCAACTGGCCTTGGGCGTAGGCGGCAGCGCGATGGCCGGTGCGCTGTCTTTGGCGGCACCGTGGCCTTTGCCTGCGGGAAACTGTTTCGGCAGCAAGCGGTTGCCAACATATCCTAACACGGCAGCACCGAGCACGATGAGGACGAAGGAGATCTGGAAGAAGTAGATGGCGGCAAAACTCAGCGCGGCCACGAACCAGAGCGTGGGGCTTTTGAGCGCCTTTTTTCCAATGCGCAGCACCGCCTCTGCCACCACGGCGATGACGGCAGCGAGCAGGCCGTGGAAAATAGCAGCGAGCCACGGCAGATGCCCGCCTGCCATGTAGAGCCAGCTCAGACCGAAGAGGATGAAGACGGACGGCAGGACAAACAAAGCCCCTGCTGCGATGCCACCCTTCGCGCCATGCAAGCGCCAGCCGAGATAAGTGGCGAGCTGCTGGGCCTCGGGCCCGGGCAGCAGCATGCAGAAGTTCAGCGCGTGCAGGAAGTGGGCGTCACTGATCCAGCGGCGCTTGTCGACGAGCTCCTTGTGCATGATGGCGATCTGCCCGGCAGGACCACCGAAGCTGATGCAGCCGAGTTTGAACCAGTAGCGCAGGGCCTGGCCAAAGGTGGGCATGGAAGGAGGTGTTTCATCGCTGCTCATCAGCGCCTCCATGCCTGAGGTCGCCATTATGATCAACCAAGGAAGATTTGCCTCAGGCAGCGGCGTGGGGGCATTTTCAGCGTGGCCGCTCCAGCCGTCAGAGCAGTACGTTGTTTTCGGGTTGCAGCTTCGGGGGCAGCTTCTCTTCGCCAAGGATCTCGCGGACATCGATCTCGATGTTGCGGCAGATGGTGGAAATGGGGGTGTCGTTGATGGCGTTGTCGAATGGGTTTTCGCTGAACTCGCCGGTCTGCTCCATGGTGTAGAAGACCCAGGAGATGAGGACCGAAAAGGGAATGGTGAGCCAGACGCCGGGCCCGCCCACAATGGCGCTGAGATCCTTCAGCAGGCCAAAGGGGAGCAGCAGGATGAAGATGTGCACGAAGATATGGCTGGAGATGCTGTACTGGCGGAAGAGCGGGGTCGTCTTGATGCGCTCGCACCCGCCCTGAAGATTGTGGAACTCATCGACGCGGCGCATGAGTTCGATGTGCTCGAAGGCATCGAGCGTGCCCTCACGCTTCAGCCGCGCAAGGTGCTCGGCATGGACCTTGAGGAGCATGCAGGCGGGATTGTTGAGACTCTTGAGGTGGTCGAAGTAAACCATCTTGTCGTGCTCCCCGAGGATGCGCTCGAGACCTTTCCCGAACTCCTCAAGCTCACGGCGCTCGCCGGCGAAGGTCTTGTGGAGGTTTTGCTTGCTGGTGGCCCAGGGGATGGTGCGGCGCAGTTGCAGGCGGAGGATGTTGATGAAGGCGAGGTGGCGGTAGGCGGCCTCGCGCACTTCATCGGAGTCGGCGGGAAGACTGGCCTTCAGGTGGGCGACGAAGCTGCGAGAGGCATTGGTGATGCCACCCCACAGGCGGCGGGCCTCCCACAAGCGATCGAAAGCCTGGTTGTTCTTGAAGCCGACGAAGAACGCCACGGCGGTGCCGATGGTGCCGATAGGCAGGAAGGGAATGGCAATCCAGCGCATTCCCGCGAAACGATAGAGGACAACCGCCAAAGTGCTGATGAGCAGGGACTCGATGAGATTTCGACGTGCGAAGTGCCAGAGCAGGATCAAACGGAAGTCTTTGCCGACGTACATGGTGTGCTGATTCGATTTGGGAAATGAAGCTGAAGGAGGCCAGTTCAAAGCACTCTGCATGCCAGGCAGGGCTTTGGTGAATGACGCGGTCTATACGCTGGCAGACGCGTGCTGCGCGATCAGTTTTTTGCGGCATTCATGTTGTCGGAGATGGCATGGTGCAGCGCATCCACCTTCCAGAAGGAGGGCAGGATCACGCGGCTGATGAGCTTCAGGGCCACGTTCGAGTCCAACGTAGTCCTCAAAAGCTTTGGATGTTCAAGCCACGACTGATGAAACCTACCTCAAATAGATGAACTCATTGCTCATCATCAGCGCCTGGCAAAGCAGCGCCCATGCCTCTTGCTCGCGCTTCGTGGAGTCCTGCTGGGTGGAATTGAGCGAGGCATCGGCGGCGGTGAGATAGTTCTCAGCACGGCGCAGATCTTCGGCGGTGGCTTCACGGGCGAAGGCGAGGCGATAGGCGGCGCGGAGGCGTGCCTCCTTGTCGGTGGAGAGTTTGAACAGGCGTGTGGCGAAGCTCTTGGCAGCGTCGGTGGCGAGGTCGCTGTTCATGAGGAGCAGCGCCTGCGGGGAGACGACGGAGCTGTAGCGCAGGCCGGTGCTGGTGGAGGGATCGGGATAGTCGAACTGCTGGAAGAGATCGTAGAGATTGTTGCGGATGATCGGCATGTAGAGCGCACGCCGCGTGCTGCCGTAGGAGGTGAAATCCTTGGAAGTGTGATTGAAGACAAATTCACGATTGCGGCGCGGGATGGTCTTGCCGCCGATGGTGATGTCGAGACTGCCAGCGACTTCCAGCAGGGCATCGCGGATTTCTTCGGCTTCGAGACGGCGCACGGGGAAGTGGTGCAGCAGGAGGTCTTCGGGATCAGCCGCGTAACCTTGCGCTGAAGTGGCGGAGCTCTGCTGATACGTGCGCGAGCTCATGATGAGGCGGTGCATGTCCTTGAGGCTCCAGCCATTGCTGGTGAACCAGTGGGCCAGCCAGTCGAGCAGGGCAGGATGCGTGGGCTGCTGGCCGAGGAGTCCAAAGTTGTCCGTGGTGGAGACGATGCCCTGACGGAAATGCCAGGACCAGATGCGGTTGGCCATGACGCGTGAAGTGAGCGGATGCTCGGGGCTGGCGAGCCAGCGGGCGAGTTCAAGGCGGCCGCTTTGATTGGCGGGGAACTGAGGCTTGGTGGTGAGTGATGCCTGGGCGACCTGGACGAAGCCGCGTGGCACAGGCTTGCCGAGCGCGAGGTGGCTGCCGCGAATGTGGATGGGCAGCTCTTTGACGATCTTTGGAGCCTCAGACACGGCGAGGGTGGTGGGCAGGTCGGGGAGATTGCTTTCCGTGGTCATCATCGTGTCCTTCAGGGCGCGCACTTTTTCAGCGACGTCTTTGGGGAAGAGAATGATGGGCTCGGGTGGCAGGGCGAGGAAGCCTGCGGGTGCATCCAAGGCGGCACGCGCCTGATGCAGCAGCGAATCCTCGGCTGCGTCTTTGGGTTCTGCTTTGGCGTCCGCCTTGGGCTTCGCTTTCGGAGAAAGAGCGATCTTTTCTGCAGCGGCGAAGATGGCGGTGTAGTAGCCGCGCAGGGATGAGACATCGCTGTGTTTTTCCACGGCATCCTGCCAGGGCTTGAAGAAGGGCAGCGTTTCGTTGGCGGCGAGGTACACGCGGCAGTTGAGCAGGATATGCGGGCGCAGGCCAAGCGGCTCCGCCACCGGTCGCACCTGACTCAGGGTGGGAGCCTCGGGCAGCTTGGCGGCGGCCATGAGGTAATCGACGGCGTGCTCACGCACTTCTTTGCGCAGTGCAGTGATGGCGGCGCTTTCGGCTTTGGAGACGGCGGCTCTTTGATCTTTGAGGATGCGTTCGGAAGATTTGACGGCGGCAAAGTCATCGAGCGAGCCCATGGGCGCTTCATACGCCGTGCTTAGCGCGCCGATGCGGTCCACGCTGAAGCTTTGCGTGCTCTTGAAGATGGCGGCGAGTGAGTAGTAGTCAGCGGTCGGGACGGGGTCGAACTTGTGATCATGACAGCGTGCGCAGCCGAGGGTGAGGCCCATGAAGGCACGGCCCATGACATCAATCTGCTCATCAATGACATCCATGGTGAGCTTCTCCTTGTCTGGCTCGGCGAGGACTTTGGCACCGAGATTGAGAAAGGCGGTGGCAGTGACGTGCTCGTGGCGGTCGGAAAGGTCTTTTGATTCGAGGAGATCTCCGGCGATCTGTTCGGTGAGGAATTGATCGAAAGGTTTGTCGGCGTTGATCGCTTTCACCACATAATCGCGGTAACGCCATGCGGTACCGAGCGCGATGTTTTCATCGAGACCGTTGGAGTCCGAGTAGCGTGCCACGTCCAGCCAGTGGCGGCCCCATTTTTCGCCGTATTGAGGAGAGCGCAGCAGGCGGTCCACCACTTTGGCAAAGGCGTCGGGGGTGTTGTCAGCGAGGAAGGCTTCCACTTCCTGCGGAGTGGGAGGCAGGCCGGTGAGATCGAAGGTGGCGCGGCGGATCAGCGTGCGTTTGTCAGCGGGTGCCGCGAGTGTGAGTCCTTTTTCAGCGAGTTTTTCGCTGATAAAAGCGTCGATGGGATTGGAGGCGTCTGCTTTGGGGACGGGCGGCGCCACAATCGGGCGGAAGGCCCAGTGCTTGGCGCCCTCTTTAAGATCAATGACACGCGGCGCGGCGTGTTTGGTGCTGGCGACGGCAGCGCGCGGATCTGGCGCGCCCATTTTCACCCACTCTTCCAGCGTCTTCACTTCCGCCGCAGGCATGGCGCCTTTGGGCGGCATCTGCAGGTCCTGGTTTTGGTAGCGGATGGACTCGATGATGTGGCTCTTGTCGGGATTGCCCGCGACGAGGGCCGGGCCGTTGTCGCCGCCTTTGAGAATGGCGTCGCGGGAATCAATGAAAAGGCCGCCCTTGCTCTTGCCGGATTCGACGGAGTGGCACTCGTAGCAGCGCTTGATGAGGATGGGGCGGACGTTCTTTTCAAAGAACGCGATCTTCGCGTCATCCGCAGGCGCGGACACCGCGGCGCTGCCGATGGGCAGCGTCAAAAGCAGGGCGATGGAGAAAGCGGCCTTCATGAGACAGCAAAAGTACGGCCAGAAAACAGCGCTTCTTGCCGTGGGATTGACTTCGTCTAGTTTGCGGGATGTCTCCTGTCCTCCAAACCTTGGCCGACCTCGTCCGCATCAACAGCATCAACAGCTCCTATGAGGGCGGTCCCGGAGAGGGGGAGGCGGCGGCCTACGTGCGGCGTTTCTTTGAGGAGCGCGGCATGGAAGTGTGGGAGCAGGAGGTGTTTCCGGGGCGCAACAATGTGATCGCGCGTGTGCCGGGGCGCGACTCCTCGCGGCGCATCGTCTTCGAGGCGCACATGGACACAGTGTCGATCAAAGGCATGACGATTGATCCCTTCGATCCGGTGGTGCGCGATGGGAAGCTTTACGGTCGCGGCTCGGTGGATGACAAGGCGGGGCTGGCGGCGATGATGCACGCGGTGGCGGACATTCACGCCAGCGGTGAAGCACCGCCCTGCGAGTTGTGGCTGGCCGCCGTGGTGGATGAGGAGTATTCGTTTCGCGGCGTGGTCAAACTTTGCGAAGGCCTCAAGGCCGATGCCGCCGTGGTGGCGGAGCCGACGGAGTTCAAATGCGTGATCGCGAGCAAGGGCGTGCTGCGCTGGCGCATCCGCACGAAAGGAAAAGCAGCGCACAGCTCAAAGCCGCACCTGGGCATCAACGCGATCACCGCGATGTCGCGCATCGTACTGGCCTTGAATGAGGACCATGAGCACATGCAGCTGACCCAGCATCCGCTGCTCGGGCCGGGCACCTGCAACGTGGGCGTGATCCATGGCGGCGTGCAGGTGAACTTCGTGCCGGATGAGGCAGTGATCGAGATCGACCGCCGTCTGCTGCCTGGCGAGGAGGTGCCGGACGTGCTGGCGCATTATCAGGTACTGCTGGATGCGCTGATGAAACGGCACCCGGACGTGCTGGCAGAAATGGAAACACCGATGCTGCAGGACTGGCCGTTTCAGACGGACGAAAACGCACCGGTGGTGGAACTCGCACGCGCTCTGCTCGGTGAGATGGGACGCGAGAATAGCGTCAGCGGCGTGCCCTTCGGCAGCGATGCGAGCAAGTTCTCACGCATGGGCATTCCCACGATCCTGTTTGGCCCCGGCAGCATTGAT
>NZ_JBIPNG010000276.1:0-8825 GCF_044373815.1 Prosthecobacter sp. | reverse complement strand
TCAAAGAAACGTGTCTGTCGTATCATAATTGTGACCAGCCAGGGATGAATCTCCTCGTCCTATCTTCCGGGGTCCCCGTGCACAATCTCACCCTGCCGCCATGGAACATGCAGTCAAGCTGGGCGGGGGATTATCCCGGCGAGTTCAGGCAGTTTTGGAAAACTCCCAATGAGACTCCTTATCTCATCCATTGGGCTGGCTGCCGCATGGAGGAGCGGCGGCCAATCGACTGTCTGATGGAGGAATTTCTCACCCCTGATGAGAAGAAAAATTGGGCTCTGCAGGTGCAGCAGACCGCTGCTCGAAGAGAGGCCGCCAGTCGTTCTTTTCGCGGTAGATTTGGAAGGCTCAAACGCGCTTGCAGCCAGTTCTTGGAATCTCTGCAATCGGCTTGAATGAAGCCTCATCCTCTTTCTCTACTCACCCGATTCCCATTGTCTTATGAGTCCGTTCGTCCGCAGCATCATCAAAAAGCTCCTGCCCTCTCAGGCAGTGCATGCCATCAAGCAGTGGCGCTTGCGCCGCCTCATCCAGCACTTTCCCGCCCGGACGGTGGCTCATTGCTATGGAGGGCATGACTTTTCTGTCCGTCTCACAGATACTCTCGCAGAAAGCTGGTATGATCATGACTGGCCGGAACTTCGGGAAATCGTCTTCATGCGCCAAGGCCGACTCCAAGCCGGTGCGCGGGTCTTTGATCTGGGTGCGCATCAGGGTGTTGTGGCCATGATGCTTGCCCGTGAAGTAACTCCAGGCGGGCAGGTCGTCGCCGTGGAGGCTACACCGCACAATGCCAGCGTCGCCCGTCAGAATATGGTGCTCAATGGCCTAGCTGATCAAGTCACGATTATCCATGCGTTAGTGGCGAAGGAATCCGGTCAGTCGGTCCCCTTTACGGCAACACTCAATGGCCAGGTTTCCCAAACCGCAGTGGGCGAGTCCATGCTCACCGTTTCGGTTGATTCTCTCGCGGGCGAGTTCGGCAGGCCGGATGTGGTTGTCATCGACATTGAAGGATATGAGGGCGAAGCACTCGCCGGAGCTACTGCAGTGCTGCGCCACGGGGCTGAGTTCTTCGTCGAAGTCCACGTCGGAGCTGGACTGGAACAGCACACCACCAAGGAGGCAATTCTTCAGGTCTTTGTGGACAATGGTTACTCTTGCTTTGTAACACCCGAAGCCCATGGAGATTTTGTTGCTTGGTACTTTGGCATGCCCTTGCCAGAGGAACGCTTTTTTCTGATCGCACGCCCACCGGTGGCCAATCAGGACGTCCGCTGAGTCGGTAATCGTTCTGTCAAAAATTCATATCGTTAATCCCGATCATCCTTTGCTAAATGAAGCTCATTACAGGACTCCATCTTCTCATCGCCAACCCTCAGGGCTTCATTCATCGTCTGCGTGACATTATATTGACTGAACTCACGAAGCGCAGGTTGGCTAACTTGGTGGCGCGAGCTTCGTCTTTTCCTGCTTGGGTGCAATATGGCAGCGTGGAGTTTCCTTGCTATAACGACGGTGATGTCCAGGAAGTGATCTATCACACACACTTTGCCGAGTGGCACCAGTCTCTTTTGCAAGTGTTCGGACCGCATGTTCTTCCGGGCGCCACCGTCGTCGATGTGGGCGCCAATCTTGGGCTTACTACCTTGGTGTTCTCTGAACTCGCTGGGGCGCGGGGCTGTGTGCATAGTTTTGAGCCCGCCAGTTTTATGCATGCCAAACTCGCTGCACTTGTCGGGCGCAATCGTTTGGCCAACGTCAGGACACATCAGCAGGCCTGTGGCCGCCACCGTGAAACCTTGAGTCTCACGATTCCTGCCAGTTCAGGTAACGCCTCCTTGCGTCCCACTCGGGACATCGTGGAGGTAACCCGTCTGACAGAAGAAGTCGCAGTCCTGCCCTTGGATGAAGCATTGCCTGCTCTTTCTAGGCTCGACTTTCTGAAAATTGACACAGAGGGGTTTGAAATCGACGTGCTTATGGGTGCCGAAAACACCATTCGGAAACATCGTCCGGTCATTTACATTGAATTATCTGCGGAGTACCACGAGTCTTCGCATAGGGCGATCGATTGGCTGCAGGAACGAGGTTATGTTTTTTCGATTCCCCCCGACCTGAATGAGGCTCGAAACGGAGACAACTTTTTGGTATTCCCTTCGAACGAAGCCGCTGCAGCTTTCCATCATGCCAAGTGAGAAGCGTCCAGCCCTGCAAATTCTCCCGAAAGTTCCACCGGCTGTTTGTGGAGTTGGTGACTATGCGTGGGGGATTGCGCAACGCCTTGAGGCAGAACAAGGCATTCAAAGCAGCTTCCTTTGTGCTGGAACCACTTGGAATGAGCCTGTGGGGGAGGCGGAATTTCCTGTGCACAGGCTGCCGGATTTGAGCACAAGGAGTCTGGTCGATTTCGTCGTGTCACGACAGCGTGAGTTTTCCGCGGTGATCCTGCACCTTTCTTCTTACGGCTATCAAAAACGAGGTGTGCCGTTTTGGCTGGCGGCTGGCTGGCAGCAGCTTTCCAAGATTCAAGATCGTCCGCGGTTGCTGACCATGTTTCATGAGCTGGCAGCTTCCGGCCCCGTAACCACATCCGCGTTCTGGCTGCAGCCCCTGCAACAATGGGTCATGCGCCGGATCGCCCTCGCTTCAGACGGACTGCGCACGAACCGGGAGGGGTATGCCTCCTGGCTACGCTCGATTCCCGGAATGAACGGCCGGGAAGTGGTTGCCATGCCAGTGTTTTCCAATTTTGGCGAACCGAAGACGTTGCCAGCCTGGACCGAGCGCGAACCCGCCATGTTCATGTTTGGCTGGGGTATTTACACGGGGGAAAGCCTCGCTGCCACGATTACACGGGCAGCGGATCATTGCCGCCGCCTGGGTTTGTCCCGGCTGCATGTGCTGGGAGGGGGGCGGCTGCCTGATGTCGAGACACCGGGAGTCGAATTGCACGGCCATGGCTTCATGGCGGCGGCGGATATCTCGAGGCTGTTGCTTTCGTGCCGTGTAGGCTACTCGGCCTACAATCCGGAATGCTTCGGCAAGTCCACCTTGATGGCGGCCTTTGCCTCACACGGTTTGGGGGTCATCTGCCAAGGACAGCGCCCCCGGCTTGAGGATGGATTGCAGGACGGCGTCCACCTCTTGAATGAAACAACGCTTGAGAGGACCACGGACGTTTCAAAGCTTCCATGGGAGGCTTTGGCCGGCGCTTTGAAGGGCTGGTATGACAAGCATTCCCTGACTCTTAATGCAGCCAGCTACGCAAAGCAGCTTCGTTCACTTCACACTGCGTCCAGTTTTCCTAGACGTGGAGAATAGACTTGATGACATGAAACGAGCGCTCATCACCGGCATCACCGGACAAGACGGATTTTACCTCGCGGAGTTCCTGTTGAGTCTTGGTTACGAAGTACATGGTCTGGCACGTCAAACCGGGCTGGAGCACATCCGGAGCAACCTGCTGCAGGATGTGCCGCCCGAACTTTACGAACGCTGTCAGCTTCATGCGGTGAGCTTGGACAACTTTCCAGGCCTCTATCGCCTCATTTCAAAAACGCCGTTCGACGAATGTTACCATCTGGCAGCGTCAAGCTTCGTGGGGGAGCGATTGGCAGATGGCTATCAGACCATTCAGAACAACATCGCCAGCACGCACTATCTGCTGGCGGCGTTGAACGAATTTCAACCGCAATGCCGGTTCTACTTTGCCGGATCTAGCGAAATGTTTGGCCGTCCGTCTTGCGCTCCTCAAGACGAGCACACCCCATTGAATCCGCGCAGCGCCTACGGCATAAGCAAAGTGGCAGGTTACCATCTGGCGCGAAATTACCGGGAGCAATATGGCATGTTTTGCGGAGTCGGCATCCTCTACAACCACGAAAGCCCGCGTCGGAGGCCTGAATTTGTGACCCGCAAGATCAGCATGGCGGCCGCCCGCATTTCATTGGGTTTTACGGACAAATTGAGGCTGGGAAATCTGGAGGCACGGCGGGATTGGGGGTATGCACCGGACTATGTTCGCGCCATGCACGCCATCCTCAATCATGCGACCCCGGAGGATTTCGTGGTCTCCAGCGGGGTGCTGCACAGCGTCGAAGATCTCTGCCGGGTGGCCTTCTCTCGTGTAGGGTTGAACTGGCAGGATCATGTGGAGGTGAGTGAGGCTTTTTATCGCACGGAAGAGAGTGTGCCGCTTTTGGGGTGTGCCGACAAGATTCGGCAACAGACCGGGTGGGATTCAGCGACAAAATTTGAGGACATGGTTTTCCATCTGGTCGATGCCGATGTGGCACGGCTGAAATCGAAGGCTTGAGGCCGCCTTGATAGCACCCAGATAAACAGTTTAACATGTTGAGAAGTTCCATGAGCACGTCGCGCCCCACACCCACGATAGATGTGGCCTACAGCGGGGTGCATACCGCTTATGAATGTGCTTTGGCCGCGCAGGAAATGGGCGTGCTGCGGGAGTTCCACTGCTCCTTCTACGATGCCCCGGGCCTTTGGGGTGGGCGGGCAAGTCGGCTGCTTGGTCCGGAACGCCTGCGCAACCGACGTGTAGCCGGACTGGATGTCCATCGGGTGCGTGAATATCCCTGGCCTTGGTTGTGGGACGCTTTACAGCGTCGATTGGGCGCCCAGGATGAATCCATGGCCATGTTTGATTGGTTTGACCGGCACTGCGCTCGTCGGGTGCGTGAAGCACCGCCGACGATCTTGGTGACCACCGAGCGTTGCGCCCTGGCTTCGTTACAGGCTGCGCGCACCACAGGCACCCGGACTCTACACGACTGCCCCCAGTTGCACCCTGTGGAGCTTGAGACCCTCATGCAGCAAGCTTCGGATGCCTGTGATCTTCCCTGGAAAGGATTTCCAGATGGTGAAGCCATGATGGAGCGGAAGTTGCAGGAGTATGAACTGGCCAGCCGCCTCATGGTCTATTCAGAGTTCCATGGGCAGAGTTTTGTGCGCCAGGGGGTCGCTCCTGAGCGGCTCTTCCAGAACCCCCTATGGGTCGACACCGATTTCTGGCAACCGGTCGCCGCTCCAAAGCGCTCTTCGGTATCGGTGGGCACACTTCATCTGCTCTTTGTAGGCGAGCTTTCCCTTCGCAAAGGATTGCCCTTCCTGTTCAAGGCGATGGAACTGCTGGATGCTCCTGTGCGGCTGACCTTGGCCGGTCGGCCCACCGATCAGTTGACGATACCCTCCAGCATTGGCCGTGCCGAAATCGTCGCTACTGGCCCGCTCACCAAACACCGTCTACGTGAGCTCTATGCCCAGCATGACCTGCTGGTGCTGCCCTCTGTAGCCGACGCTTTTGGCTGGGTCGCTGTGGAGGCGATGGCCTGTGGTATTCCTGTGCTGCTGTCGGACAACTGTGGCGCTCCGGTCCCCGATCCTGCGTGGCGTGTGCCTGCGATGGACTCGGCGGCTATTGCGGCCCGTCTTCATCGATACTGCGATCATCCTGAATCTTTATTGGAAGATGCTGTACAAACTCGTGATTTTGCCGCCCAATTCGTCCCACAACGCTTTCGGCACCATGTAGTTACAGTTTATCGTGAATTGGTGGCCGAATTTTGAGCAAAACTTGTCTATGTCCGCTTTAAGCATTCAGAAGATTGCAAGCCACCACTGTCTATGAGTTTAGTATCCCTTCCTTTGAGGATTTTGCGCAAACTCTGGTGGATCCTGCGGGGGTACGAAAATCCAATGCTTCGAAAGTGCCGACGAATTTTGCATATTGGGGCCAATCATGGGCAGGAACGTGATTTATATGCGAGGCACCATCTGGAGGTACTGTGGATAGAGGCGCTGCCGAAGGTTCATTCGAAACTGGTTGAAACATTGCGTGATTATCCTGATCAGACATCAGCTCTTGCATTGCTCACAGACAGAGATGGAGATTCTATCGAATTCAATGTCACGAGCAACGAGGGCGAGTCCTCCTCGGTTTTTAAATTCAAGCGTCATGCAGAGGCGTGGCCCGATATACAGCATGTCCAGACTCTCAATCTTATCTCGCTGCGTTTAGACACACTGTTAACCAACTTGGGGTATTCCCCAGATCACTTTGATGGCGCAGTTCTCGATGTGCAGGGGGCCGAATTGCTTGTGCTGCAAGGAGGAGGTGTTTATTTGGACCATATTCACTGGCTGCAGTGTGAAGCAGTCGACTTCGAGGCCTATGAAGGGGCATGCCAGCTTGAAGAACTGGTCCACTTTCTGTCACAACGAGGTTTTCGGTTGATCAAGAAACTGGCGTTCGGCTCAGTGAGCAATGTCGGGACGACCTATGAGTTGTTTTTCAAGCGTAAAAAATGACCTTTTGAGATCAGGCTGGGAAATCCCGAAGAAAAAATTTTCTTATGGGGAAGGGGAGAGAACGAACTCAAAAAAGTGAATGGTTGCCACCGATGATACTCTGATGCCGCGCAGGTCCACCGATGGAACAAAAGAGGCGGGGCCTGCTCTCAAGCTTGTATTCTTCTCTCCATTTTTTTTTCCACGAATTGGTGGCCTTGAAACTGTCGTGCAAGTGCTGGCCACTGAGTGGACGCGTATGGGACATGCTGTCACCGTCATCACAGATACTCCCAATCCGGCACCCGATTCTTTCTCGTTCAAGGTTCTTCGCCGCCCCGGCATCATCGCGACTGTTGCCGCATACCGAAACGCTGACGTCGTTATTCTTGCCAATATCAGTCTTTGGGGCCTGCTTCCGTTGTTGTTCTGCGGTTTTCGCTGTCCGCCTTGGATTGCCACTCATCAGATTTGGTACGAAAATCCGGGCTCTCCGGTCAAACCGCTCGATCGTCTGAAGAAAGCACTCGCTCACTGCGCATCTGCCAATATTTCATGCAGTCACTCTGTGGATACGTTCCTTGGTCTCAATGGTCATGTGATTCCCAATCCCTACGATCATCAATTGTTTCGACGTTTGCCTGAGGTGCGGCGTGACCGCGATTTGGTTTTTCTGGGACGCTTGGTTTCGGACAAGGGCTGTGACCTGCTTTTGGATGCACTGGCTCTTTTGCGTGACCAGGGGCAGATGCTCTCTCTGACGATTATTGGTTCAGGTCCCGAACTGCACGCCTTGAATGAGCAAGTTCGACGCCTTCGTTTGGAGGCGCAGGTCAGTTTCACCGGTCCCAGATCTGGAGAAGAGTTGGTGCGTCTTCTTAACCAACATCGGATCATGGTTGTTCCGTCCCGCTGGAACGAGCCTTTTGGTATCGTGGCCTTGGAAGGCATCGCCTGCGGTTGTATTATTGTGGGCTCGGACGGCGGTGGTCTCGCCGAAGCCATAGGTCCTTGCGGTGTTACCTTTCCAAATGGTGATGTAATCGCCCTTCAGGGTGCATTGACTGCGTTGGTGAACGTGTCTGGGGAAAGCTTGCCCAGCGACTCCATAGCCAAGCATCTCGCACATCATCACTCGGTAACAATCGCTTCTTTGTACAATCAGGTGATCGTTTCGGTGGTGCCCCTCCCGGGGCAGAATTGCGCCCGAATCAACTAATTTGCTCCATGCACAATCTCATTCAAAAAATCGCAAGAATCCCATTCATTGCCTCAATACGGCGTTCTCATAGAATCCGCTCTGATGCCCAACAAGAAGCTACTGTATGGACAGACCATGACCAGCAGATGCAAGAGTTTTATAGCCAGTTTCTTCAGCCGGGAGATCTTTGCTTTGATGTCGGTGCTAATATTGGAAACAGACTGAAGATCTTCCGCAGATTAGGTGCGCGTATTGTGGCTGTTGAGCCACAGCGTGAATGTGCCCAGGCGCTCCGTCTCTGGTATGGTTCCGATTCAAATGTCACGATTCTTGAAAACGCCCTCAGTGATTCCAAGGGAACGAGTGAACTGATGACCAGCAATTTTCACATGATTTCGAGCCTGTCCAAAGAATGGGTGGAAGCCACGCAAAAAAGCGGAAGGTTTGCCTCCCAGCGTTGGAAGTCAGCTGGATTGGTCGATCTGTTGACCATGGATGATTTGATTGCGCGATTTGGCCTGCCCCGTTTTGCGAAAATTGATGTTGAAGGTTTTGAATTGAAAGTCATCAAGGGACTGACACGGCCAGTCCCATTCATTTCGTTGGAGTTTACACCGGAAACAAAACAGTCCTCTATCGAGTGTCTCGATTGGCTGGCTAGGCTGGGCAATGCTCTCTTCAATTTCAGTTACGGCGAGTCAATGTCTCTGCATTTTACACAGTGGATCAACTTCGACGCTGCCAGAGCCTTTTTAGGAGGGCTGGAGGTAACTAGTGAAGTCTGGGGGGATATCTACGTTTCTTTTCCTGATGCTAGGTAGTCTGTACTTTCCTTGATTATGTCCTCTGTCTCATTTGTTACCGTTACTAATTCCTTCAATCGGCGAGACCTTATGGAAATGGCGCTGCCTTCTCTCATCGCTGCATTGAAGAGACTGCCGCTGGACAGCGCAATCATTGTCTTTGATGCCGGATCAACCGATGGCAGCCGTGACTACGTGAGGCAGCTGGCAGACAAGCATCCCAACCTTCCCATTCATCTTTTGGAGCCTGAGCCTGCAGATCGGAGCAGCTTTGCTGACGGATGCAATCAGGCGATCGCATGTGCTCAAGAATGGTTTCCCGATCTTGAATGGTGTCTTTTTTATGAGACCGACAACTTATTCGTAAATCCTGATGCGCTTTCACCGGCGGTTCAGTTTCTTGATAACGAAAAGCGACTTGGGGGAACCGGTTTTACCGTGGAGCGCATGGACGGCCAAAAGACTGGTTATGGCTGTCGGTTTCCAGGGGTTCTCAGTTTTGTTTTTGGTCA
>NZ_JBIPNG010000027.1:0-27882 GCF_044373815.1 Prosthecobacter sp. | reverse complement strand
TTGGCATCAAGCAGGCTCTCCAACACGAGCGCCCCTTCTGAGACCACCGCTTCGTTGGCATTGAGTCCTTTGCTGACGAAGACATGCCCGGCATCCTCCGCAGCGGTGGTGATCTGACGCATTTCAAAGGTCGTCTCGGAGGCGAGCACAAACACGCAGGCCTTCCCCTCCCGCAAGAACACGGCCTTGATCGGCACCTGCGGCATCTTGGGGACATGCGTGATGACATTCACATCCACATACATTTGCGCCTTGAGCAGTTTCTCCGGATTGGACACCATGCCTTTGGCCACCACGGTGCGTGTGTCTGGATTCAGTGACTGCCCGATCACTGTGAGCACTCCCGGGAAAACCCGATTGCCATATGCCCGGGAACGAATCTCCAGCTTTTGCCCCACCTGCAGGTTGGACAAATCCTGCTCGCTGACATCCAGATGCACCCACAGGGATTCAGGATCTGAGATGATGAACAAAGGCGCAGCCACCACGGCCATGCCCGCCAGCATCTGATCAGATCTCACTTCCTGCCCTGGCTGCACATTACGATCCACAATGACTCCGTCCATGGGCGCTTTGAGTACAAACGCACCATTCACATCTCCGCCACGCCCGCCCCAGACGGCCAGACGCTCCACGGCACGGTCGCGCTCTGATTGAGCGTCATCAAAAGCGTTCTGTGCCGTATCCAGTTCTTTCTGCGGCAGCACTCCCTGCTTCAGCAAATCCCGGGTGCGCTCCAGCACTCTCTTGGCCAATGCCAGATCAGCCTCAGACTTCACCGCGTCTGCCTGGGCCTGGCCAAAATCCGGCGATGTGATGCGGGCCAGTTCATCCCCCACTTTCACCTTCTGCCCACGCGCCCCTTTGATGCTGGCCACACGTCCGGCCAGAGGAGAGAAGACATTCGTGGTGACGTCCTCGTTCCACACCAGCTTGCCAGTCAGGTGCAGGATCACGGTGTCATTCTCCTTCGCCGGCTGAACTCCGATCACCTTCAGCTGGGGATCACCCGCCGTGAAAATCAGATGGTTCTTTTCCACTTTGACTGGAAACGGATCTATCTCAACGACGGGAGCCGGTTTGCAGGCCGCCAGCAGCAGCGCCAGAAGCCATGAGTATTTGATGATTTGCATGATTGAGTGGGTTTAGAAGTGGATGATCCAGATGCCGGCGGCGCGATGCAGCTCAATGACCGCCCGCGCATGGTCGCTTTGTGCGTCGTAAAAACTCTGCCAGACCTCGTTGGCCTTGCGCTGGGCATCCAGCAGCTCCAGCAACGAAGAGCCGCCGCGCTTGTAGCTGACCACCCGCTTTTCCAAAGCGGCATCGACATCCTTTAAAACGCCGCCTTGATAAAGATGCACACGCTCGCGGGCAGAGCCATAGAGGGAAAGCGCCCGGCGCACATCCACTCCTGCCTGCACTTCCGCTGCATCAAGATCCAGCTGCGACTGACTTGCCTGAGCTTGTGCAGCGGCGATGCCGGCCTTGTTTTGATTCCAGATCGGGAGTGGCAATGAGAACTGCAGACCCATCATGTTGTAATTCGGCTGAGGGGAGGTCGTATTGCCCGAGTAGGTGCTGTTGGTCCAGCCCACACCCACAGTCAGGTCAGGAACTCGATTGGCTTTTTCCAGTTTGATGTTTTCGCCCGTCGCATCACGCCGGTCGCGCATCGCCACAAGGTCAGGGCGGTTGCGGATGGCACTGGAAAGCAGCTTGAACAGGTCCGTGCTTTGCGGGGTGACATTCAGTGTCCCTACTGGCTGCCAGTGGGTGCTCGCAAACTGCGGCCCGAGAAAAGCATTGAGGCCAAGCTCAGCATTTGTGGCCTGGGCCTGCGCATTGAGGAGTTCGGCCTCATACTGGCGGACTTCGACACGCGTCTGCAAGAGATCCACATCGCTGATGTCCCCCGCCTTCTGCCGTTCCTGCTGGGCCTGCAGCAGGTCCCGCAGCAGGGAGGCGGTGCGCTGAAACTGAGAAGCCACCTGTCCCATGGCAATGGCATCTGCATAGGCAGCCGAGGCATCCAGTCGTAGATTCTGCAGGAAACTCTGCAGCGAGGAGGACACCGCAGCATAATTTTTCCGGGCCACCAGCTGTCGTTCGCGGCGCTTGCCGCCGAGTTCGATGGTTTGAGATATGTACCCATTGTAAAAGCCCGGCAGTTTCTGACCGCCGCTATTCGACACATCCCGCATGTTGCCGATTTGCAGAACCGGGTTTTGGAAAACCTTCGAAGCCATGATCTGAGCCTCGGCGATCGACACATTGTAGCGCTGTGACGCATAGCCGAGGTTTGAGGCCGCCACTTTGACAAGGTAATCCTCCAGCTTGATCGGCGTGCGCCGGGAAGTGGATTTGGTCAGTTCGGCCAGGCGTTCAGCAGAAGGTCCCTCGGAGCTTTCCGGCATAGAGGGAGATTCCGCAGCTGCAACCAGTTGTTCCGAGAACAACATCAGCAGAAAAAGGTAAAGGCAGGTTTTCATGAAACGTGGCGTCATCAATGACATTTGGGTAAGAGAAAAAACTCGGTTGCTGCGACACAATGACCGTTAGGGTTCTGCTACCATGGCCCGTTCTCCACTGAAGATCAGTGCATGACAGCCTGTTCATGTTGAACTGTGACTGCCAAAAAAGGGCCTTGTAAGGATGACGGATCCTGTTTTGTTAGTTGAAGGAATTTGGCGAGGCTGAAATGATCCTTGGCCGAAAGCTGCAGATTCATTTTCTGAAACCTCATCATCAAAAAAAACGGTGTGACACCTTCCGCTTAGAAGGCGCTGTAAAAATGCCACTCGTCCGACGACGGCAGTTTTGACAAGGTACTGTGTCCTTTAAAAGATGGGGATCGGCCAAGCTCTTCCGGCGCAATACCGGCAAAGTATTGGATCAGCAGGGTTATTTGAGTTGCTGCTTCCGCAATGCCTCATTGCTCCAGATCTCAGCAAGAACGGCGTCTCCATTCACCACCTGCACATGAAAGCCATGGTAGCGATGTCCAGCCTCCTCGACAGTGATGGACGACCTGCCTTTGCGTTCGGAATGCATGGGTGTGTAAACAAAAGCCACCTTGGGAGTGGTCATGTCCGCATACCTGCCATTGGCATCCACGCTGATTTGGATATCACCGGATTTCTCCACCACGATGCTGTCCGCACCGCGCCGGAGATTGGCGGCAAAAAGAGTCCATTTCAGCGTCACTCCTTCCAGCTTGACGCCGGAGGGGTTGGTGACACGCACATTGAGCCAGAAAGCGCGGGTAACTTCGGCTTGTTTCTTGTCGGCGGTTTTGTTTTCGCTGGCGGCTTTAACGTTGAGCATGACCGAACCGGCAGACGCAACGCCGGTAAGAAGCAGGCTGAAAAAAATGGAAAGAATAGTGTTCATTATCAATGAAATTGGAAGACATGATCTCGTGAAAGAAAGTAACTGAGGCATGGACTTACAGAGACCGAATCGGTCCAGCCGTGATGTAAGAATAGAAGCTGGGGCAAAGCACCCGCTCACCAGCCGTGTATAGCAAACCCCGTGCCTGTTTATGGCATTCCCGCTGCGTGTTTGAGCATTCCTTGGACATGCTCAGCAGCACTTTCGCGCATCATCAACAGCACTCGCGGCACAACCACCGGTGCAGACGGACACCTGAGCAGACTTTTAAGATTGCAGCTTCTTCGAGCGACAAAACGAAGTCAGACTTCAGACTTTGAGTCACCAAATTCAGTCCTGCCAAAATGAATGGACTGCATTCAGTGAATGTTGGCTCGCGCACTGCGCTGTGCTTCAATTCACCATCATCGTCATCCAATACACAGGAGAGGTGAGATGGCTCCTTCACCACTGGTGCATCATGCATTGAACACAACTCCAAGCCCAGCGTAAGCAGGACTAAGATGGAGGGTATGTACAAGAACCAGCGCATCATGGAATCGAATCCATGACTAAACGCAGGGTTGTCATGGTGGCTATCACAAGCTTTTAATTCTTTCTTTATTGGCTGCAAGGCAATCCTTTAAGCGGCGCCGGTCAGGTCAGTCCCGCCAGCTTGCGCCTCAGTTTGCGCATCAAGACCGCATTGCCTTCCAGTTCCTCCATCAGCAGGGTCAGCACGTCCAGCGTCTGACGACTGATGTGGTGCTCCATGCCTTCCACGTCCTCGTGAACGGTTTGCGGATCGAGTCCAAAACCCGCCAGCAGGCGCGTCAAAACCTCGTGTCGCCGCGCGATCTCAGCGCCCACCTTGCGGCCTTCGTCGGTCAAAACCACCCCGCGGTACCGCTCATAGACCACAAAACCCTCAGCATCGAGCTTCTGGATCATGTTGGTCACGCTGGCCTGTGAGATCCCCAGATTCTTGGCGATGTCCACCACGCGGGCATACCCCTTCCCTTCGATCAGATTGTGAATCTGCTCCAGATAATCTTCGATGGCGGGTGAGTGAACATGCGCAGTGGGTTCTTGGCGCTTGGCAGGCATTGCCAAATTTTAGCCGGGGCGTCGGCGGAGGCAAAGCGAATCGTTTCGCCTGAAAATGTTAGCCCAGGCTAAAACTAACACTTGCGCTTTTCTCAGCCTGATGTTTTTAGCCCAGACTAACTTTCTAATGCGCGCATATATCATCTTGTTCACATGTCTGGTGGCCCATGCCGCCTCTCTCCACGCCGCTGAACAGCAGCCGGTGCGCCCGCTGAGCACCGACCGTCCAGACCAGACCGAATCCGCGCATACCGTTCCGAAAGGCTGGTTTCAGGTCGAAAGCAACCTGGTCTCATTCAGCCGCAGTTACGGCATGGGCGAGCAGGCCCAGGACACCTCCTTGTGCGATTTCATTTTCAAATACGGCATCACGCATGACACCGACCTGCAGATCGGCTGGGCTCCGCGCCTGCTGCATCGGGAAAAGGATGCCGACGGCTTCCTGACGGACAAAAGCAGCGGCAGAGGCGACATTTACCTGCGCATGAAGACCGGTCTGGTGGGCAATGATGAGGGACCTTACGCCTTGGCCATCCTGCCCTGGGTGAAGGCGCCCACCGCCACCACAGGATTCGGCAACAACGCCTGGGAGTACGGCTTCACCATTAATCAGGAGCTCGACATCCGCGGCGGCTGGGAACTCGGCTCCAGCATCTTCCTCGCCATGGCGGTGACTGATGAGCGCCAGCGCTATTTTGAGCCCGCCTTCACTCTCGCGATTGGACGTGACCTGACCGAGAAGCTGGCCTTTTACGTTGAGACCTACCAGGGCTGGCTCTATGACGGCGGGCGCTACTTGCAATCCTCTTTCGACGGGGGCCTCACCTACCTTGTCACCCCAGACCTGAAGTTTGATGTTGGAATGAACTGGTTCTTCAATGGCAATCAAACGCTGAATCCCTTTGTGGGCGTCTCTTTCCGCTTCTAATTTTATCCCCATACCTATGGAAAACACCCCCGAAACAGGCTGGCGCTCACGCATAGGAGGCTCGTTGCCTGAAGTCTTCCGCTCCGTCGCTGCCATGAAAAAGCCAGCCCTGCTGCTCCTCCTCGGCACTCTCGCTGCATGTGGCCCCTCCCCTGAAAAGACCAGGTCTGGGCCGAAACGAATCCTGACGACCTTCACGATCATCCAGGACATGGCGCAGAATGTCGCCGGAACGGCGGCCATCGTGGAGTCCATCACGAAACCGGGCGCGGAGATTCATGACTATGAACCGACGCCGCTTGATCTCGTCAAAGCGCAGAACGCTGATCTCGTGCTTTGGAACGGACTGGGCCTGGAGCGCTGGTTTGAAAAATTCCTCCAGCAGGTGAGGGATGTTCCCAGCGTGGTGCTTACAGAGGGCATCGAGCCGATGGGAATTGCGGAGGGACCCTACACCGGCAAGCCCAACCCGCATTCTTGGATGTCTCCAGCCAACGCCGTCATCTACGTCGAAAACATCCGCAAAGCGCTGGTGAAGCTCGATCCGGCCAACGAATCGACCTACACGAAGAACGCCGCGGCCTACACCGCCGAACTCCGCGCCGTGGATGAGCCTGTGCGCAAAGCCCTGGAGGCAATCCCGGAGGAACAGCGCTGGCTGGTGAGTTGTGAAGGAGCCTTTTCCTATCTGACGCGCAACTACGGCATGAAGGAACTTTTTTTGTGGCCCATCAATGCGGACCAGGAAGGCACGCCGCAGCAGGTGCGGAAGGTCATCGACACCGTGCGGGCAAGCAAAATCCCGGTGGTTTTCTCGGAAAGCACCATCAGTGACAAGGCCATGCTGCAGGTGGCAAAGGAAACCGGTGCACGTTACGGTGGTGTGCTGTATGTGGACTCGCTCACCAGCGACGACGGCCCCGCGCCGACGTTTTTGAAGCTTCTTCAATACAACGCCAACATCATCGTGAAGGCGTTCGCCCACCCCTGACAATGCCCGCCGCCCTCCCCCCGCTCGCGATTGAAGTCACCGATGTCACCGTGGCCTATGCAAACGGCCACGTTGCCCTGAACAACGCCACATTCACCCTCGGAGCAGGCACCATCTGCGCCCTCGTCGGAGTCAATGGCAGCGGCAAAAGCACCTTGTTCAAGGCCATCATGGGATTCCTGCGGCCAGCCAAAGGCGAAGTACGCATCGCGGGCCGGAGCGTTGAGGAATCACGCAAGCAAAAACTCGTCGCCTACGTGCCTCAGGCGGAGGAGGTGGACTGGACTTTCCCCGTCAGCGTCTGGGACGTGGTGATGATGGGGCGCTACGGGCACATGAATTTCCTGCGCATCCCGCGGGCGGAGGACAAGCGCGTGGCTGAGGAATGCCTGGAACGCGTGGGCATGAGCGGACTCAAAGACCGCCAGATCGGCGAGCTTTCCGGCGGACAAAGGAAGCGCGTCTTTCTGGCCCGTGCGCTGGCGCAAAAGGGACGCATCATGCTGCTGGACGAACCTTTCACCGGCGTGGACGTGCAGACCGAAACCGCCATCATCGAACTGCTGCGGGCATTGCGCGAGGAGGGCCACATCATCCTCGTTTCTACCCACAACCTCGGCAGCGTGCCTGAGTTTTGCGATCAGGTGGTGCTGGTCAACCGAACGGTGCTAGCCTTCGGCCCCACCGAGATCGTGTTCACTGAAGACAACCTGACCCGCGCCTTTGGGGGCGTGCTGCGCCAGTTCCACTTCGCGCAGTCCACCATCCAGGAGCATGACGGTCGCACCGTGAAGCTGCTCACTGACGACGAACGCCCGCTCGTGTTCGGCAAGGACGGCCATCTGGAATACACGGACCGCCTGGGACGCGAGAAACTGGTAAAGAAGCGGGAGATGGAGGTGGGCGAATGACCGACCTCCTGACGCCGTTTCACTACGAGTACATGGTGAAGGCCATTCTCGTCAGCGGCCTCATAGGCGGGGTGTGCGCGTTTTTGTCCTGCTTCATCACGCTCAAGGGATGGTCGCTGATGGGCGATGCATTGTCTCACGCGATCGTGCCCGGCGTGTCGGTGGCCTGGATGCTGGGTCTTCCGTTTTCCGTCGGAGCCTTCGTCGCCGGCATTTTGGCGGCGCTGGGCATGGGCTGGGTGAAGCACAACTCGCGGCTGCGGGAAGATGCGGTGATCGGCGTGGTGTTCACCAGCTTCTTCGCCCTGGGGCTGCTGCTGCTCTCACTTTACCCGAGCAATCTCAACCTGCGCACCATCATCTTTGGCAACATCCTTGCCATCTCCGACCCGGACATCCTCCAGGTGCTCATCATCTCCGCAGGTGCCATCCTCATCCTCGGCCTCAAATGGCGGGACCTGCTGCTCTACTGCTTTGATGAGGGCCACGCACGCAGCATCGGCCTGAACACGCGCTTCCTGCACTTCCTGCTGCTCGCGCTGCTCTCCGCCACGGCGGTCGCAGCTTTGCAAACGGTGGGCGCGTGCCTCGTCGTCGCCATGCTCGTCACCCCCGGGGCCACAGCCTACCTGCTCACCGACCGCTTTGGCCGAATGCTCGGCATCGCCACCCTCACCGGTGTCTTGTGCGGCGTGGTGGGCGCGTATGCCAGCTACTTCCTGAATGGATCCACCGGTGGCTGCATCGTCGTGCTGCAAACCGTCATTTTCCTCGTCGCTCTCACCTTCGCTCCCAAACACGGCCTTCTCGCAGCCCGCGCCCAACGCCGTGCCGCCTCCGCATGAACCTCCTCGCCCCGTTTCAATACAGCTTCATGAACGAGGCGATGCTCGTCGGAGCCCTCGTAGGGGCGGTGTGCGCCGTGCTCTCCTGCTATCTGGTGCTGAAAGGCTGGTCTCTGATGGGCGACGCCATCTCCCACGCCGTTTTGCCTGGAGTCGTCGGCGCCTATATGCTGGGACTGCCCCTCGCCATCGGGGCATTCGTCTCCGGCCTTTTCTGCGCCGCCGCCACAGGCTGGATCAAATCCAACACACGCATCAAGGAGGACACCGTCATGGGCATCGTCTTCACCGGGCTGTTCGCACTCGGTCTCGTGATGTTCACCAAAGTGGAAACCGATGCGCACCTCAATCACATTCTCTTTGGCAACATCCTCGGCATTGAGCGTGGGGACATGATCCAGACGCTTGCCGCCTCGCTGCTGACACTCGCCGTCATCCTCCTCATGCGCAAAGACCTGCTGCTGTTCTGTTTTGACCCTGCTCATGCTCGCGCCATCGGCCTGAACACGAACCTGCTTTACTACATCCTTCTGGCCGTCCTCGCCACCACCATCGTTGCCTCGCTCCAGGCCGTGGGCATCATCCTCGTCGTGGCCATGCTCATCACCCCCGGCTGCACCGCGCGGCTGCTCACCGATCGTTTTGATCACATGCTGTTCATCGCAGCCAGTTCCTCCGTGCTCGCCAGCTGCCTCGGTGTCTATGCCAGCTACTTCATGAACGGCGCCACCGGTGCCTGCATTGTGCTGGCACAGGCGGCCATGTTCGCCCTCGCCTTTGTCTTTGGCCCCAAGCACGGCCTGATCGCCGCGCGAAAACGGCTGGCTTGACGATTCCCACACGCACCGCCATATCAGCGGTCTTATGCGCATCCTTTCCGGCCTTCAACCCAGCGGCAGACTCCACATCGGCAATTTCTTTGGCATGATGGAGCCTGCCCTCAAGCTGCAGCATGAAGGCGACGCCTACTATTTCATCGCCGACTACCACTCGCTCACTTCCGTTCAGGACGGCAAGGCGCTGCGCAGCTACGTCCGCGAGCTCGCCGTCGATTTCCTCGCCTGCGGTCTCGATCCGGACAAATGCGTCTTCTTCCGCCAAAGCGACGTGCCGGAGCACTGCGAGCTCTCCTGGATCCTCAGCACCGTCACTCCCATGGGCCTGCTGGAGCGCTGCCATAGCTACAAGGACAAAATCGCCAACGGCATCTCTCCTTCACACGGCCTCTTTGCCTATCCCGTGCTCATGGCGGCAGACATCCTGATCTATGACAGTGATGTCGTCCCGGTGGGCAGAGATCAGAAGCAGCATGTCGAGGTCACCCGTGACATCGCCATCAAGATGAATGAAACCTTTGGCGCAGGCCTTTTCAAGCTGCCGCAGCCACGCATCCAGGAAACGACTGCGGTCGTCCCCGGTCTTGACGGGAAAAAGATGAGCAAGAGCTACAACAACACCATCCCGCTGTTTGAAGAACCCGGCCCGCTGAAAAAGAAGATCATGGGCATCCAGACCGACTCCACACCGGTCGAAGCCCCCAAAGCCATCGAGGGCAGCAGCATCCTCGCCCTCTACAAGCTGGTGGCATCACAGGCTGACTATGACGCCATGGTGGCCGACCACCTCAATGGCGGCGTTGGCTACGGCGACTTCAAAAAACGCCTCCTGCAAGGCGTGACCGACTACTTCGCCCCCTTCCGCTCCCGCCGTGACGAAATCCTCGCCGACAAAGGCTACGTGGACAAAGTGCTCGCCGAAGGCGCTGAGAAAGCCCGCGCCGTCGCGCGCAAAACTCTCAGTCGTGTGCGCGATGCGGTGGGCCTGGGTTGATCCTCTTATCGTCTCTTCTTCGGCTGCTGCGACGCGCGCTTGTGACCATGCCCAGGCTTGCGCGGCGGTGCGGCAGGCCGTTTGGGATCGCGGCTCTGGGGCCCGCGCCGATTCGGTCGTTCTGAATCTTCGGAACGCGTCGGTTTGCCACGCTGCGGCACAGGCATGAAATCCACCTGCTTCTTGATGCTGTCCACCTTGTAGATCTGCACGACGATTTTATCACCGATGCTGATGACTTTGCGCGTGTGACGCCCCGTGACCTGACGAGTGGAAGGATCAAAGACATAGAAGTCATCCTGGATCGAGGAAAGCGGCACGCCACCGCTGAGGCCGAGATCCGGCACATCAACGAAGAAGCCGAAGTTCCGCACATCGGTGACGAGCGCGACATAGGGCTGCGGTTTCTTCGAGACGAGCTGCGCTCTCAGGTATGCGTAGAGTTTGACCTCCTTGCTGTCACGTTCGGCATCCGACGAGTTCTTTTCAGTCGTGCTGATGTGATCGGCGATCTGCTTCGCGATGCCCACCTGCAGCTCGACCTTGTCGAACAAGGAGCGGTGTACCACGAGATCGGCGTAACGACGAATCGGTGACGTGAAATGCGTGTACTTCGTCTTGGCGAGACCGTAATGGCCGAGAGGCTCCACGGCATACCGCGCCCGCATCATCGAGCGCAGGAAACCAATCTTCAACGCCGGGCCAATCGGCAGATCATCCAGCCGGCTCAGCAGCTTCTGCACCTCAGGGCGATGAGTGAGATTTCCACAGGGCACGCGATGACTCAGCACATCTTCACGATAATCATTGAGCCGCTTTTCCTTCGGTGATTCATGCACACGATACACAGAAGGCCGGTCAAGCCCCATGAGGCGTCCTGCAACAGCTTCGTTGGCCAGCAGCATGTATTCCTCGATCAACTGATGCGAGACATCGTTCTCAATACGCTCGATGCGCAGCACCTTGCCGTGTTCGTCGAGGCGGATCTTGTTCTCCGGGAAATCGAGATCCAGCGAGCCGTTCTTGAAGCGCAGGTGGCGGACTTTCTGCGCCATTGCATGCGCATCGTGCAGCATCTGCTCAGTTTCATTGTTCGGCGGCACCTGAATGGCGGCAAACGCCTCCTTGTAGGTAAAGCGGCGCTTCGAGCGGATCACCGAGGGATAAAACTTCGAGCTCACCACATGCCCATCCTTGGCCAGCACAAACTCCACGCACTTCGTCAAACGATCCACGTTCGGCTTGAGCGAACACAGCTCATTGCTCAGTGCTTCAGGCAGCATCGGAATCACTCGATCCACGAGGTAGGTCGAGTTGCCGCGCTTCCTGGCTTCGATGTCCAGCGCACTGCCCGGCAGCACATAGTGCGATACATCGGCAATGTGCACCCACAGCAGCCACTGATCCCCCTGCTTCTGAAGGCAGATGGCATCATCAAAGTCCTTCGCATCATCCGGATCAATCGTGATGACGTTGTGCGAGCGGCAGTCAACGCGTCCGGCGCACTCCTGTGCGCTCGGCTGATTGTCAGCCCGCGACTTGGCGATCGTGTTGGCCTCATGCAGCACGCTCTTCGGAAAGTGCAGCGGCAGATCGTAATGACGCAGCACGGAGAGCATGTCCACGCCCTCTTCATCCGGCGGACCGAGCACCTCGATGATTTCGCCCTCAGGCGCTGTCTGCTTGGATTCCCACTGGGTGATTTCCACGACCACTTTGTCGCCCACATTGGGCTTGCGGCCCACATCACGCGGCTCCGAGACATAAATCGCCCCGGGCAGACGCGGATCATCCGGCGTCACATGCAGGAACTGCTTTGAGCGCTGCAGGGTGCCCACGAACTGCGTGCGCTTGCGTTCCAGCACGCGCACCACGCTGCCAATTTTGTCCTCCTGACCCGGCCTGACGTCGAGGCGGACCAGCACCCGGTCGCCATGCATGGCGGTTCCCGTGTTGCTTTCTGAGATGCCGATTTCAGAGATCCCAGCTTCATCGGGCTGCACAAAGCCACGGCCACCCCTGGTGATCTGAATCACCCCGGGCACCAAGTCGGCTTCCTTCGCCACGATGTAGCGGTTGCCCTTCGTGCGTATAATTTTCCCCTGTTTCTCCAGGCTTTTGAGCAGGCTTTGCAGCACCTGCTGTTGATTGGGCTTCATGCCCAGTTGGGAGAGAAGCTCTGGCACATTGGAGGGTATGTAATCCTCACTGCCGAGCAACCTCAGTAGTTTCTTATCCATCATCTATCTTGGCACGGAAAGTATATAAGACGAATGATTCCGTCAATGAGAATTCGGTGGCAGCCGAAACTCACGGTTCAATCGCAGCTTCAATTTCCGCATCACTTCATCCAGTTCCTCCCGCACTGCGACCAGCTCTGGCTCCAGTGCTTGATTGACCGGCGTTGACGCCACGCGCTCGTAGCGTTCCACCAGCGCCTGGCCATCCTCACGCAGTCCGCTTTGTTCGATCAATCCGCGTACTTTTTCCACCAGCGCACGCGTCTCGACGATCATCGTCATCGCCTCAGACTCAGTGGTTTCACCACGTTCCACACGACCCAATTGCTGGCAGTTGAACAAGCGGCACCGCACCGGCCTCTGCTCATAAACAGTGCAGCGTTTCTCCCGCAGCGCGGAGCATGGCTGCTCCATGTAATACTCCCCGTCACGGCAGCGAATTTTCAGCCCCAGCTTTCCGAGTTCCGCCGGCACCTCCCCCGGTTGCATCCGCACGATCTGAAACATTGTCCCGTCACAGCACATCCCACACGCCGCGCAAAGGCGCGACGCCGCATCCGCTGAATATTCCGTACTAATGTTCACTCACGTTTTCGAGCTGCCAATTTGAGCACTTGAATCGTGCAGTCCACATTCAGCTCCAGATCCAGCGCCTGCCGCGTTTTGACAGGCGCGGCACTGCCGCGCGCGCGCCAGTGATTGATGCACATGCCCAGCTTCGCCAGATCGGCAGGATCATTCAGGACATGGCCGTTGATGCCGGGGTCGATCAATTCGCCGGCCCCGTTGAAACTCGTCGTAATGACCGGCAGGCCGCTGGCCAGCGCCTCGCTCACCACATTGGAGCATGGTTCATAAATCGGCAGAAAGGTCAGCACATCCGCAGCGGCGTAAGCGGCTTCCACATCGTTCAGCGGACCGGTAAGAATGACGTTCGGCGGAACCTTGCCGCGCATGCGATCCCGTGTGACGACAAGCAGTTTGAGCTGCGGATCATCGCTGCGCCCGGCCATTAACTTCAGCAGCCAGGGCAGCCCCTTGCGCTCCCACCCGGAGCCGACAAAGACCAGCACGAAATCGTTTTCGGCGAGTCCAAAGCGTTTGCGCGCCGCAGCCCTCGACACACTCTTGAATCGCTGCACATCCACTCCATTGCGGATCGTGTGCACTCGCTCCTGCGGGAAAGCGGGGAAGTGCTGCGCGATCTCGCCGCGCACCATTTCAGAGTTCACGATGATGCGCTGCGTGTTGGCCGGATCAAAGGTTTGCGCCTCAAGCGCCATCATATTGCGATGAAACGCCCCCAGCCCCACCAGCGGTCGCTTCCACCAGGGTGCGAACTGTTTGCGCCGCTGCAGCCACACACGGTGCAGGCCGTCTCCTGCGCGGTAGACATCCTGCTTCAGCGTGCGCTCCAGGCTGAACACACAGTCAAACCTCTCGTGCTGCACAGCGGCGTTCACAGCCTCCGCAAAATGCAGCGGACGTTCCGCGCGTGATCCATCCACGGGAACACTGTGAAACTGCACGCCCGCCGCCTGCCCCTTCCACTTTTCAGCAAACAGATGCGTCTCATGCCCCGCAGCCGTCAAGGCCCCCAGCAGCCGTTGCACGTACAGCTCCGCGCCTCCGGTGGCGGAGAACTGTCGGCGAATGAGGGCGAGTTTCATGCGAGTAGCGCAAACGTCTCGTTTGCGGGCGGAACGCTTGAATTAAGACTGCTTGGACCGCCACTGCTCAAAGCTCTCCTTCGGCGTGCGAAAGACCGCACCGCAGCGCGGGCAGTGAATCTGCGCCACGCCGTCGGCAAAGATGTGATCCAGATCATCCTGCGGGAGGCGCATGATGATGGGCAGCAGGCGCTCCACGGAGCAGCCGCATTCAAACACATAGCCGCGCGTTTCCAGCAGAGTCAGATGCTCCGCCGTTTCAATTTCAAGCACCTGCTCCAGCGTGAGTTCGGACAGCCATGGCTCATCGCAGTCCGGCTCGGCGGAGATTTGCACGAACTCCTCATCCTCCAGCCGGAAGAAGCGCGTGAGGCGCTGCTCGCTGGTGGTGTAAAACGTCTCCACCGCCTTCAGCATGTCGTCACCGTGAAACTCGATCATGCTCTGCCGGGGTGCTTGATCCGGGCGCGTCGCTTGCGAAATGAACATCGCCTCGCCCTCCTGGCGCACGTCTTCGGTGAAAACCCGGCCCGCCACACGACCAGGACGTGAGCTGCCAGTGACGAACACGTTCGCGCGCTGCGGCTCTTTGACGTGGATGGTCCACGCACAGCTCTCATCCTGCGGGCGCGAGCAGAGATGCAGCGCCATCGCGGCCAGCGTATCCTTCAGCATTTGATCCAGCGCCTCCGCATTCTGCAGGCCGTACTGCATCAGGTGCAGGTAGTAATCGAGATAGAGCGGACTGAAGCGTCCCCGCACCAGCAGCGCATTGCGCTTCCGCACGAAGTAGGCGCGGAGGTCCACCACGGAAAGATCCGGTTCAAGCATCTGACTCATGCACAGCTTATCTCACCGGATGAAAGGCGGCGCAAGTGGCGCGGGCGTCACTTCCCCGCCATGCCGCGGAATTTTTGCCGGTAGGCGCTCGGCGTCGTCCCCATCACCTCGCGGAAGCGGCGGTTGAAGTTCGCCAGGTTACGGTAGCCGCAGTCCATCGCGATGTCCGTGATGTTTGACACATCCTCCGCCAGCATGCCGCAGGCACGGCCGATGCGCACCTCGTTCACATACTGCGGCACCGTCTTGCCGGTGCGCGAGTGGAAGAAGCGGCTGAAAGCCCCAAGACTCAGGTGCGCAAGCTTCGCCAGACGCTCACGGTCGATTTCTTCCGTCAGATGCGTGTGAATGAAATCGATCACCCGCTCCATCCGCCCCTGGTCGGCAGATTCGAGCTTGGGCTCAAAGTTGGAACTGGCCAGCGCCTTCAAATCTTCTGAAGCGGCCAGCGCATTGAGAATGGCCAGCAGTTCGATCACCCGCGCCAGCCCCTCGCTGCCAGCGAGACGTTTCATGTGCTCCGTCACCACCGCGCGGGCGGCGCCACGCACCTCCAGGCCGCGCGCCGCGCGCTGCAGCAGCCGCTTCACCGGCTCCATCTCCGGCAGCGCCATGAAATCCCGCCCCAGGAAGTCCTCGTCAAACCGCACGATGATGGCATTCACCCGCCGCGCCTTCGCGTTCACGTCCTGATGCCACACGTGCGGCAGATTGGAGCCAATCAGGACGATGTCTCCGTCCGTGAGCGCACTGATATTGTCCCCCACCACCCGGTGCCCGCGACTCTCGATCGCCAGCGTCAGCTGATACTCCGGATGAAAATGCCAGCGCGTCCCATAGTCCAGCGCACGCACCGTCTCACAGTGGAAGGACTCCCACTGACGCTTGGGGACTTTCTCGAAAACAGGCTTCATGGGGGAAAGTTTGCAGTCGTTGGCGATGGTTTGCAATGGTTTGCGATTGTTGAACCATCGCAAACAACGGCAAACCACTGCCAGCCACCGCAAACCAAATTACACGTCGTCGTCCTTGTCGTTATCACCGGCCTTCCGACCGCGCAGCTTGGCTTCCATGAAGGCATCTAAATCTCCATCCATGACGGCCTGCACGCTGCTGGTCTTCTCGCCGGTGCGATGGTCTTTAACCATCTGGTAAGGTTGGAAGACATAGCTGCGGATCTGGCTGCCCCAGCCAATGTCGCTCTTCTCGCCATACTGGCGGTCGATCTCGGCCTGACGCTTGTCTTCTTCGATCTGGAAAAGCTTCGCCTTGAGCATCGCCATCGCTTTGGCGCGGTTCTTCGGCTGGCTGCGCTCGATCTGACACGCCACAATGACACCGCTGGGAATGTGCGTCAGACGCACGGCAGTTTCCACCTTGTTCACGTTCTGGCCGCCTTTGCCGCCGGCGCGATAGGTGTCCACGCGCAGATCTTCATCACGCACGACAATGTCGATCTCCTCTTCGGAGTCGGGCGTCACATCAATCGAGGCAAAGCTCGTATGGCGCTTCTTTGCCGCATCAAAGGGCGAGATGCGCACCAGGCGATGCACGCCGCGCTCGGTTTGCAGGAAGCCAAAGGCGTTTTCGCCGATGATTTCGAGCGTGGCGGAGCGTGTGCCCACGTCATCTCCCGCTTCATGGTCAATCAGTTCCACCTTGTAGCCACGGCGCTGGCACCAGCGCTGATACATGCGCATCAGCATGTCCGCCCAGTCACAGGCCTCCGTGCCACCGGCACCGGAATGGATGGTGATGAAGGCATTGCCACTGTCAAACGGGCCGCTCAGCAGCTGGCTAAGTTCAAAGCTGGAAATATCCGCGCTGAGCTTCTTGTGCTCATGCTCCACCTCACGCCACGTGTCCGTGTCGCCCGCCTCTTTGGCCAGCTCAATGAGCCCGTCAAAATCCCCGGCACGCGCTTCCAGATCCTGCAGCGGTCCGATTTTCTTTTTGATGACGTTCGTGCGGTCGATCGTCTTGCGCGCCGCGTTCGCGTTATCCCAGAAGCCAGGGGCCGCCAGGCGGTCCTCCAGCATGGCCAGTTCGTCTTTTAATTTCGGGACGTCAAAGATACCTCCGGAGCTCCCCCAACCTTGCCTTGAGAGCCGTGGTGTCGAGGGATTGAAGGTCGGTGAGGATGGTCTTGCTGGTCTTTTCCATGCAGCGTAGATAGCGGCTTGGCGTGCGAGTTCAACGCCTTTTGTCATCATGGAAAAAACCGAGGCCATCCTCATCGGACGCACGCGCTACGCGGAGAGCAGCCTCATTGTACAATGGTGCTCGCCGGAGGTCGGCCTGTTCAAAACCATCGCCAAAGGTTCCCTGCGGCCCAAATCCCAGCTCTATGGCGTGCTGGACCTGTTTGTCTCCGCCGACCTGCGCTTCGTCCGCAGCAAATCGAGCGACCTGCACACTCTGGCCGAGGCCCGCTGGACCAATCCCCGCCTGGGCCTGCGCGAAAGTTACGGCCGCGTTCTCGCCGCCACCTACCTCGTCAAACTCATCACCCTCGTCGCCGAGACCGACTCTCCCATCCCCGAGATTCACGACCTCCTCGTCAAAGCCCTCGACTACCTCGCCGCCAAAGATCCCATCCCCGCCCTGATCACCCGCTTCGAGCAACGCCTCGCCGAAATCCTCGGCATCATCCCCGAAGGCGAAACCGGCATGGCCGCCGCAGCCATCGAAGACAGCTTTCACCGCAAGCTGCCCGTGCAGCGACGGCAGCTCGCGGATTGGATGACCAAGCATTGAATTTCATCAATCACACCATCATGCCCCGACTACGATCAAAACGTCTCTACTACCTGGGCATCTTGATCCTCATTTTTGCCGTTATCGACTTCTTCCCATGGTATTGGCATCCGTTTTTTAAATACCCAGGTTCAGACCCAAGATACTACGTCTGGAATATTGGCTTTCCGATTTCATGGTTTATTTACGATGATAAGGCCCCGCCACATTTATTCACACTATTGCCTGCGATTAGTCTCGGCCTTATTAAGGCTCAAGGCGTCATCATTTTGGTCACTGTGATCGCACTTGGGTTGCTGCGCAAAAAGTAAAATGCCTACTTCAGCGCCGCCTCAATCGCGGCCATCAGCTCCGGCGAATCAGGCGCCACATCCGAGCCGAAGCGCTGCAAGACCTTGCCGTCCTTGCTCACGAGAAACTTCTCAAAATTCCAGCCGACTTCACCGCCGGCGGCAGATTGCAGCGCAGCATATAGCGGGTGCTTGGCATCTCCCTTGATGGCCACCTTGGCAAACATCGGAAACGTCACCTTGTAGTTCAGGGAGCAGAAGCTCTTGATCTCCGCCTCACTGCCCGGCTCCTGCCCGCCGAAATCGTTGCAGGGAAAGCCCAGCACCGCCAGCCCCTTGCCGCTCATCTTTTCATGCAGCGCCTGCAGCCCGGCATACTGAGGCGTGTAGCCACACTCAGAGGCCACATTCACAATGAGCAGCACCTTGCCTGCGTAGGCTTTCAGCGTGGTGTCTTTGCCGTCGATGTCCTTGATCGCGATGTCTTGAACGTTGGTGTCAGCAGCGAGAGCCATGGATGTCATGAGGAGGGAAAGGAGCAGGGTTTTCATGTGGGAAATGAACGCGGCAACCACCGTCTTGGTTTCACATCATTCCACCATGCTCAGGAAGATGTCCTCCAGACGCCGCCCGCGCTTTTCATGGTCCCGCCGCAGTTCCTCCAGCGTGCCTAGAGCGATGAGCTTGCCATGGTGAATGATGCCGATGCGGTCGGCCAGCTCTTCGGCGATGTTCAGCAGGTGCGTGCTCATCAGCACCGTGGTGCCGGCCTGGCTGCGCTCTTTGATCTCCCGCTTCACCGTGCGTGCATGGATGGGGTCCAGGCCGACCATCGGCTCGTCGATGACGAAGACTTTCGGATCATGCAGCAGCGCGCTGGCAATGGCGAGGCGCTGCCGCGTGCCATGGCTGAGGTTCTCAATGCGCTGACGTGAGTACTCATGCAGGGCAAATTTGGTGAACAGCGCATCCGTCTGCGCCTCTGCATGGGGCGGATACATCTCAAAAAGCTCGGCAATGAACTCCATGAACTCGTTCGGCGTGAGCTTTTCATAAAACACCGCCACGTCCGGCACATAGCCGAGCAAAGACTTTGCCTGCATGGATTCCAGCTGAACGTCGTGGCCGCACAGCTTCACACGCCCCGAATCCGGCTTCATCAGTCCTGTGAGCAGCTTCATCGCGGTGGTTTTGCCAGCACCGTTCGGCCCCAGAAAGGCAAACAGTTCACCGGGCTTGATGGTGAGATTCAAGCCATCCAGCGCCCGCAGCTCGCCATAGTTCATCGTGAGGTCTTCAATCTCGATCATGCTTCAAATGGGTTCGAATCAGTGCACGGCATCCTGCAGTCCGTGGATGGTGGGTTCCAGCAGCACGTAGTCGTCGGAAAGGTCGATGCGCGCAAGCTCACCAGCCTCGGTGAAGATCATTTTGACCTCGTACATTCCCATGATCGGCAGAGTCAGCACAAAGCACTTCCGCTGCCTGCCTGCGAGCATCATCATCCCCTCGCGCGCCTGCAGTTTCGTGGCCTCCTTGTCCTTGTTATCCGGCTGATTGCCCGCTTTAGGCATGCCTCCACCCAGCAGCGAGAGCATGGCCAGCGCACTGTCCTGACCGGCACCCATGCCCATGAGGAGCTTCACATCCTGCGAATTCATCACCACACGTTCGCCCTGCTTCACCAGCACTTCGGGTGTCGGTTGTGTTTCACTCCAGGTCAGGCGCATGCTCGCATCACGCTGCGGGAAGCTGGCTTTGATGGCCAGATTCTGCCAGCGCTCGCCATCCGCCAGCGTGCAGCCCAGGCTCCAGCTCGCCATGATGCTGCGCACCTGGTCCTCCGGTGCCACCTGCTCCACGGCCCCATGGGCGATCAAGTCGTACACGGTCTCCTGATTCGGCTTGATGCGTCGGTTCACCTGCAGATTCGCATGCCCGATTTTTTCGCGCTGATGGTAGAGATGCAGGGTGCAACCAAAGGATTCCGACTGCCGCAAAAACAAATCCATCACCATGCGCGGTGGCACGATGGCAAAGCGTGAGGCCTCGGGGAAATAGATGTCACGCACCAGCAGTCCGGACATCACCGCCCAGAAAATCACCGCCAACACTGCCACCACACGCCAAATCATGGTTCAATAGTAGTCAGGAAACGAGTGTGCTGGCAAGCACCACGGCATTTGCCTGCAAAAAAACTCGCCAGTTCAGCCTGCATTTGCCACGATGACGGCATGCGTCTGCTGCTCGCCCTGCTCCTCACCTCCCTCACTCTTTCCGCCGCCGATCAACGCCCGCCGAATGTGGTGCTCATTCTGCTCGATGATCTGGGCTACGCCGATCTCGGCTGCTTTGGCGCGGAGAAGATCAAAACGCCGCACATGGACCGCATGGCATCGGAGGGAATGAAGTTCACCAGCTTCTACGTCGCTCAGGCCGTGTGCAGCGCCTCACGCGCGGCATTGATGACCGGCTGCTACGCCAACCGCGTCGGCATGCAGGGTGCCTTGAATCACACGAGCAAGGAGGGCATCCACCCCGACGAATTCCTGCTGCCGGAGATGTGCAAGCCACGTGGCTACGCCACCGCCGCCTTCGGCAAATGGCACCTCGGCACCGATCTACTGTTCAATCCCCTTCACAACGGCTTCGATGAATTCCTCGGCATTCCCTACTCCAACGACAACAGCATGTATCACCCCTCCTTGGCCCAGGAGATGCCGCCCCTGCCCTTCTACGATGGCTTGAAGGTCATCGAAACCGATCCCGATCAAAGCCAGTTCACCCACCGCTTCACGGATAGAGCGACGAGCTTCATCGAGCATCACAAAGACCAGCCCTTCTTCCTCTACGTCCCCCATGTGATGCCGCACGTCCCCATCTTTGCCTCGCCAGCCTTTCGCGGTAAATCCAGCGCAGGACTCTACGGCGACGTGGTGCAGGAAATCGACGAGTCCGTGGGTCAGATCCTCGAAACCCTCAAGCGCTGCGGCATCGATCAAAACACGCTCGTGATCCTCTTCTCCGACAACGGCCCTTTCCTCAGCTACGGCAATCACGCCGGCAGCGCCAAACCCCTGCGTGAAGGCAAGCTGACCACCTTCGATGGCGGCGTACGCAGCCCCTTCATCGCCCGCTGGCCCGGCCATATTCCTGCGGCCCAGGTTTGCGATGAGCCGGTGATGGAAATCGACCTGCTGCCCACCATCGCCACCTTGATCGGCGGAAAACTCTCCGACCGCAAAATCGACGGCGAAAACATCCTCCCTCTGCTGGAAGGAAAACCAGGAGCAAAGTCCCCGCATGAAGCGCTGGTCTTCTACGGCGGCGATGAACTCCAGGCCATCCGCAGCGGCCCGTGGAAACTGCATTTCCCACATCCCTACATCACCGTGGATGGCGAGCCGGGCCGCGACGGCAAACCAGCCCGCTTTGGCCAGATGAAACCCAAGGCGATCACCCAGAGCGGCATCGCCGGCATTGCCTCCCGCCACGGCTACCGCGTCGAAAACATCGGCCTCTCGCTTTACAATCTCACTGATGACCCCGGTGAGACACGTGACGTCTCAAAAGAACACCCCGAGATCGTGGAACGCCTGCAAAAACTCGCCGAACCCACACGTCAAGAACTGGGCGACACCCTGCTAAAAGTCAAAGGCACCGAAAACCGCCCGCTAGGACTGGCTCCATGATATAACGCGCCAGCGTCCCCGGAGTGCGGCGCTTCAGCGCCGCTTTCGAGCGTCACTTCCCCCCACGAAAGTTCTGTCACAACTCACCGCCCCGCACGCTCATTCGCAATAGCCTCGCGAATGCGTTCCATCCGGTTCGACGGATTCGGATGCGAACTCATAAAATCCGAGCTGTTCCCCCCGCCGCTCACCTGCGCCAGGATTTCCATCACACCAATAAGCGCCTCAGGATTGTAGCCCGCCTGCAACATAAACCGCACGCCGAGCGCATCTGATTCTGATTCGTCATCGCGGCTGAATTTCATCACGCGCCATTGCGCCACCATGTTGGCAATCTGAGCCCCCGAGTTGTTGTGCCCGTCGGAGAGCAGCACACCAAGCCCTTGCGCCAGACCGCTCCAGAGCCGGGAATTCGCCATTTGCTCGTTAGAGTGACGGCCCACCACGTGCCCCATCTCATGCCCAAGCACACCCGCAAGCTGGTCTTCAGATTTCAGGCGGCGAAACAACGCCTCGGTGATGAAAATCTGCCCACCGGGCAGGGCGAACGCGTTCACCGTCTCGGTGTCGGCCAGCAGATGAAACTTAAACTGATAGGAGGTCTCCCTCGCTGCCGTGGATGCAATCAAGCGTGTACCGACCCGGTCCACCAGCGCCCGACCGTTGGCGTCACGCGAGAGCCCGCCGCTTTCCCGGATCATCTGCGGCGCGGATTGCAGCCCCAGGGCGATCTCCTCCTGCGGCGTGGCCAGCGCGAGTTTTTGCTCCCGTCCTGTGAACTCGTTTTGATAGGAGGTGGTGGCGATCCAGTGGTAAAGCAATGAACCAACGATGATTAGCAGCCCAATGATGATGCGCGGGTTGATGCCCGGGCCGCTGCGTCTGCGGTCGTCCCCATAGACGGAGATTCGCTTGAGAGATAAAAACCGGTGAAGCGTGGAAATCATGGATTGCCTTATACTTCATGGAAAAATCTTGAGCCAGCAGGTATTTTGCGGCATGGCAGGTCATGTCGTTGTTTCAGGAACATGATCAGACTGTGGATTGGGGCCGCAAAGGCTCGCAGGCGGTTGTGACACTGGCGTGTCTCTTTGTCGTGCTCACCGGCCTGAAGGTCGCCGCCAATGTGCTGGTGCCCATTGTTTATGCCTTCTTCCTCGCGGTGCTCAGCTACCCGATGGTGCGCTGGCTCCGCAGACACAAAGTCCCCGCTGGCCTCGCCCTTGGCATCACCATGCTCATGAATCTGGGCGTCCTTGCGGGCATGATCACGGTAGGCGTGCGCTTGCTCATCAGTTTCTGGAGAGATCTGCCGCATTACCTGCGTGGCCTGGAAAAGTATTCCAATGATCTCGGAGCCTGGCTCGAACTCAAGGGCGTGGCTGACGCCAAGTCAATGCTGGGCGGCATCTTCGACTGGAACACCCTCATCGGCTACGCCACCAAGCAGGATGTGATGAGCAATCTCCCCGGATTGCTGGGCACCACCTTCGGCACCCTGGCCACCTTCCTCGCCAGCCTGATCATGATCATCATCGTCATGATGTTCATCCTCATGGAAGCCCACGGCACCCAGAGCCGCCTGCAAGCCGTGCATCTCTCCGGCGGTCCGGATCTCACCGGACTCATGCGCAGCGCGGACGACATCCAGAAGTACCTCGGCGTCAAAACACTCATCAGCGCACTCACCGGCCTGCTCGCAGGCTTTTGGTGCTGGTTCTTCGACCTCCATTACCCGCTGCTGTGGGCGCTGCTGGCGTTCTTGTTCAATTACATCCCCGCCGTGGGCAGCACCGCCGCCTGCGTGCCCGCCATTGTGGAGGCCCTGGTGCAGCACGGCCCAGGCACCGCCGTCTTCGTCGGAATCGGCTACGGCGGCATCAATTTCTTCCTAGATAACTTCGTTCAGCCCACCATGCTCGGCAATCGCTTCGGCATCTCCCCCTTGGTGGTCATTCTCTCCGTCATCTTCTGGGGCTGGCTCTGGGGACCGCTGGGGATGTTTCTGGCCGTGCCTCTCACCATGGTTCTCAAGGTGCTCCTCGACAACAACATCGAATTCAAGTGGATCTCCGTCGCCATGTCCAAGAAGAAAGTGCGCCATGGAGAAGTGGAAGTGGCAGGCTATGACCTGCAAATGAGCGAGGACGAAACGATCGGCAGCGGCGCGAGCACAGAGATGCCAGGACGGGACAAATAAGCAGCCAAACTGGGCTGCACATCTGTGCCACTTCGGCCTTTCATTGTGACAGTGATGCACTCGCCAGGTGCCCGCCATGCGTATCAAAGCTGCCCCAACCTAGACAAATCAAGCGTAGCAGCCCATGCCGCAGCTGTGGCATGCTTCCAGCAAGAGAGTCAGAGAAACAACCCTTCTCCCAACCAACCATGTCACCCGAAAAATTCACCGTTAAGCTTCAAGAGGCTTTCAATGCCTCACAGTCCATCGCCACCCGCCATGGGCATCAGGAGTTGAAGCCGAGTCACCTCATCCTCGCCCTGCTTGAGCAGGAGGGTGGCATCGCCACGCCTCTGTTTGAAAAGGCGGCGGTGAATCCGGCCGCTGCGCAAGGCCTGAAACCCAGCGTGGAAGCCCTTCTCGCACGCCAGCCCAAAGTCAGCGGCGGCACCAGCGGCCTGCATCTCTCCAATGAGATGCGCGAACTCATGACCAAGGCCGAGGACGAGCAGAAGAAGCTCAAGGACGAATACCTCAGCGTCGAGCACGTCATCCTCGCCCTCTTCAAAACCAAGACCGAACTGTCCGATCCCCTCAAGCAGGCCGGCCTCACCTACGACACCGTTTCCAAAGCCCTCACCGCCGTGCGTGGCAGCCAGCGTGTGGTCGATCAGGACCCCGAAGGCAAATACCAGACCCTCGAAAAATACGGCACCGATCTCACCGCCCGTGCCAAGCAGGGCAAGATCGATCCCGTCATCGGCCGCGATGAAGAAATCCGCCGCGTCATGCAGGTGCTCAGCCGCCGCACTAAAAACAACCCCGTGCTCATCGGCGAACCCGGCGTCGGCAAGACCGCCATCGCTGAAGGCCTCGCTCGCCGCATCGTGGCGGGAGACGTGCCCGATTCCCTCAAAGGCAAACGACTCATCAGCATGGACCTCGGCGGCATGATGGCCGGTGCCAAGTTCCGTGGCGAATTCGAAGAGCGCCTCAAAGCCTTCCTCAAAGAAGTCACTTCCAGCGATGGCGAGATCATCCTCTTCATCGACGAACTCCACACCATCGTCGGTGCCGGCAAAGGCGAAGGCGCGATGGATGCGGGCAATCTGCTCAAGCCCCAGCTTGCCCGTGGCGAACTGCGCTGCATCGGCGCGACCACCCTCGACGAATACCGCAAATACATCGAGAAAGACCCCGCTCTGGAGCGCCGCTTCCAGCCCGTGAAAGTCGGCGAACCCAGCGTTGAAGACACCATCGCCATCCTGCGCGGTTTGAAGGAGCGCTACGAAGTTCACCACGGCGTGCGCATTCAAGACGGTGCCATCATCGCCGCCGCCACGCTGAGCAATCGTTACATCACCGACCGCTTCCTGCCGGACAAAGCCATCGACCTCGTGGACGAAGCCGCCAGCCGCATCAAGATCGAGCTCGACTCCATGCCCACCGAAATCGACGTCATCGAACGTCAGGTCATGCAGGGCGAGATGGAGCGACAGGCGCTGAAAAAAGAAAAAGACGCCGCTTCCAAAGCCCGCCTCGAAAAACTCGACAAGGAGATCGCCGATCTCAAAGAAAGCTCCTCTGCCCTCAAAGCCCAGTGGATGAAGGAGAAGGAATCCGTCGATGCTGGCCGCAAGGTGAAGGAGGAGATCGACCGCCTCCGCACCGAACAGGAGCAGGCCCAGCGCCGTGGCGACTTCGGTCGCGCCGGTGAGATTCAATATGGTCTTATTCCTGATCTCGAAAAGAAGCTCAGCGCTGCTCCCGTCGAAGCATCTCAGCCGCGCGCCGCTCATTCTCTCCTGCGTGAAGAAGTCACCGAAGACGACATCGCCCGCGTCGTAGCCAACTGGACCGGCATCCCCGTCTCACGCCTTCAGGAGGGCGAGCGCTCCAAGCTCGTCAAAATGGAGGAGCGCCTCAGCCAGCGCGTCATCGGCCAGAAGGACGCCATCACCGCCGTCAGCAATGCCGTGCGCCGCGCGCGTGCAGGCATTCAGGATGAGAACCGCCCCATCGGCAGCTTCCTCTTCCTTGGCCCCACCGGCGTCGGCAAGACCGAGCTCTGCAAAGCCCTCGCCGAATTCCTCTTCGACGACGATACCGCCATGACCCGCATCGACATGAGCGAATACATGGAGAAGCACAGCGTCAGCCGCCTCATCGGCGCGCCTCCTGGATACGTCGGTTACGAAGAAGGCGGCCAGCTCAGCGAAACCGTCCGCCGTCGCCCCTACAGCGTCGTGCTCTTCGATGAAGTCGAAAAAGCCCACCCCGATGTCTTCAACGTCCTGCTGCAGGTCCTTGATGACGGCCGCATCACCGACGGCCAGGGCCGCACGGTCGATTTCAAAAACACGGTCCTCATCATGACCAGCAACATCGGCAGCAACGCCATCCAGGACGTCAGCAATCCTGAGCAGCGCGATGCCCTCGTGCGCGACAGCCTCAAGCAGTTCTTCCGCCCCGAGTTCCTCAACCGCATCGACGAGATCGTCATCTTCGACCGCCTCGACGCCGCCCAGCTCGACCAGATTGTCAAGATCCAGCTCCAACGCGTCATCGATCGTCTCGCCAAGCAGAACATCCACCTCACCGTCACCGACGACACCACCCGCTACCTCGCCGACGCCGGCTTCGATCCCGTCTACGGCGCCCGCCCCCTCAAACGCGCCATCCAAAAACACCTCCTCGATCCCCTCAGCCTCGCCGTCCTCGAAGGCGGCTTCAAAGACGGCGACCACATCACCGCCACGATGAAGAACGGGAAGCCAATGTTTGAGAAGAAGTGAAGTAACGAGGAATTCATCCGCCTCGTCGCTTGCAGCAAACACACTCCGCAGCAGCCCCAAAGACTATTCCAAGTACGTACGCCAGCAAATCCGGGGCATTGAAAGTCGAACCAAGAACAAGCCGCCCAGGCAGGCTGCTGCGGAGTTGGTCGAGCCAAGGAACATGATACAATTGCGAAAACTCAATTCCCCATGCAAAGCCAAGGGCGATCAGCGTGATCTGCAATGTGGACGCGTGCCGAAAGCATAGCCCTGCCCCCAAAAAGATGGCCAGCGCCCACAGCGCATCACCTCCGTATTTGGAGAGAAAAGGCGACAGGGGCAGATAGCGGGATCTCCACAACAGGCCTGCACCAAGAACCAGCGCAAGCAGCACAGTTTGCAAAAGCCGATTGCGGCAAATTGTTTCTGTCATGTCCCTCGGCCTGGTATCCATGAACAGCGACATTCCTCCCAGTCTCTACGAGGTCCGCTTCCTGCTCGCCCGCTTCGGCTTCTCAGGCACCAGCGTCATCTGCGGCGTCACCTTGATCCCCATCCGCTTGTAGTAGTCGAGCATCTTCTCCGTGGCTACGCGGCCAGCTTCGAGGCCAATGCGAACCATCTCCGACATTTCCTGCGGCGGAACTTCCTGAAGTCTGTTGGAGGCGAGCATGGTTTGAAGTTGTTCGAGGGTGTGCTTGCTACTGTCAGCAATTCGCTGGGGGGGCGGTGAGGCATTGTCCCACAACACCCACTCGTCGGCAAGCGGCACATAATCCTCGATGAAATGCCTGCGGCTGCGGTCAAAACGGCGGCGAATATCATCCTCCGGAACGTCATGGCCGCCAATTCTCACCCGCAAGCCAACGCGCCCAACCGCCTGATCCCCAGAACCAATGCGGATGTAATGCAGCAGGAAGCGATAGCCCTGCGCCTTCGCCTCTCGAATCATGGTAACATACGTTTTACCGCTGAGCGTGGACTCAATCGCAAAGCTCGCCTTGGCCGCGATCAAGCCACGCGCTTCCTCAATCAACAGCCGCCCCGCCTTGAAGGCGGTGAGGCTCGGATCCAGCGGCGAAAGTCCGCGCGCAATTTCGTCCGCATTGAGAAATCGCATGAGGTCAAGCCTCGGCAGCAGCTCCCGGGCGAGCGTTGTTTTACCTGCCCCATTGCAGCCACCAAGAATGCAGAGTGTCGGTGTCATGACGGTTTAGTATGATCTTCCACAAAATCACTCGGACACAACCTCTTCACCGCCTTCGTCAGCGGATTCTGATCCTTGCGCCCATGCACATACAGCGCCGTCCACTCGGCAAGCCGACGCCCCAGAATGCGACATGCCTCCTGCGTCTCCTCCTCACGCGGTGCCTTGGAAGCCACCGCCCCGTAATGCAGCGTCATCTTCTTCCCCGAGTAATCCGTGGCACCAAAGACCAAAAATCCAAAATTC
>NZ_JBIPNG010000026.1:0-27900 GCF_044373815.1 Prosthecobacter sp. | reverse complement strand
AAATGGCCCTCTCCGTGGAGGACGTCCTCGCCCGCCGCAGCCGCAGCCTCCTCTTCGATGCCCAGGCCTCCATGTCCGCCGCCCCCCGCGTCGCCGCCCTCATGGCCACCGAACTCCACTGGACCCCCGTCCGCACCGCCCACGAAGTCGACCACTTCCAAAAACTCGCCATCGGCTACATCCTCGAAGGCTGAGCGGAGCGCGGACACTCCTGTCCGCTTCATTCAAATCTCGGCGCAGCCGCGAATGCGCCAGCAAAGTAGCACGGGCAATCCTGCCCGTAGCCCGCAGCGTTCACTTTGTGGCCAAAATTCGGCCCTACCCAGTCCCCCAAAACCGCGCCATCAAAGGAGCCCAGTTGCTGTGCAACTGCCCCCCTGCCATCCTGCCCCCCTGCCATCGCGGCCTGAAGGGCCGCCGGACTCAGCCCAGGGCGCAGCGCAGCAAGCCCTGGGTCCATCACAATGCCCCCTTCCACCGAAGGTCGCACCCTGAATGGGTGCAGGAGATCACCCGCCAGCCCACAGGCTTTTCTCGTTTCACTTCCTCCTGCACCTATACCGGCTACACCCACATTTACGGCGTCACCGCAAAACGGTGAGGGTGAATTTCAAACCAAAATATCAGGAATGAATAGTGCGCTATCTGATGTTTCCGATTTGGTGATTCAGCCCGATGGGAATTAGTACTTGGTCAAGAAGTAGACTTCATAATCAGAGAATTTGGATTAATGCTCATGAATTTTAAAACGCAGTCTTGGCGCAAAAGATTTTCGATACTGCCTTTAAATCTTTATGTCCTTGAATGAATTCTTTTAGCTCGCCGTCGTGAGAATCGTCCAAACGCAATCTTCCGGCGCAAAAAGCAAAAACAAATTCGAGGGCCGCCTCACCACGTTTTCCGGCTTTAGCGTTAAGCAAGGACGTTATTAAATTTAGCATATTTTGGCTAAGCACCCGGTCCCGTGAAAAATTTAATTCAGATGGTGTCGCGGCGCGCAATATCGCCGCCTGAATAATGCCGTCATTATATCGTGCAAAAGTGTCCGGGTCGATTACGTCATCAATGAAAGGATTGCTTTGGAAGCAGATATCCTCTGGTAGGATGATACCATCATACAAACTACAATCTCGCGCCCGCTGTAATGCTGATGCGATCTGAACATACACAATCACCTGTGATATATTTTTGTATCCTGGGTCAAGTATAACCGAGTCCGGTCGTAATTCTAGACAGCTGCCGTCAATCTTTGGTAAGAATACATTATTCATACTCAAATGGGTGCCCTTTAAGTTAGCGGCTCTATTTCTCAATGCGGCCGCGAGCGGTTTACACTGAGCTGGCAATTTGCATTGATCATATTCAAATTTTTTCTCCTGCAACCAAGACTGGTGTATTGATTCATCGCCAATTGGTGTAACACTAAAAAAAGACCACCCATACTTTTTTGTCGTACCGCTATTCGTTAAGCTCGAATGCATGTGCCTATATCTTGCTGCGGACGCAGGAAAGACATGGCCCACTACATAGTGGCGGTGGAGTTTTGGCCACTCTCTTAAGGATTGGCTAATAATATGCAAGTTTTCACCGTTCGATTCATCACAGCAGGTGATAGCTACCGATTCATTGTCGTGGCATTCTGTTCCATTTCTATTTTTCTCAAACTCTTCTAGAGTGTATATGTCTAATTTAGTCTTTCGTGGATTTGTTCTCAAATCACACAAGGTCTCAGCCATTAGTCGCGAGGAGTAATCCTCCATCGTGATTATAGCGGTAGTGTTTATAGGCAAATGTGTTTGTTGCCGCTTCACCCACGATTCAAATGCACAGCCCTGAAAGTGTGAGGTCGAGTGAAAGGACAATGGGCGATAATGTCTTCCATAGACCCCAGACAGTTGTATTGCTAAATTGGCATTATAAAACTTCTCGCGGAGAAAATCTTTTTCGTGTCGGGTAAAATGCTTTTTTGTAATATTGACGGTGCGAGTATTTCCATGGGAAGCCATAAATTCTTCCCCCGGTATATTAATGATTTTATTCGGCAGTTGACTCTCTCGTTCGTTTTTAACTGCCGTTTTTTCATAGTAAACCGCCCTCTTTTTCAAGTCGGTATTTTTAGAGAAAACTAAAAGATGAAATATTTTATCTTCTGCTGCATGGTGGTCATGCACTAATTTTTTTGCCAAACTCCCAGAAGATGACGCCGAAATTAGCACCACATAATCAGACGTCACTTCAAACCTCAGCTTGGGATCGATGGAGTAAGAATGAAAATTCGTAATAGTTGGTATTTCGGGCTTTAAGCCACAAGCATGTGCAAGCTCAGGCATACTTTTCTGATAAAATAGTGCAATAGAAAGTATAGTGAAGCTGTCGATATATATTCTTTTGATACCAAATGGAAGCACCCTGACCATGGCATGGAATATCACCGCCAATGCAGATGGATTTTTCATCATGTTTCCAGCTCTGAGAAATATCTGACTAGGATGCTCCGATGGTTTTTGAAATGACCACCCAGCTGGTGCCTTCATCGCCGCTCCGGAATCAGCAATGATCGTTTGTATTCCTTGGGCAACTATATCGTCTATCTCATTTTCTGCAATGATCCATGATGTGCTTGGCCGATAAAGTTGAACTACAGCTTTTTGATCTATCTTGCCACATTGATCAAACGGCGCGACTATTACATGATCAACCGCCCGCAATCTGTCTTTCGTCGATCCCGATATCTTCGAATACTCTTCCTCCACTTGCGTTTCTATACCCTTAGGACATAAAAGCACAATTCGCTGCGGCGGGAGACGTCGCTTTACAAGAGCTTCAAGAGTTTCGTCTAGACTCGGATTATAACCACCATTGGGAAATTTATATAAAACCGCGACATCAAAAAATGTGCTTTCGCTTTTTAGTGAGGCGCTAAATCCGTAAAATGCCATATTAGTATTGTATGGGGATTCCGATAGTGACCACGGTTCCTTCGACTTTCGGGAGGTTCCCAGCAACAAAATCTTCGGGGTCCATATCTGGTTTCATTCCCGCAGTATAAAATGCTTCAGCACTTGAAGTCCTCACTCGAAGAAAACCTTCAAGCTCATTTACCAGCTCTATAACATTTCCCAAACCTCTCCCAAATTGAAGAGAGCCTTTTGCAGACTGGTGCTTTCGAAAGCATTTGGCCACCGCCATCCGCTCTAGCGGTCTATCGTCTATCGCTCGTTGTGCAATAGTTTTGACGAACCCAGGACCTGAGTCAAACACTGACAATTCAAGTATTCGTATTTGAGATCTGGGCACTTTGCTAGTCGGTTGTCGAGCATTAGCGAGGGCTGAAAAATAAGCTTTTGCGGCGATTTGGTTAGTCGGCGAACTGACACTAGCTAAACAAATTTTATCTCTATCGATGGCCTGTGCAGAAACTTTTATGCACCGGAGATTTTTGTCGAGTTTAGTTCCATCCACCTCGGAATACGCATGCTCTATGGTATTATGAAATACTTCACTCAACAGGCGGCCGAAAATGTAGTCAGTTCGAGCTATATGCTTTTCGACAAGATTTTTAATATTTAACTCTTCGAAACATAGCTCTAAGAATCGGTTAATCTCTCTGTAGGATCGAACGAGAGAACTGTGAAGTTCGCGGTCGTTCTTTTCGAATTCGTTTGGTGCTCTTGTGTAAACGGATCCGTGAAACTCGTTGATGGCATTTTCAATAAAAATAAGCTCGATCTCTCTACCGCGAGCTGTTTTAACAAGGTCACCTCGACTCATAGCCTCAATTCGAGGGCGTGCTGCTACTAGAACACTTTGCCGGATATCTTTATTTTCTTTAGACAGTAGACGAAACGAAAAATAGCTAGCACAAAGTCCATGCACACGGGAAGCGAACGCTTCTTGTGATTCTCCGTCATCAAGGAATGTCTTGATGATGCGTTGATTGCTCTTCCGAGCCCATGTTAACAAAAACTGGCAGAAACTGACTGAAACCCCAATTCCCCCAGCTAGAGAAAGATCGTTAGGGATGACAAGTGATTTAGAGTAGGTCGCCGGATTTTTAAGATATGAGTCCAAAACATCCAGCCCATCTGATCGCTTGATATGGAGGTCATTTGTAGGCATTGAATGTTCGTGGGATGGAGGAGGGAAAATTCGAACGATATACGCTTATGCAAGTATTCGCTTACCTCAATGTTTCATTTAAATAATACTCGCGACCGAGGTTTTCAATATCCGGAAATCTGGGTAAATGAGGTTTAGGGCCAAGTTCTTTGTGCCCGGAATCCTCGCCCACCTTTGGTCTCCTCAAAGAGTTTCCGGACCGTTCACTTGTCCACCCACCAAGGCCGCTAACCACAGCCAAGCCACTCGCTTCTCCCTCACGTCCCCTGGATCACCTCCCCATCCAAAATCAGCGCCTCCTTCGGCCCGCTGTCCCGTCCGTCCCTCCCTGCCCTCTCCTCGGCCTCTGGAGTGAAAACATGAGGTTCCTCTCATCCGTGCGGGTCGTGTCATCCGTGGTTAAAAATCTCTGCTTCCTCTGCATCTCTGCCCCTCTGCGGCAAAAACGCACGTCCCAAAGCCTCCTTCGGCCCGCTCTCCCGTCCCACCCATCCGGGTTGCCTGAGCAGCGCTTGCCACGCAGGCAGACCTCGGGGTGTCACTGGGCGGCACGGCGTCAAGCTGCCTGGCTCTTGTCCCCCGGGACCTCCCCTCGGTTAAAAAGCCCGCGCAGCCACAGCCCTAACGTCAGGCATGACCCGGCGAGGCTCAAAAGACTCCCTCCCCCAATCAAGAAGAACGGCTCCTGCAAATAGCCGTCTTTGTCGAGTGAGGAGCCGATGCATCGCGCAGCCAGCAACGAGGCCAGACCAGCCGTGAGCAGCACGGCCGTGAAGCGCCAGGCTCCCCGGTTCCGCACCTGCGACTTCAGCGCGTTTCGTATCGCAAGAATCCAGGCGGCCAGATAGCCAATGAAGATAAGATAAGGAAGAGACATCGGATTGGGTGGTGTGTGTGTTTGTTTGTCAATGAAGCGCAGCTAGCCACTGCCGCCCCTCTTCATTCATGGCAGACCACGCCCCGGCGCAGCGGGACGCACCAGCCATGGACTTTGCCCGCGGTGCGGGGGGCACATCAGAGCATGAGGGAAGCAGCAGCATGGGGGCAGACTACCCAGCTCCGTGAAATCTGTTTGAACCCCGCATGAAATCCCGATGAATTCGCACCCATTCACCGGCAATCCGCAGCGGACCTGAGCACTTTACCCCCCCATCAACTCAATCCCCTTCCCTGCCCCCTCTGCCCCTCTCCGTCAAAAACGAACGGCCCATCAACACCCATTGGCCGGATCAGTGCCAGTCAGTGTCCCATCAGCGGTTTCAAATCTCCGGCTCCTCCCCTGACTCCCATCCGGAATTACAAATCTTCACTCTGAAATTTTTTACCCCCCCAATCTTTTACCAAACGATCCCAATCCCCCCAACCGCAACCAACCTGCAAGATTGCCAGATCCGACACACAAAAACGTCCTCTGTCCCACCCCCAGTGCCATGACGATTCTTGACCTCCCTCAACCCCCTGCCGCCCTTCATTTGGCCTTCACCAGCCCCACCGCTTTCTCCCAAGCCGCCACCTCCTCCGGCACCCCCACCCCCGGTCTGGCCGCCTGCACCGTCCTCCAGGTTTTGAGAGCGAAGTCGGCCATATACTCCAGATAATCCGGCTCCAGCTTGGCCGAGGGCTCGGCCAGCGTCTGCCTCCAGGCATCCCGCGCGTGCGTCATGGCGTCCTCAAAACGCTTCTCGCGCAGCCGGATGCGCGTCATTTCACGCAAATCGTCCAAACGGTTCTTGTAGGTGGCGTTGTGCTCCGCGTGGTTCTCATAGAGCTGGTGGTGCAGCTCCCAGGCCTCATCCAGATGCCCGGCGGATTCCTCCGCCCCCGCCAGCGCGGCCAGGGCGCGGGTCATGTAGGTTTCATTGCCCCCCTGCTGCGCCACGCGCAGGCCTTCCTTCGCAGCGGCGAGCGCTGCCTCAGGTTGCTTCAAGCCGCAGTAAGCAGCACTCTGCGTTTCAAAGGCCACCTGCATGTCCTCCCGCAGGGTGTTGGCGCGGGCATCCTCCTTGGAGATGGCCGCCGTGCGCAGCTGGATGAGTTCGATGGCCTCCTGGGTGTGCTGGATGGCCTGATCATGCAAACGGGCGCGATTTTCGATCTCCGCCAGCCAGATGAGCTGATGCGGCAGATTCGGGGCCTCCGGCTGCTGCTGCTTGAGCCGCTGCACCACGATGCCATGCATTTCAGCGGCACGCGCATGGTTGCCACGATGGATCATGAGCTCCACCAGCCGGATATCAAATTCCCACTGGTGCTTCGCGAGATCGCCATCCTTCTTCGCTTGGGAGACACATTCCAAAATCTGCTTCTCCGCCGCATCAAACTCCCGCGCAGACTCCAGCGCCTCGGCATGGGACATGAGAATTCGGTGCAGCGGCACGCCCCTGAGCTGCTTCTGGCGCGCTTCCGCCACCGCCTCGGCACTGGCCTGCGCCGCCTCTTTGCCACGGCGCAGCTTCGTCCAGGCGCGCACCAACATGCCCTGCGCCCGGAACCAGTTCTGGCTGCCCCGCCCCTCATGCTGCTCAATGTCCGAGCGCAGGGCCTTGAGCAGATCCACCGCCTCGATCCGGGACCCGTGATCCACGGCCATGATGAGGTGCTGAAAGGCGGCCTCCCGTGCCGCTGGATTTTCGGGCCCCAACCGTGCAGCCGTGAGCTCCGCTGTGCGTCTTAGTGCACCCAGGGACAACTTGCGGTCGCTCATGAGATCGAACAAGCGGGCCACCTGGTTCATGAGTTCGATCTGCAGATCCGGGTCCTCGCGCATGTCTTCGATGCGCTGCTGACTGGTGATGAGCGCCAGCCGCAGGGCCTCAGGGTTCCTCCCGTTGCGCACTTCATCGGCGACCTCCCCGAGCAGACCGGTGAGGAAGGTGGCGGACTCACGGCTGCGCAGCGCCTCGGATTCCGCCCGCCCCTGCGCCTCCCGCGCAAGCTTCGCCTGCCAGATGGCCACGCCCGCCCCTGTGACCAAAGCGAGCACACTGATGCAAGCCGCTGCAAAAGCGACGTGGTGCCGCCTGATCCAGCGCGAGGCGATGTAGGACCTGCTGGGCGGATGCGCAGAGACCGGCGCGCCATCGAGGAAGCATTGCAAATCCGCAGCGAATTCGGTGGCGCTTTGGTAGCGGCGCTGGGGCTCTTTTTCGAGAGCGCGCAGGGCGATCCAGTCGAGATCCGCGGGCAGCTTGGACACATCCATGCGCACCTCCTGGGCGGGTGACGGCGCAGGAAGGATCCGGGTGGTGAAACTGGTGGAAGGACGTGGCGGATTTTTGTCGCGCACCATGCGCCAGAACTCCTGGCGGGTCTGGCCCTGCCGGGTGAGTTCGGCAAAGGGCGGGCTGCCGGTGAGCATTTCGTACAGCACGGTGCCCAGCGCGTAGATGTCGCTCCGGGTGTCCACACTGCCCACGTCTTCGATCTGCTCCGGGGACATGTACTGCGGGGTGCCGAGCACGAAATTCGCCTGCGTGGCGAAGGTCATGGCCTCGATGCCGCCGGAGGCGAGCGCCTTGGCGATGCCGAAGTCGATGATCTTGGGCATGGGCCGGCCATCCACCTCGGTGACGAGGATGTTGGTGGGCTTCAGGTCGCGATGGATGACGCCCTTCTGATGTGCGTGCTGCACGCCACTGCATACCTCCCGAAACAACGTGATGCGCTCCCGCAGCGTCAGGTGGTGCTCTTCGCAGAACGCGGTGATGGGCCTGCCGCGCAGCAGTTCCATCACAAAAAAGGGCCGCCCATCCGGGGACATGCCCGCATCCAGCATGGTGGCGATGCAGGGGTGCTCCATGGCCGCCAGCATGCGGCGCTCCTGATCAAAGCGGGCGAGGATCTGCCGCGAGTCCATGCCGCGCTTCAGGAGCTTCAACGCGACTTCACGTCGCACGGGGTGCATCTGTTCGGCACGCCAAACGAGGCCGAAGCCGCCTTCGCCGAGCTTTTCGATCAGCCGAAAGTCGCCCAGGACATCGCCGGCCTTTTCATCTCCCCTTTCCAACGGCCCATCCCCACCTTCGGGTGGGGTAGCTGGGAAATCAGTGGAATCGGGAGGCATGAAGGAGAGTTGTGTATCCTTAAGAACGCAGCGTGATCCACCAAATCATACAGCATGATCCACCAAATCATGCAGCGAGTACTTTGCTGCATTGACCAAGCCCCTCCTCGCGCTTCACTGCACCCGCATGACACCCCTTCATCAACTTCGCGCCGGCGTGATCGGCACCGGCTTCATCGGACCTGTTCATATTGAAGCACTTAAACGTCTCGGCGTGACTGTGAACGGCATCTGCGGCTCCACCAAAAGCGCGCGCCAGGTGGGCAATCTGTGGGGCATCCCGGAAATCTACGGCGATTACGATTACGAGGCGATGTACACCAGCCCGAACATCGACGTGGTGCACATCACCTCACCGAACAAGGTGCATGTGGAGCAGTGCCTGCATGCGCTGGAGATGGGCAAGCACGTCATCTGCGAAAAGCCCCTGGGCATGACGACGAAAGACACGCAGCTCGTGGTGGATGCCGTGCGCAAGGGCGGCAAGAAGGGCCCGGTTTTCGCAGTGAACTACATGTGCCGCTTCTTCCCCGCCATCCTCCAGATGCGCGCCATGGTAGCACGAGGTGACCTCGGGAAGATCATCCACGTCCAGGGCCACTTCTTCCAGGACTGGCTGCTGCATGAAACCGACTACAACTGGCGCATCCTTTCCAGCGAAGGCGGCAAACTGCGCGCCGTGGGCGATGTGGGCACCCATTGGATCGACGCCGTGGGCTTCGTGCTCGGTGCCAAAACGCAGAGCGTCTTTGCGCACATCGAGACCTTCTACAAAACCCGCAAGCGCCCGAAGGGCGAGGTGAAGACCTTTGCCAAGGTGGACCCAAAGAAGATGGTGGACTACCCGGTGGACACCGAGGATTTTGGCAGTGTGCTGCTGAAATTTGGCAAGGCGAAGCACGGTTTTGCAGATGGCGTGCATGCCAATGCAAGCATCTCGCAGGTGGCCGCCGGTTGGAAATGCAGCCTGAGCTTCGGCATCTACGGCACCAAGGGCAGCGTGCGCTGGGACCTGCAGCAGCCGAACGAAATCACGCTGGGCCGCCGCGATGAACCGAACCAAATCCTGCAACGCGGCACACCCGGATTCCTCGAAGACGTCGCCAACTACACCGACTACCCCCCCGGCCACGCCGAAGGTTTCAGCGATGGCCACAAAATGCACTACCGTGCCATTTACGAGCACATCGCCAGCGGCAAACAGACCCCCGTCCTCTTCGCCACCGCCGAAGACGGCCACCACGAGATCAAACTCTGCGAGGCGATCTTGGAGAGCAGTGAGAAGAAGACGTGGGTGAAGGTGTGATTGCGGCAGGACTCGATTTTTGGAGGAACCCGGGCACTTTGTTTCCATGAACTGGCTGGCCCATCTTTACCTGTCGGAGCCGGAGGCGGCGTTTCGGGTGGGGAATTTGCTGCCTGACTGGTTGAGGCCGGCGGAGATGGTGGGGCTGCCGGAGGGGTTTCAGCGGGGGATTGCGCGGCATCGGGCGATTGATGCGTTCACGGACGCGCATCCGCTGGTGAGGCGGAGTGTGCGGAGGTTTGAGAAACCGTTCCGGCGCTATGGCGGGGTGCTGACGGATGTGTTCTATGATCACTTCCTGGCGGCGGGCTGGAATGTGCATAGCAAGGAACCGCTGGGAGAATTTGTGCACGGTTTTTATGACTCGGTGCAGCAGGTGCAGGAGCACATTCCGGCGGAGGCGTGCGCGGTGCTGGAGCACATGCGGGCGGGAGACTGGCTGTGCTCCTATGCGACTTTGGAGGGGATCGAGACGACGCTGAGGCGGATGTCGCGGAGACTGCGGTTTCCGTTTGATCTGGCGGCGTCAGTGGCGGTGCTGGAGGCGCAGTATGAAGGGTTTCGGGAGGACTTTGAGGCGTTTTTTCCCGAGGTGATTGCGCACGTGAGGGCAGCACTACCGGAATTTTAAACCACTCATCTAACACTAATGTCAGAGCCCTGAGCGGCATTGGAATGCCGCGCTCCCGGCGGCCGTTAATCGGACGCTCATGTCAGTGGCCGGATTAGTCCGACCCGATTCCCAGTGCTTTACGGATCGCGAGGGCGTCGGCCAGGGCTTGATCGATGGTATCACCGAGGACGGTGAAGTGGCCCATTTTGCGGCGGGAGCGGGCTTCGCGTTTGCCGTAGAGGTGGAGCTTGGCGCGGGGGTGATTGAGGACGGGGGACCAGTCGGGGTGCACCAGCGGGGCGGGCCAGACGTCGCCGAGGAGATTGATCATCACGGCGGGGGTGTGCTGGGTGGCATCGCCAAGGGGGAGGCCGCAGATGGCGCGCTGCTGCTGCTGGAACTGATTGGTGCGGCAGGCGTCGATGGTGTAGTGGCCGCTGTTGTGGGGGCGGGGGGCGATCTCGTTAACGATGACTTTGCCATCGCTCGTCACGAACATTTCGACGGCCATGGTGCCGACATAGTCGAGGCCTTCGGCGACGGCTTGCCAGAGGGCGATGGCTTGCTCGGTGATCTGCGGATCGACGCGGGCGGGTGCGATGGTGACGTCGAGAATGTGGTGGGTGTGCTGGTTTTCGACGCAGCCGTGGGTGGCCATGGAGCCATCGATGCCACGGGCACCAACGACGGAGACTTCGCAGACGAAGGTGACCCATTGCTCGACGACGGCGCGCTGGCCGGTGAAGCCGCTCCAGGCTTCGGCGAGATTGGTCTCGGCGGTGACCTTGCACTGGCCTTTGCCATCGTAACCGAAGGCGGCGGTCTTGATGACGCAGGGGCGGCCGAGCTCGGCGACGGCGGCTTCGAGTCCGGCGAGGTCGTCTATCACCCGGAAGGGGGCACAGGCGATGCCTTGATCGCGCAGGAAGTTTTTTTCGCGCTCGCGATGCTGGGTGGTGATGAGGGCTTTGGCTCCGGGGCGCAGGGGCTTCACGGCCTCAACGGCGGCGAGGCAAGTGCCGGGGATGTTTTCGAATTCGGCGGTGACGACATCGACCTGCTGCAGGAAGTTATTCAGGGCGGCGGTGTCATCGTAGGCGGCGTTGATTTCGATGTCGGCGAATTGTCCGGCGGGGCAGCCCTGGGGCTCGTCGGTGAAGATGGCGATGCGATGACCGGCGCGGCGGGCCTCCAGGGCGAGCATGCGGCCGAGCTGGCCGCCGCCGAGGACGCCGATGGTCGAAGGGGGCGGGAACTTCATGCCTTGGGTTCGACTTCGAGTTCCTTCTGGCTTTCGAGCACTTTTTGCGTCTGGCGCTCGCGGAAGGTTTTCAGTTTTTCGACGAGCTCGGGATTGTCATTCGCGAGCATGGAGACGGCGAAGAGTCCGGCGTTCAGGGCTCCGGCATTGCCAATGGCAAAGGTGGCGACGGGGATGCCGCCGGGCATCTGGACGATGGAGTAGAGGCTGTCCACGCCGCTGAGGGCGCGGCTTTGCACGGGGACGCCGAGGACCGGGATGGTGGTCATGCTGGCGGTCATGCCTGGGAGGTGGGCGGCGCCGCCGGCACCGGCGATGATGCACTTGAGGCCGCGCTCGGAGGCGGTGGTGGCGTAATCGTAAAGGAGCTGGGGCGTACGGTGGGCGCTGACGACTTTCTTTTCAAAGGGGATGCCGAAGTCGGTGAGCACCTGGGCGGCATTTTGGAGGGTGGGCCAGTCGGAACTGGAGCCCATGATGATGCCCACGAGGGGCTTGCTGGCGGCGGTGTTGCTCATCGGGAAAGGTGGCAGAATGGCGGCAGGGTGGCCCGATACAAATTTTTTCTGGATGAGATTTGCCACTGTCTTATAGGGTGCCGGTCATGATTTCAGCATTCAACCGCAGCCAGGTCGTGTTGGCGGTATTCGGTCTGGCGGGCAGCGTGGTGTGTTATGTGCTGGCGTGGCTTTTCTTCGAGCACGGAGCCGAGATGGTTCTAGACGCATGCGCCTTGTCCACGAGGGCCGCTCCTTGGACAGCCCTCTTGGCGCTGGCCTGCATCAGCTTCAGCGGCTGGTGCACGTGGGAAAGTGGGCAGGGATTCCAAAGCTACTCGGAGTCAGCCTTTTATCATGATTTTGGCGGAGGCGCAGAAACGGCAGGCGATCACCGCGGAGCCAAGATGACGGGACTGGCTTATGTGCTGAGCCAGGCCTTCCTAGCTGGACCGCTGCTGCTGCTGAGGAGCCTGCATCGCTTGCGGAATCTCGTCCCGGATGAGGCCGGACTGGAACAGAAGCTGGCTCATTTGCTGGCCATGTTGCAAGCGGCGAACAAGTGGCAGGGGCCCTCGGATTACCCAGGGCTGGAACGAGAAGTTTTACTGCTCAACTTCATGAAGAAGTTAGATTTCAGCCGCCACAATGGAAACGTTCGTTTCAAAGTCAGAACCTTTGAGGGAATTTAGTTTTGAATGGCGAAACCTCAGGCTTGAGTTCGTCAAGCCGCCCGCTTTGGCCGGAGTGATCGTTTACCAAGGCCCTTGCTCGAAGCCTCAGGCTGTGCCAAGCCATTTGGCATGACTTTTCTCGACAAACTGAATCAACGCATCGCCAAGACTGGGTCCAATCTGTGTGTGGGGCTGGATGTGCGGGCGGAAAACGCGGAGGAATCGACGAAGCGGTGGATTCTGGACGTGATCGAGCAGACGGCGCCGTATGCGGCGGCTTTCAAGCCGAACTCGGCCTACTTTGAGGCGCTGGGCTGGCGCGGGATGAAGATGCTGGAGGAGATTTTGAAGGAGATCCCGAAGGAGATCCCGGTGGTGCTGGATGTGAAGCGCGGGGACATCGGCGAGACGCAGGGGTATTACGCGAAGGCGTGTTTTGAGGCGATGAACGTGGATGCGGTGACGCTGAACGCCTACATGGGCCGCGACACGCTGGAGCCGTTTTTGAAATACACGGACAAGGGGCTGTACCTGCTGGGGGTGACCTCGAATCCGGGCGCGAAGGACATTGAACTTCAGCCGACCGGCGACCGCCAGGTGTATGAACTGGTGACCGCCATGACCGCCGGGCACCCGCAAGCGGGGCTGGTGGTGGGCCTGACGAATGCCGCCCCGAATGTGCTGGATCACATCCCCGACGTGCCGCTGCTGATTCCGGGGCTGGGCGCGCAAGGGGGCGATCTGAGTGCCCTAAAGGGCAGCGGAAGAAAGGCCCCGCTGCTGGTGAATGTGTCGCGAGGCGTTCTGTATCAAAGGGATGAGCTGACTTTTGCGGCCCGTGCGGAGTACTGGATGAAGCAGATTCAGAGTGCGCTGAACTGACACTTTCATTTTTAAGAATGGCAAAATCGAAACGCGGATGGAGCTTGATTGAAGCGCATTCGAGAGGATGGGTGGACCGTTCTCATGGTTATCGATCTTAGCGAGCATCTCAAAACCCCATTTCAGCGACGGATCTACCGCCTGGTCGGCCCTACCTTGGAAAAGGCGCTGGGGCTGCGCGGTTTCAATGAATGCTACGAGGAGTCTGCGCGGCTGTTCAAGCTGCACCCGCAACACCCGAATGCCTTCGCGTGGTTTGATTCCGTGGCGCATTCGCTCAGCCTGCAGGAAGAAGTGGATCTGCCGGCTGAGTTTGAGTTCCCGAAACAGGGGCCGCTGATCATCGTGGCCAATCATCCGTTTGGGGTCATTGATCCCGTGATGCTGGCCCGCTGGGCAGGGCAGTTCCGGCCGGATCTGAAGGTGATGACGAATTCCCTGCTGCTGGCCATGAAGGAGCTGGCAGATCATGTGATTCCGGTGGACCCCTTTGGCGGAGAAGGTGCCGCGAAGCGCAACCTGGCGCCGATGAAGGAGGCGATACGGCTGCTCCGCGGCGGTGGCGCGCTGATCATTTTCCCGGCTGGCGAAGTGGCCTCTTACAAACCCGGGCGCGGCGTCGATGAACCGGCCTGGAGCAACCATGTGGGATCGCTGGTACGCCGCACCCAGGCGACCGTGCTGCCGGTGTATTTCCCCGGCTCCAACAGCGCCTTGTTTCATGCCGCCGGAATGATACACCCGCGCCTGCGCACGGGCCTGCTGCTGCGTGAGTTTTGCAACCGCGCCAACACGCCGGTGCAGATGAACGTGGGACAGCCCATCCCCTTCTCGCGCCTGAAGAAATTTGAGGATGATGAATCCCTCACGCGCTACCTGCGCATCCACACGTTTGTGCTACACCAACGTGGCAAGGAAGAGACTGCCAAGCTGACGGTGACGGGTGAAAACATCACGATCACTCCACCGTCTGAAACTCAGCAGGAACACATGGTGGAGGAGATCGACCGCATCCGCGCCCGTGGCGGCCGTTTGGTCGGGCAGGGCGGTTTGTCGGTCTATCAGGCACACTCGCATGAGATCCCGGCGCTGCTGCCGGAGATCGGGCGACTGCGCGAGATCACTTTCCGAGAAGTCGGCGAGGGCAGCGGCAACGACATCGACATCGACAAGTACGACCGCTACTACGAACACCTCATTCTGTGGGATGAGGAGAAGGAATGTGTGGCGGGTGCCTACCGGCTGGGGCGTGCTGACATCATTCTGCGCGAGTATGGTTCCAAAGGTCTGTACACCAGCACGCTGTTCCGGTTTGAGAAGCCGTTCCTGGCCAATCTGGAACATGCGGTGGAGATGGGGCGCAGCTTCATCATCAAGGCCTACCAGCGCAATCTGGCCTCCCTGCCGCTGCTGTGGAAGGGCATCGCGCACTGGATCGCGCGCAATCCGCATTACAAAAAGCTGTTTGGTCCGGTGAGCATCAGCAAGGACTACAGCAGCCTGTCGCGGAAGATGATCGTGGAGTTTTTGCAGGACAACCGGATGCATCCGCACCTCTCGAGTTTTGTGAAGGCGCGCAATCCCTTCCGCTACATGCGCACCCGCCGCATGATGCGTGAGTTCATCAGCGCGGATCTGCAGAACGTGGACGACTGCTCTGCGCTGATCTCGAGCCTGGAGACGGACGGCAAGGGCATCCCGATTCTGCTGAAGCACTACCTGAAGCTGAACGCGACGCTGCTGAGCTTCAACGTGGACAAGGATTTCTCGTCTGTGGTGGACGGTCTGATCATGGTCGATTTCACCGAGACCGACGCACGTCTGCTGGCCAAGTACATGGGCGAGGAAAATTGCCGCCAGTATCTGGCGAGCCACAAAAAAGAAGCGGCCTGAATTCAGGCCGCTCCGAGGGTGGGTTAAAGGACTGCTTCCGCCTTATTTGGCAGCGGCTTCCATTTCCGGCTCGATGAGGCCGTAGTCGCCGTCTTTGCGGCGGAACAGGAGGGCGAGCTTGTGGGTCTTCTGATTGTGGAAGATCACGAAAGGACGATCGCTGATTTCGAGATCCATCATGGCTTCGTCAGCATAGAGAGGACGGATTTTATACTTCTCCTTGTGCACATAGGCTGGCTCAACATGCTCTTCTTCGGTGTGCAGCACTTCCTGGTGGAAGACCTGCTCCTCGATGTGGCGGATGGAGACTTCCTTGCGCGGGCGGTGGTTTTTGAGCAGGCGGGTCTTGTACTTGCGCATGCGCCGGGCGATCTTGGCGGCGCTTTCGTCGATCGAAGCATAGATGTCTTCGGTGACGGACTTCACTTCAATGACGATGTGATCGGCGCAGAAAAGGATGATTTCCGCGAAGTGTCGGTGATGGGTCTGAACGTCGAGCACGACCTTGGCCTCAATGATGCGGGGATAGTCAAGGTGGAGTCCTTCGATCTTCTTATGGGCGTATTCGCGGATCGCATCGGTGACTTCCATGTGTCGTGCGGTGACGATGATGGGGAGGTTGACGTTGTGTTTTTGCATGGTGGTTCTCCTTTTTTGGTTGGATAAAAATTACATGGTGAACCCTTCGCCGAGATAGAGGCGACGGGCTTCGTCGTCATTGACGAGAAAGTCTTTGCTGCCGTGGCGGCGCACTTTGCCCTCAAAGATGAGGTAGGCGCGGTCCACGATGTTGAGGGTCTCACGGACGTTGTGGTCGGTGATGAGAATGGCGAGGCCGGCGGCGCGGAGCATGCGGATGATCTCCTGAATTTCGCTGACGGCGATGGGGTCAACGCCGCTGAAGGGCTCATCGAGCATGAGCAGCTTGGGCGAGGTGACGAGGGAGCGGGCGATGGTGAGGCGGCGTTTTTCGCCGCCGCTGAGGGTGATGGCGAGATTGTCCGCCACATGGTCGATGCCGAACTTTTCCATCAGGGACTGGGTCTGCTCCTCACGCTCCTGACGAGAGTAGGGCTGAGTCTCCATGACGCCCATGATGTTTTCACGCACGGTGAGGCGGCGGAAGATGGACTCCTCCTGCGGCAGGTAGCCCATGCCGAGCCGGGAGCGCATGTACATCGGCTGATTGGTGGTGTCTTTGCCATCAAACATGACCTTGCCGCCGTTTGGCTGCACGAGACCGACGATCATGTAGAAGGTGGTGGTCTTGCCGGCACCGTTGGGGCCGAGCAGGCCGACGATCTCGCCGCTTTTGACTTCGATGTCGACCCCATTGACCACTGCGCGACCGTCATAGACTTTTTTCAGTCCTTCGGTGTGCAGGAGGGTGTTGCTATCCGGAACGATGGGCCTTGGCGTACCCGCATCAGGCGCGGTCTGCCAGGATTCTGCAGGTTCCGAGGAGGGCAGGGATTCCCGGCCACCAGCATCCTTCATTCTTTTCTTTCGCGGAGCCATGTTCACTGCGGTGCGGGTGCGGGCGAATTCGAACCATTCCTACGGGGCGTCACTTCATCCCCCTGAAGGATGATGGTTTCATGGCCACCGGTGGTGGTCAGCTTGCCAGTCTTGTCGATGATCATGATGCAGCCTGCTTCAGTGGCTTTATGCAACTGATTGCCAGCCTGCACCTGCGGCCATTCGAGGAGGGTGGTCTGCTCGGTTTTGCCGTCGTAGATGAGATGCTTGCAGTGGCCGATCTGAAGTTCGCCATCCTCTGAAATTTTCTCGATGGTGACCATGGGGCCGCGGGCATCGGCTTTGTCGATGGGAGGAGCGGTGTTGGCGGCTTTTTTGGGAGCGGCGAGAATGTCCGCATCTTTGGCCGCAGGGCCGGTTTTTTTGGGCTTGGGAGCGAGGACGCTGCCGCCCTGCTTGGCCATGAAGAGTTCCAATTCCTCGCACTCGATGTACATCTGAGGATGACGCGCCTTCACATCGCCAGTATAGATGCCATAATTGTTGTTGGCATCAAAGAACGCACTTTTTTGAGCGGTGATGTCGATCTGACCTTTGGTGGCCTTTGGGGCCTCATCCAGATTCAAGGGCTGCAAAGGTTTTGGCTGCGGGCCCGTGGGGGGCGGCGGGGGAGGAGCTTCAACGACAGCCACCATGGGAACTGGTGCCGGAGCTGGGGGGGTGTCTGCGGCGGCGGGGGGCGTCGTCCCTGCAGGGCTGGGAGCCGTGCCCTGGATCATCGACTGGGCAGCCTGCAGCGCCTTCTGGCGCATTTCAGCGCTGTCGGGTGAAAGTAGCAGTTCCTTGGCCTTGTCCTTCACGGCATCGGGCACCTGTTTGACGGCATCCTTGGCCGCATCAATCGCCTTGGTCTTGGTGTCTTCATCCACCTTCTTTTTGCGGAAATCAAAGAGCGGGCGAGTGCCGCCGGGGCCTTGAGCCAACGCGCCAACGCTGCTGACCAGCAGGGCAATGTACAGTATGGACGACGTCTTCATATCACTTGGTGGGGCGTGATTCAGCGGGTGTTACCTCGCCGCTGAGAGTGCTGCTGTCAAAGATGACCATGTGGATGTTTCCTGTCATGCGTCCCTGATTTTTTGCGGTGTCAAAGATGAGGCTGTCACCTTCAATGTCGAAGGTGGGACTGCTGACGTGGCTGCGCTCCGTGCTGCGCAGGACGCCACCACTGCCGGCCATCTGATAAAAGGCGGTCTTGAGGTCGATGCGGACGTCGTTTTTCGGATCGGCATTGAACATCTGAACCACGAGGTTTTCCGCGTAGATGCGTTCGTCATCCACCCTGCGCAGCATGTCTGCGGTGATGAGCGAGGTGCGACGGCCGGTGGAGTCGAAGGACGGGATGAACGCGCCCTTGTTCACGGCTCCAGGCGGGACCATCTGTAGAAAAGCGCTGATGCCGGAGTCTGCCGGCGCCGGCTGCTGGGCGGTGGCGAACATGACGAGGCCCGCCAGCACGCCGAGCGTGATGGAGACCGCGAGTCTGCGGTGGTAGAGCAGCTCAAGTGATGTCACGAACAAGGCCATGAATCTTCCGCAAGGTTTCCACCACTTCCGCGATCTGCGAAAGTGGGATTTGATTAGGGCCGTCTGAAAAGGCGTTGGCTGGATCCGGGTGCGTTTCCATGAACACGCCGTCGCATCCTGTGGCGACTGCGGCGCGGGCGAGGACGGGGGCCAGCTTGCCATCACCACCGGTGGCGGTGCCGAGACCGCCGGGACGCTGCACGCTGTGGGTGGCATCCATAACGACACGGTAGCCGAGTTCGCGCATCCAGTAGAGGGAGCGCATGTCCGCCACGAGATTGTTGTAGCCAAAGGTGGTGCCGCGCTCGGTGAACATGAAATTCTGACAGCCGGCACTGACCAGCTTGTCACCGATATTACGAACGTCCCACGGAGCGAGGAACTGGCCCTTTTTAACATTCACAGCGCGACCGGATTCACCGGCTGCGACAATCAGATCTGTCTGGCGGCAGAGAAAGGCGGGGATTTGCAGGAGGTCGATGTGTTCGGCGGCTTGTTTGACTTCCTCGACGCTGTGGACGTCGGTGGTCACTGGGACGCCGAGTTTCGCGCCGATCTGGGCCAGCAGTTTGCAACCGGCCTCGCAGCCAAGACCGCGGTAGGACGAAATGGCGCTGCGGTTGGCCTTGTCGTAGGAGGCTTTGAAAATCCAGCGCCAGCCGTACTGCTGGGCCATGGCACCGAGTTTTTCGGCCACGCTCCAGATGAATTCTTCGCTCTCGATCACGCAAGGACCGAGCATCAGGACCGGTTCCGTGCCATCCATCGACACAGACCCTATTTTCACCACCGGAAGAGAGAACAACCCCATAAAAACTTAATATTGATTCTGGGAGCCTCGCTCCTGAATCGGTTTTGAAGTTCTCCAACCCCGTTGCGCGGCCCGCTGTGGGAGAATTGTAGCGGGCAGGGTTGGAAAGACAACGGAAGATTCTGGCAGACGTCAGCCATCGAGCCGCCGGACTTCGAGCTCGACTTGAAGGGCGGCAGTGGCACCGGGGGGACCATCGAAGTGGCCGGAGACGGGGGCGGCGTCCTGGTAATCACGGCCGGTGGCGATTTTGATGTGGCGTTCGTCGGCCAGGGTATCGTTGGTGGGGTCCAGGCCGAACCAGCCTTTGCCGGGAACGTGGACTTCGCACCAGGCGTGGGAGGCCTGGGCGCCGCGCAGGTGGGAGTCGGGGCCGTTGTAGAGATAACCGCTGATGTAACGGGCCGGAATGCCGAGGGAGCGGCAGATGCCGATCATGAGATGGGTGAAGTCCTGGCAGACGCCTTGTTTCGTTTCCAGAACCTCGTTCATGTGCGTGGAGGCCGTGGTGCTGCTGGGGGCGTAGGTCCACCCGCGGAAGATGTGATGCATCACCGCCTCGGCGGTTTCAAAGACATCGTTGCTGTCATTGCGGATGTCGATGCCCAGCCGCCAGACTTCGGGCGTGACTTCCACGTAGCGGCTGGTGCCTAGAAAAGGGGAGACCATTTCGTCGGTCTCGTTTTTGAGTGCCTCAAAGCGCACACCGAGCGGCTTGCCGTCCTTGTAGGGATTGGTGGTGTTGATCGTCGACTGCGACTCGATGATCAGATCGTTATGCGGCTCTGGAATGTCGAAGTAGTGAACGTAGTTGAGCCAGTTGTCCCGGAAGTGCTGGAGCCGGGCAGGTGGCTTGACGTTGAGCAGGAAGAATTCGAGACGTGATTTGTCGTCCGTGGCGGGACGCAAACGCACTTCGTTGTAGCTGTCACGAACCGCCGCACGATAAACGTAGCGGGTACGGTGGAAGACTCGGAATCGCATGGCGAGCAGCAGGAGGTGCCAACGATCTATTACTGTTGTTGCTGCTGCTGTTGCTGGACTTGGAGATCTGCGTCCGCGTGGGCATGGTAGGCGCCTGGGGCAACGCTTTCCACCGGGGCATCGTCGTCGGTCAGTTGCGAGAGTTCGGCGTGCTGTACGAAGGTCTGGAAGATGGCCTCGCCGATCTGATTCAGACGAAGCTGAAGATCGTCGATGTATTCATGCAGGCCGGTGGCGAGCACTTCCTCAACGGTGGTGTAGGCCAGATCAGCGCGCAAACGGCCGACATGGCGCAGGGGCAAGGGCATGCCTTTGAGCCCGGCATCCGCACAGAGAGCCTTCAAGGCGGTTTCCGCCTCTGCGACGCAACAGGCGATGGAGCGCGGGAAGGTTTCGTCGAGCAGAAGATAGGCAATGATTCTGGAAGGATCCAGGCGGCGGTGCTGGGCCTGGAAGGCATGCCAGGCGGAACAGGAGCGCAGCAGGGCTGCCCAGCGCAGAGGCCGGGCCTGCGCGTGAGGCGGCAGCTCCAAGGAGAGGCCGGAGCAGGTGTCCAGCAGGCGGGACATTTTGTCCGCACGCTCCAGGCAAGTGCCAAGGCGGAGGAAGTGCCAGATCTCACCGCGTGGGGTGGTGGAATCGGCGATGCCTTGGAACTGATAGGAACCACGGAGCACGCGCTCGTAAAAGGCAGCGCTCTGGTTGCGATGCATGGCCTTGCCTTCGGCGGATTCGACAAAAAGGCGCAGAGAGTTCAGAGATTCCCAGATCTCATCGGAGATCTGATCCCGCACGGTGCGCGCGTTTTCACGTGCGGCCCGGATGCTGTTGAGCATCGAATTGGGATTGTCGGAACGCACGGCGAGGAATTCGGTGACGTCCTTGCCTTTGATTTTTTTATGCAGCTTGGAATAGGCCTCTTCATCGCCGGTGGTGGCGAGGAGGGGCTGCCAGAACTGCGCTTCATCGACGCCTTCGGCTCCGGCATCCAGCAGGAGGTCCTGCGTGGAAAGGAGGAGGCGTGAGAGGTTTTCGGCACGCTCAACGTAGCGTGCCATCCAGTAAATGCTGTCTGCGACTCGGCTAAGCATGGCGTTTGATCAGGCGGCGGGTGGGGTTTCGGCAGGCATGTCGAGGGGGTCATCCCAGAGCACCCAGGTGTCTTTGCTGCCGCCTCCTTGAGACGAATTCACGACGAGCGAGCCCTTTTTGAGCGCCACGCGGGTGAGTCCACCAGGAACGACGCGAACGCGATCGCCACAGAGCACATAGGGGCGCAGGTCGATGTGACGGCCTTCGAAGTGGTCGTCCACAAAGACAGGATGGCGGGAGAGCTGGAGAACGGGCTGCGCGATGTAGTTGCGCGGGTTCTTCTTGATGAGTTCGGCAAAGTCGGAGCGCTCTTTTTTTGAAGCGTGGGGACCCATGAGCATGCCGTAGCCGCCGGATTCGTTCACGGCCTTGACCACGAGCTTGTCAAGGTTGTCGAGGATGTAGGAGCACTCCTTGGGATCGACACCGAGATGTGTGGGTACGTTCGGCAGGATGGGATCCTGATCGAGGTAGTATTTGATCATCTGCGGCACGAGGGCGTAGACCGCCTTGTCATCGGCGACACCGGTGCCGATGGAGTTGGCGAGGGCGACGTTGCCTTTGCGATAGGCATTGATGATGCCCGGCACGCCGAGGAGGGAGTCTTTGCGGAAGACCTGGGGGTCAAGGAAATCGTCGTCAATGCGGCGATAGATGACGTGCACCTGCTCCAGGCCTTTGGTGGTGCGCATGAAGACGCGGTCATTGCGGAGGATGAGATCACGGCCTTCGACGATGGGCACGCCCATCTGTTTGGCGAGGTAGCAGTGCTCAAAGTAGGCGCTGTTGTAGATGCCGGGTGTGAGCACGACGATCGCAGGATCCAAGACGCCGCTGGGGGCGAGGTGCGCGAGTGTTTCACGCAACATGGAGCCGTAGGCATCCACCGGGCGCACGGGCAGCTGCTGCAGCAGGCCGGGGAAGGCGCGCTTCATCGCATTGCGATTTTCCAGCATGTAGGAGGCACCGGAAGGGCAGCGGCCGTTGTCTTCCAGGACGAAGTAGCCGCCTTTGCCATCGCGCACGAGGTCGGTGCCGCAGATGTGGATGTAGATGCCGTGCGGTACTTTGATGCCACGGAACTCAGGCCGGTAATGCGAGGCGGAGAGGACCAGCTCGGCAGGGACCGCCTTGTCAGTGATGATCTTCTGACCGTGGTAGATGTCGTTGAGGAAGAGATTCAGCGCAGTGATGCGCTGGATGAGCCCGGCCTCAATGGTCTCCCATTCACGCTGCGGTATGATGCGCGGCATGAGATCGAAGGGGAATATTCGTTCCGTCCCTTGGTCGTCACCATAAACAGTGAACGTCACGCCCTGGCGAAGGAACGCGGCATCCACGGCCTTTTGGCGAGCGGAGTATTCGGATGGAGTGAGTGAACCTACACTATCAAGCATGGCTCCGTAGTGCGGACGTGCCTTCCCGGATTTGGAAAACACTTCGTCGAAGAAGCCCTCTGGTTGGTAGTCGTTAAACAGTGACGACATGAGGTGATATAATATAGCAGGGCCTGTGCCAGAGTTTGGAAGTCTTTGAAAATGGCATCGGCTGGAGGGTCTTGATCAGGTTCCCACCGGTTCGACATCCACGCCTACGCCGACGGTGTGCCTGCCACCGCCAGTTATGATGCCACGCACGGGGCTGACATCCGAGAAATCACGACCGATGGCCACAGTGATGTGGTCGAGAGAAGTGAAGCAGTTGTTGGTGGGGTCGAAATCGACCCAGCCAAATCCGGGCACAAAGCAGGAGGCCCAGGCATGCGAGGCATCGACCCCCTGAAGCCGTGGTTTGCCCGCAGGTGGATGCGTGCGCAGGTAGCCGCTGATGTAGCGTGCAGGCAGGCCCATGGCGCGGAGGCTGGCAATGGCGAGATGCGCGAAGTCCTGGCAGACGCCGCGTTTTTTCTCCAGCACTTCGTTCAGCGGCGTGCTGATGGTGGTGGCCTTTGGATCAAAAACGAACTCACGATAGATGCGGCGGCAGAGATCGGCGGTGGCGGCGAGCACGGGGCGGCCTTTGGTGAAACTGGGCAGTGCGAAATCACGCAGCGGCATCTCATGGATCAGCAGCGGACTGCCGAAGACGAACTGGCAGGGGTTCAGCAGATCCACGGCCACGGGGTCACGGAACATCGCGGCAACGCTTTCCCAAGGCGGTGTCTGCAGGGGATCGGGCTGCAGCACCGGCATCAAAGAAACGAGGCTGCGCGAGATCACTTCAAATTGCTTGTGGAGCTTCTGCACTGAGAAGCAGGAAACCAGATTGCCAAAGGAATCGGTATGCTCCGTGAGCAGATCCGGTTCCGGATCAAAGCTGAGGCTGAACTCCAGGCAGCGCTGCGTTTCGGTATCGCGCGGGCGCAGACGCGCGGCGTGGTGCGACACGACCACCCGCGAGCTGTAGACATACGTCGTGCGATGGGTGATGCGGTAGTTCATCACGTGGACTGTGTGTCAGCAGGAACATCATCGCTGCTGCTGATGGTGGAGTGTGCGAAGTAACCTGCGGTCAGCGCATCATTGAGGACCGGCATGGCCTCGATGAGCTGGGTGAGGAGCTTGGCCACCTGGGTCTGCGACCAGGCACCCGGCTCGACACGGGCGAGCTCGGTGGGATCACACAACTGCAAGCGGGTGCTGTTTTCCAAAAACACGCGCATTGCCGGCGTGAGAACTGCGGAGTTTTGCTCGTGGGGCAGATGATCGAACTGCTGGCGGATGCGCTCAAACTGGAAGCGCAGGCCACGGGGATTCTGCTCGTCGAGCATGAGCAGATCGTACACGGCGGCGAGCTGAGGGAGTAGGCTGTAGCGGTTGCGGTAGGTGATGGTGCTGTCACCCACCTCGAGAATGGCCTCAAGCAAGCTGGGGTTTTCTGCGTCGGCGCTGCGGAGGCCGGCACGCAGCAGCTCGCAAATGTACACGGTGCGCTCGATGCGGTGGCCCATGTCCAGGAACATCCAGCCCTGGGCACGCGTCATGTTTTCCTTGGCAAGGCCATGGAAGGAGGCGAGTTCGAGGATGATGCGGGTGAGGACGTTCAGCGCGTCCGACATGGGTGTGACGCTCGGGGTGTTGTCGTAAGCGTCGAGCGCATCGCCAAGCTGGCTGATGACGCGCCAGGTATCGACCGAAATGCGATCCCGAAGCAGCACGCCGATGCGCTGAATGTGAGCCACGCAGGAACGAATGCTGGTGGGGTGATTGGCATCAAAGACAGCCTCCAGCAGCCGGGCTTCAAGCTGCTCCTGCTGGGAGGCGAGCGAGGCGGCATCCGGCACATCATCCAGAACGGTGAGACACTTCAATGCCTCCAGCAAGGGAAGCAGGAGGGGCGTTTCGCTCATGCCGCTTTCCGGAGAGCAGCGCAACAGGGTGGAACGCAGCAGGCGGGCGCTGGATTCAGCGCGTTCGGCGTAGCGACCGAGCCAGTAGAGATGATTCGCAACACGGCTGCCCAGATTGTGCCCCGTACGGCGAAGTTCCACCGGAGTGCTGGTGCTGGAGAGCAGCGTGACGTTTTCCACCGGTCCTTCACTGAGCACCCAGGTGTCTTTGGTGGTGCCGCCCTTCTGCATGGATACCAGGGGGGAGTCCATGGAGGCGGCGACGCGCGTGAGTGCGCCGGGCATGACCATGTAGCCGTCCTTGGTGGCGACGAGGTAGACGCGCACGCTCACGGGCTTGTGCACGAGGTGGCCGTCCTCCCACATGGGTGCGGTGGAGAAGGCGATCTTTTCCTGAGCGGCCCAGCGATCCGGGGCAAAGCGCATGCGCTCAGCGAGGGAGGCACGTTCGGCACCGCTGAGGCGTCCGCCGAAGCAGGCCTCACGCCCGCGAACCCGGAAGGCGCTCTTGATGACAAGGCGGTCGAGATTTTTTTCCACCTCGCCACGTGGGCGCTCCTGTCCGCACCACCAGGTGGCCACGGAAGGCATGAGAAGTTCTGAGCCTAGCAGCTTGCGACACAGGCCCGGCAAGAAGGCCATCATGGCCGGGGCTTCGGCAAGGCCGGAACCGAGGGCATTTCCCAAGGACACATTGCCGGCACGCACGGCGCGCACGAGACCGGGAACGCCGAGCATGGAATCGTTGCGCAGTTCCAGCGGATCGCAGAAATCGTCATCCACCCGACGCAGAATCACATCCACCGGTTCGAGGCCGTTGAGTGTCTTTAAGAAGACACGGTCATCGCGCACGGTGAGGTCTTCGCCTTCCACCAGGGTGTAGCCGAGGTAGCGGGCCAGGTAGGCCTGCTCGAAGTAGGTTTCGTTGTACGGCCCGGGGGTCAGCAGCACGACACGCGGCTCCTCCACGGGGCGCGGAGCGAGGGCGGCAAGGGACTGCTGCATCTGGCGGAAGAAACCGGCGAGACGACGCACGCGAGCATCACGAAACACGTCTGGCAGCAATCGCGACGTGATGAGACGGTTTTCCAAAGCATAGCCGGAACCGGTCGGGATCTGGGTGCGGTCGGAAATGACCCACCACTGACCGTCGGGCGAGCGGGCGATGTCAGCACCGTACACCTGCAGAGGCTTGGCGTTTGGCAGCTTGATGCCGTGACAGGGGCGCAGATAGGCGGGCTGCCCTAGCACGAGAGCCGCAGGCATGCTGCCATCACGGATCAACTGCTGCGGACCGTAGCTGTCGTTCAAGATCGCGTTCAGCAGGGTCGCGCGCTGAATCAGCGCCTTCTCGATGCCCTCCCATTCGCGAGCCGAAATGACAAACGGCACCGGATCCATCTTCCAAGGGGTGTCGAGGCCTTTTTCGTCGTAGATGTTGAAGGTGACACCGCGCTCTGCCAGCAGGCGGCGGGTGGTGTCTGCGAGGCGTTTGACGCCGGCCGAGTCCCGGCGCTGAAGATCGGCAATGATCGGCTCGTAATGCGCCCGCACTTTGCCGCTGGCATCCCGAAGTTCATCGTAATGCCCGCGGGTGTCAGGGCCGTCCAAACGCGACATCACCGCCCGTTGTTGAACGGGAGCGGCGGCAGCGGTGGAGGTTTGAGATTGGAAGATCAATGCGAGGACAGCTTTGCGATTGGCGATAGTAGGAACCGTTCAGGCATTGTGCATCCCGATTCTTTACTTTCATCCATTGCGCAGGTCCAGAGTGAAGGGGAACTCGGGATTTGGCCTGGCTGGCTCCACTTTCATCTTTCCGGGCGTGTGACCGTGGCGGAAGAAACGGGAGTAGCGGCGGCTTTCGGCTTCGTAAGCGTTCACCGGGAAGGTTTCGTGGCTCAGGCCGCCGGGATGGGCGACATGATATTTGCAGCCACCGAGGGAGCGCTGATTCCACTGATCGACGAGGTCAATGGTGAGCGGTGAGTGGACGCCCACGGTGGGGTGCAGGCAGTTTGGCGGCTGCCAGGCGCGGTAGCGCACTCCGGCGACGTATTCGCCATTGGTGCCGGTAGGATGCATCGGCACGGTGCGGCCGTTGCAGGTGATGGCGTAACGGCCTTCCACGAGCCCCTGCGCCTTGATTTGGATGCGTTCGAGCGAGGAATCGACGAAGCGCACGGCACCGCCGGCACCGTTGTCCTCACCGAGCACGTGCCAGGGCTCCAGCGCCTGGCGGATTTCCACGTTCACGTTGCGAGTGCACCAGTCGCCGCTGAGCGGATAGCGGAACTCGTAATGCGGGGCGAACCACTCGGGTTTCAGTTCGAACCCGGCCTGCTGCGTGTCATGGCAGACGTCCTCGATGTCGCTCCAGGCGAAGTGCGGGAGCATCCAGCGGTCGTGGATGTCAGTGCCCCAGCGCACGAGCGGCGCCTCGTAGGGCTCTTTCCAGAAGCGGGCGATGAGGGTGCGGAGCATGAGCGCCTGAGCGAGGCTCATGTGGGGGTGCGGCGGCATTTCAAACCCGCGCATTTCGAGCAGGCCGAGGCGGCCGGTGCTGCTGTCTGGCGAGTAGAGCTTATCGATGCAGAACTCGGCGCGGTGGGTGTTGCCGCTGGAGTCGATGAAGAGGTTGCGGTACAAGCGGTCCACGAGCCATGGTGCCACAGGACCTCCCTTGGCAGCGGCCTCAGAGGCGGCTTTGAAGGCCACTTCGAGTTCGTAGAGCGAATCGTTGCGCGCTTCGTCAATGCGCGGGCTCTGGCTGGTGGGGCCGATGAACATGCCGGCGAACATGAACGAGAGCGACGGATGATTCTGCCAGTAGCTGGTGAGGCTGCGCAGGAGATCGGGCCGCCGCAGGAAGGGGCTGTCCTTGGGCGTTTCCGCGCCCATGACGATGTGATTGCCACCGCCGGTGCCGGTGTGGCGGCCATCGACCATGAATTTCTCGGTGCCGAGGCGGGTCAGCCGCGCTTCTTCGTAGAGGGATTCGGTGATGTTGACCATTTCGTCCCAGCTCTTGGCGGGATGCACGTTCACTTCGATCACGCCCGGGTCAGGGGTGACTTTGAGGACGTGCAGGCGCGGATCAAAGGGGGGTGGATAGCCTTCGATGACGACGGGTTGATCCAGCGCCAGCGCGACATCCTCCACAGCACCGAGGGCGGAGAGGTATTCCTCCAGCGTCTTGGTCGGGGGCATGAAGATGAAGAGCTTGCCATCGCGCGGCTGCACACAGAGGGCGGTACGCACGACCTTGTCGGCAGACTCACCTGCCGCAG
>NZ_JBIPNG010000700.1:0-2501 GCF_044373815.1 Prosthecobacter sp. | reverse complement strand
CCGGCCACGGCCAGCGTGGTGGCTATCCAGACGGGCGATGCCGGACCCAAGAGCGAACGCCTCGCCAAACCGGTGGCCGACATCGGAGCGCTGATCGCCGCCGGACTCGGAGCCAAGAAGGAGGACATCACGGTCAAAGATCTCGCGGTGAATCCTGCCAGTGGACGCATTTACCTCGGCGTGCAGCGCCGCCCTGACAATGCGGTGCTGCTTGTGAGCGTTGGCGCAGACGGCAAGGTGGTTCCTCTGAATCTCGCTCCGCTGGCCTGGGTGCGCATCATACTGCCCGGCGGCACCGCCAGCAAGGTCACGAACATCACTGATGTGGCCTTCGACAAGGACCGCGTCTTTGCCACAGGCACCTGCAATGAAGAATTCGCCTCCCGCATTTTCACCATCCCCGTGCCGCTCAAAAACGGCGCCACGGCCAGTGTGTTCAGTGCGGAGACGTATCATGTGGCGCATCGCAAGTGGGAGACCAAGGCACCGATCCAGAGTTTCATCCCCTACCAATCGAAGGAAGGCACCTTCGTCGTCGGCGCGTTCGCCTGCACGCCGGTGGCCAAGTTCAAGGTGGACGACATCCAGAGTGGTGCGCAGGTCAAAGGCGTGAGCATGGTGGAACTCGGCAGCGGCAACCGTCCGCTGGATCTCTTCAGCTATTCCGACAAAACCGGCAAGGAGTGGCTGGTGGTGCACACGCAGCGCTTCAAGCAGAACGCCTTTGGCCCCAGCAAGATGTGGGGCGCGCGCATCAGCATGGATTACCTCGATGCCAAGGCACCGGAGAAGACCAATGAAAACGCCGCACGCCGCGATGAAAAGGAGCCCAAAGGCCCCGAGGGCATCGAGATCGTCGATGCCCTCTTCGGTGCCGTGCAGGTGGACAAACTGAGCGACACCGAAGCTGTGGTGCTGCGTGATACCGAAGGCACGCTGAGTCTCGAAGTGGCAGCACTTCCGTGAAACGCTGGCTCTGCTTTCTAAATCTTGTCTGCTCCGCCACATTCGCCGCTGATGTGTGGGTGAACGAGGCCGGGCAGATCGAAGCTCGCGGCGTTGAGGTGCGCGTGTTCCGTGGCGATGCTGCCGAACCGCTTTTTGGGAGCGTGGTGAAGACGCGTGAAAGCGTGTGCTTTGCCGCTGCACTGCCGTTGGTGCAGGGAGAAACCTACCGGGTGGAGGTTCAAACGGCCGGCGGTATTTGGAGCACGCAGCGGCTGAAGTTCACGCTTCCGGCGACTGCTGCGCCTACGGTGGCCATCTCGCCCTCTCCCACGGTGCTGCCTGCCAATGCGCTAAAGCTCTACCTGCACTTCAGCCAACCGATGGAACAGGGTGTGTTTTTGGAACGCATCACCTTGCATCGTCAGGACGGCAGTCTGGTTCACGGTGCTTTTCGTGAGACTGAGCTGTGGTCACCGGATGGAAAACGTCTCACCCTCTGGCTGCATCCAGGGCGGCAGAAGACAGGCGTGAACCTGAACATCGATGAAGGGCCTGTTCTGCAGGAGCAACGCCAGCACACGCTCAGGATAGCTGCCAACTGGCGCTCGACCACCGGTGTGGCTCTGGGTAAGGAAACGGCATTTACACTCGCCGCCGGGGCTGTGGATCATACCAGCCCCAATCCACAGCGCTGGCAGATCACTGCGCCGAAGGCGGGAACTCGTGATCCGCTGGTGGTCAGGTTCGATGAACCGCTGGATCCTGCGATGCTCGTCTCCGCATTGAAAGTGCAACGCGGTGAGGGAGAAGTCGCAGGTGCAGTGACTGTGGCCGCGGATGCGCGCACTTGGTCGTTCACGCCGGCGGTTGCTTGGCCGCAAGGTGCCTGCGTTTTGAAAATCGACCCGTTGCTCGAAGATTTGGCGGGTAACAACCTGCTAGGACCGTTTGAAGTGGATCGCGATGCGCCAGCAAAAGCGGCCGCTACGACCACACTGAGCTTCAAGGTGGGTGGTTAGCAATGCGCCGTGCCTTCAGGAAATCGAGGAACAGGCTGCGGAGGTCATGCGGCTTGTATTGGCGCTGGAATTGGGGCTTGAACTGGACGTCGCTGCCAGCAGGGTGGTTGTGGGTGGGTGGGGCGCGCACTCTTCACTGGGAGGAGGCATGATTTCCAGGTTCGCATTGCGCTGCTGCCAGGCATTGCTGAGCTTGTGAACAAGTGTGTCGATCTGGTTGATGTCCTTGGCAGTGACCTGCAGCAGGGGAATTCCGAAGCTCGAAAAGATGTCGTCCACCAAATGGCGGTCGCGTAGTTTTCGGCCGGCCTTGCCGGGGCTGTCGTCCTCGAATTCGATGGCCACCATGGGAAGCCAGTCTCCTTTGCGGTAGACCAGGAAGTCGATGTGGCGCTGGCAAATCTTAAGGAACCCCGCAACGTTTTCAGCATGAAGGATTTCGAGGAGGCGCGGCTTGCATTGAATATGGCAGCGCTGGGCGGTGATGTTTTCTAGGCAGGCATGAAACAGAGCTTCGTCAGACGTGAGCAGGGG
>NZ_JBIPNG010000275.1:0-8873 GCF_044373815.1 Prosthecobacter sp. | reverse complement strand
CTGATTGAGATCCGTGGCCTGGATGCTCAAGGAGGTTGCTGCATTGATGATGCTGCTGCGTGGGCCGGGATTGGTCACCACGGGCGGGGTCGGGGATGCAAAGGCATTGAGGTTTATCTCCCAGGAGAGCACTTCATGCGTGTTGGTGGAGCCGCCTGTCGCGCCGGTGAAACCCATCCAAGCGCTGGGACCGACGATGCTGGCGAGCTTCAGCGCGGTCTGGGTGAGGATGGGGGTGGCAGGCTTGGTGGTGCTGACGCCTTGGACGATGTAAACGCGCAGCGTGTCGGACGGGCCGTCGTAGTCCACCCAGAGCGTGTGGCTGGCGCCGTTCTCCATATCGAAGGAGGGTGTCGCAGTACTCAAGTGTGGCGAGACGACGCCGTTGGTGAGGATGCCGATGTGATTGGCATTGGGATCGGTGCCGCCGGTGTAGGTGTCGAGCTCGATGGCGAGGCTTTTCAGGATGCCTTCATAAGCTTCGCCGCCCCCTGCAGCGCCAAGTGCTGTAGCGGCGTTTCCTTGGAGCAGGAAGGTCATGCCGTCTGCGCCATCGCCGGCACCATTCATGCGGAAGACGAAGCGGCTGGAGAAAGAGGTGCCTTCGGAGACTGGAACGGGTGCGGTGAGGAAGGCGGAGCCGGCCTGATTGCCAGTGTTTGGCGTGAGCACGAGCACGCCATTGCTCACACTGGTGCTGCCATTGAGCTGCAGGCCGGCGGCTGAGGTGAAGGTGGCGAAGTTTTGACTGAGATTTGGTGGTGTGATGGTCCAGGTGAAGGTGGCGCTGGCGGTGGTGATGCCGTCAGTCACAGTGACGCGCGCGCTGCTGAAGGTGCCGGTGACGGTGGGTGTGCCGCTGATGACGCCGGTGCTGGTATTGATAGCAAGGCCGGCAGGCAAACCTGTGGCGGAGTAGGTCACAGCGCCATTGCCAGGAGCCACGCCGTACACCGCCAATGTTGCGGGTGCATTCACCGCGCTGAACTGGCTGCCGGGATTTGCCACGGTAACGCTTTGCGCCGGATCGACCTGCATGACTTTCGCGACGGAATAGGCTCCACTGGCCGTGACGCCAAAGAGCATCCAATAGCCCGGCGTCATCACGCTGAGATTGGCGTGGCCCTGCACGACGTAAACGCCGGGAGAGGTCTCGGTGAATGGCAGACTGAGGTAGCGCAGATCGGTATTCACCGAGTGGGTTTGCGATGACATCTTGATGAAGCTGAACTTGGTGATGCCGGGCGTGGCCTGCACGGCAAAGGTGGTGCCCACGCCGATATAGGAGGGTGCCTGGGTGATGACCGGGCGCGTGGCCAGACTGCCATCTGCATTGTACAGCATCGGCGGAGTGAAGAGCTGGCCATCACGGTGGTCAGCGCTGTTGCCCGAAAGGCCGCCACCGCCAGACCACACGCGACCATCTGGCAGCAGCAGTGCGAGGGAATGGTAATTGCGCGGCACACTCATCGGTGCGAGCTGGCGCCACTGGCGCGTGTTGGGATTCCACAGTTCGGGAATCAGCACGGAGCCTGTGTCATTGAACTTCAAGCCGGAGGTGTTGCCGCCGATGACGAGCACCTCGCCAGTGGGAAGGATGACTGAATTGGCAAACTGGCGGGTGTAGGACATGGAGGGCGCGCTGGCCACCACGGGAGTGCCGGTGCGGATGTCGATGGTGAAGGCAAGGTTTGTGCTCGTACCCGTGGAACTGTCGCTTGCGTTGGGTGTGGTGCTTGCTGATCCGCCAGCCACCAAGATGCGTCCTTCATCATACAGGGCAAAGCTGCCTTCCTTGGGGTAGTGCGCTCCGGGCACATTGACACCGGAATAGGTCAAGCTGCCGGTGCCTGTGGCCGTGAGCCAGTTCATCTGGTCTGTGGGGCCACCGTGAAACAGACGACCATCAGGTGCGACAACGATGAGTGGATGCCAGCGCGTGACGTAGCCTGGCAAAGCAACCTGCGTGGCCCAGTTGATGCCGCTCAGGCGCGACCATCCGCCAGCAGCGGACCAGCGTTCTGCGGTATTGGTGCCGCCGTCTCCCGTCACGGTGAAGACACTGCCATCCGTCAAAGCCACGCTCGTATTGTACCAGCGGCCGTCGTTCATGTTGGGCAGAGCGGTCCACTGATTGGTGCGCCAGTCGAACACGCTGCTCAGCTTGGTGGTGTTGCGTCCGCCATTGATGATCACCCGCCCGTCCGGGAGCATGGAGGTACCGCCGCAGAACATGTCGTGACGCGTGTTGTTGATCTCGGTGAAGACGCCGGTGGCTGGATTCCACACGGCGGCATAGGTGAACTCCGCACCTACCGGAAAGGTGGTGCGCTGGTTTGAGGCAAAGGTCAGCAAGCGCCCGTCCGGCAGGGTGGCGGCAGTCACGGGAATGTGAGGCGTCCAGGAGATGACGCTGCCCCATTCTCCCTGTGAAATGCGATTCGTCAGCACCGTGGCAGCGGGTGCCAGAAGGGTAAAGGCGGGAGCCAGCGCTTGGGCTTCGGCAAAAAGCTGGTCACTCAGACCGTGATCATCTTCACCCGCGCGAAGAGAGCTAAAGCTCGAACTCGAGAAAAGCAGGAAAAGGGCAGAGCGAGCCAGGGAGCGAAAAAGTGAAGGTCGCACCGCCTGCTTTTTTACTTTTGTTGGAATATTCATAAGCCTGAGTCGCATATTTTAGAATATTTATCGAAAAAAGTAGCTTTTTAAAGCATTATTTACTGTTTTCTATAATTTTGATATCCGCGCATCCAACCCACTGATTTTCAAGGAACGGCTTCATTCCCCCAGCCCGCTCCTTGCTACTCCCCCCTTTCTCATCCATAGACCCAGCCCTTTTATGTCACGCACGTACAACCTCGCAGTCCTCCCCGGAGACGGTATCGGCCCTGAAGTCATGGCCGAGGCGCTCAAAGTCCTCGACGCCGTAGCAGCCCGCTCTGGCCTTCAATTTAACTACAACCATCAGCTTGTCGGTGGTGCAGCCATTGACGCCGTGGGCAAGGCTCTGCCTGCCGAAACCATCGCAGCGTGTGAAGCGAGTGACGCCATCCTGTTTGGCTCGGTCGGTGGGCCTAAATGGGAAAAGCTGCCGCCCAATGAGCAGCCTGAGCGTGGTGCGCTGCTGCCTTTGCGCAAGCACTTTGGCCTTTTTGCCAATCTGCGCCCGGGGATCTGCTACCCTGCCCTGACGTCTTCCTCGCCAATCCGTGCGGATTTGGTGGAAGGTGGATTTGATGTACTCTGTGTCCGCGAACTGACTGGTGGCATGTATTTCGGCCAGCCGAAGAGCCGTACGACGCTGCCGGATGGCGACATCGAAGTGATCGACACGATGGTTTATAAGAAGAGCGAGATCGTGCGGATCGGCCATGTAGCCTTCAAGGCGGCGCAACTGCGCAGCAAGCATGTAACGAGCGTGGACAAGGCCAACGTGCTGACCAATTCCGTGCTCTGGCGCGAAACGATGGTGGAAGTAGCCAAGGAGTATCCGGATGTGACGCTGGCCCACCTCTATGTGGACAACGCCGCGATGCAGCTGATCAAGGCTCCGCGCAGCTTTGACGTGCTGGTGACGGAAAACCTTTTTGGTGACATCCTCAGCGATGAGATGGCGATGATCGCCGGCTCGCTGGGCATGCTGGCGAGCGCCAGCCTGGGCAAGCCGAAGGGTGATGGCCTTTACTTCGGTCTGTTTGAGCCTTCCGGCGGCACCGCCCCGGACATCGCGGGCATGGGGATTGCGAATCCGATCGCGCAGATTCTTTCGGTGGCGCTGCTGCTGCGTTTCTCGCTTGGGCTGGAAGCCGAGGCGGCGAGCATTGAGTCGGCGGTGAAGAAGGTCATCGACAGTGGTTTGCGCACTGGTGACATCTTCAGCGGTGCTCCGGGCACGAAGAAGGTGAATACGAAGGAGATTGGCGAAGCGATTATTGCAGCGCTGTGATCTGACTTTAATGCCAAAGCTGATTCACTCGAAACGATAGCCCGCACCGCGCACAGTGGTGATGATTTTCGGTTCGAGTGGATCTTGCTCGATTTTTCGCCGGAGCAGTGAGATGTGCTGGTCGAGTGCGCGGCTATTGGGAAAGAAATCGATGCCCCAGGCTTCGTCGCAGATGGTGTTGCGATCCACGACCTGGCCGCGGCGCTCGTGGAAGATGCGGAGGACTTTCACGTCGCGTGCCATCAGCTTGATGGCATTCTCGCCACGATAGGCGCGCAGTTCGGTGGGCACGACGCGCAGGTCGTGCATTTCGAAGGACTGCTGATTTGCGGGTGATTCCAGCAGCCATGCACAGCGCCTGACAATGGCGGCAATGCGAGCGAGCAATTCGGGCACACCGAAGGGCTTGCTCAGGAAATCATCCGCGCCGAGTTCGAGACCGAGAACGCGGTCCACCTCCTCGGACTTGGCGCTCAGGAAGAGCACGGGGACGCGTTTGTCCACCTTGCGAATGGCGCGGCAGACATCGTAGCCGCTCATTTTTGGCATCATGATGTCGAGGCAGACGATGTCTGGCTCGTCGTTTTGAAAGGCTTCGAGGGCCAGCCTACCGTCTGCAGCCGTGGTCACATGATGACCGGCGCGAACCAAGGCGAGGCGCAGGCCTTCACGCGTGCGGGCATCGTCTTCAGCGATCAAGATATTCATGCGGCAGGAGTGGCGTTCGAGGTTGTTTCCAACAAAGGCAGGCTGAGCACGAAACAAGCGCCGCGCTCGATTTCAACCACGTCGAGAGTGCCGCCTTGAGCCACTGCAAGAGCGCGTGCGATGCTCAGGCCCAGACCTGTGCCTGACACGCCTTCGGTGAGATCGTTTCTTGACCGATAAAAGGCGTCAAACACATGCGGGAGTTCCTGCTTTGGAATGCCGGGACCGTCATCCTGAACACGCAACTCCACGCGACCATTCTGCGCGCTGATTTTGATCTCCACATGGGTGGCAGAGGCCGCGTATTTTTCGACGTTGGAAAGCATGTTGCCGAAGATCTGCTCGACAGCGTCCGCGTCGAAACATGCTGGCTTATTGAGGGTGTTTTCAATGGTGATGGCGATGTTCTTGCGTGCCAACAACGGGCGCCAAATTTCCACAGCACGTCCGACCACTGCGCCTAGATCACCCGAGGTCGGATGAAGATCGAGGGCTCTCTTTTCATGCCGCGCAAAGGTCAGCACGTTATGAATCATCCGGCTAAGGCGACTGGTTTCCTCCTCCACGACATCCAGCAATGAATTGCCCTCCACGCCTGCTGACTCGCGAGCCAGATCCACGTAGAGGCGGATGTTGGTCAGCGGGGTCTTGAGTTCATGCGAGACTTGATTGACGAAGCTGACGCGTTGAGAAGCTTCGCGCAGATCGCGCTGGTAACTGAAGCAGAGGAGAAGTCCTACAGAGGCAAACAAGGCACCGATGCCGCCGAAGCCTAACAGATAGGACCATCCGTCTGGACCTTGTGTTGAGTCTGGTGCTGCAAAAAACTGCCAGTGCCAGTGCTGCATGGGGACCGCACTTGGGAGTGTGGCCAGAGCAGGCACGTCTGACTCGGGATGGAAACTGCCTTGCTGCAGCCATATCTCGCCGTCTGCGGAGACCAGGCGGACACAACCTGAAACATTGGCAGCCTTTAAGCCACCAACCAAGCGGCTTAGGAAGGCCATGCGTTCTATTTCGATGCCGGTGACGGATTCATCTGTGTTGCGCTGCCAGTACAACCAATGCGGGCCGTCCTGATGATACCACGTATGCCAGCCATGAGTTGCGGCAGCTTTCGCACTGGATTGACCGTTTGTTTCATCCTGGCGCTGAGCGCCGAGCAAGGAGCCGCGACTCCAAATCGAAGCCGTGCGCTGCAAAAACTCCCGGTCGTCATCGGACAACTGATCGGGAGTGAGAGGATCAGGACTTTTGAGTTTGCCGGATTTTCCCACCAGGAATGCCGCTCTGATCAAGGGTTGCTTGGAGGACGCGTTGCGCAGGGCCGTCTGATCGCTGCCGATGGAATTCAACAAGTCGTGCGAGCGCACTTCCATTGAATGAATCACATCGCTCAAACTTTGCTGCCGCACCTGCAGTTCCTGCATGGCCTGAGCTTTTTGCCGCAACTGCCAGTCGGCCGATTCCCTCTGCCAGAAGAGCCGTCCCAGCCATCCGACCAGCCCCAGTGGGAGCACCACCAAGGCCAAGAGCAGGATGACAAGACGGCTTCTCATGTGGCAACGGAAATCGGGATCACCTCCCTCCGGAAGATTTGAGGATGATGGTGCCGCTGGAGGACTGAGGCATGCTCATGATGATGGTGGCGGGAGGAGCCCCCAGTTTGATATTCAGCTCCGAAGGCTGGGAAGGGCGATTGAACATGTTTTCCAATGACGGCACATTGACCGCTTGTCCGCCATTCAAGTCATTGACATTTGAAGCGTTATTGGCTGACCCATTCTGCGTCATTGTTAAGTTGGCCATGGTCTGACCGGCGTTTCGGTAAGTCTGCCATGAGCTGCTCGTGGTGTTGAGACCGAGTGTGACGTTGGCATTTCCCTGAATGTACAAATCAGGTGAGCGGTACTTCTGCCCAAGCATCTGCAAGGTGCCGGCATTTTCGAGGAAGACCTTCTCCGCCTCCTTGGTCTTTCCTTCGTCAGTGAGCTTCACGGCGATCATCTGTTTCTCCACACCAATTTGTTTCGCCACCTCCACCAGAATGGGTGTGCTGGCGGAAAACTCCACCGCCCTGTCATCGGTCACCCGTGTTGCCAGGCTGTGAGCAACCACTTGTTTCGGTGCGCTCGCGTCATTGCGGCGATAGCTCACCTCCACGTCGCCGATGAGCTGAGGGACGCTGCCTGTGCCAGCGGGCACATCCACCTCAAGCAGCACGTATTTCTCCTGCCCTGCCCGAAGCTGGTTCATGGCAACCTCCACGGTGCTGCCGCGGATGCTGGCGTCACGCCCCAGCACACGCACTGGACGCACGCCTTCGGGACAGGTGATTTTCACCTGCATCTCCTGCGCGACGACGGAGAGGATGTCGCCGAATTCCTCGGTGAAGACGGCGGCAAGTTCACCGGGTTCTTTGATGAAGGCGTGATTGCCGTCGCTGTGTTGTGCGAGTTGCGCGAGGAGCTTTTCATTGTAGTCCAGACCGAGGCCGAGGGTCGTGACGGAGATGCTTTCTTTCGCCAGGGAGACACCGTAGCGCCCCATTTCATCTGCTGATGAAGGGCCGATGTTGGCCATGCCGTCTGAGAGGAGCACAATGCGATTCACCATCTGCGGTGTCTTGAACTTGCGCAGTTCTTCCGCCGCCCGGCTGACACCGGCAAACAAGGCGGTGCGGCCACGCGGGGTGATCTTCTGAATGGCCGCCACGATGTCATCGCGATTCGTCATCTTGGTAGCTGGCACGACGGATTCCGCGCCATCGTCAAAAGTCACGACTGACACAATGTCGTCGCCACCCAGGCGTTGCAGGGCTTCCACGGCTGCCTGGCGCGCATGTTCCATTTTGGGTCCGGACATCGATCCCGAGCGGTCCAGCACGATGGTGACATTCACCGGCGGTCTTGCGGGTTTTTCCTTTTGCTGCAGCCCGACCAGTCCGACTTTCAAATAGGTCTTGTACTGCTTTTGAGCCGGGATCTTGGGATGCGCGAGATCGACGCGCACTTCGACAGGATCGGCGGCTGATGCGGGAGCGACCAGCAGGCCGCCCGCGCATAGGATGGAGAGAATGAACTGCGTTTTCATGGATGATGCGATGAGTTGATGGTTTGAGTTGGAAGACAAACCACCCTGCCCGGAGCACGGAATCCTGAGTCAACGCACCGTGACATCTCTGTAACGTTTCGGTAACGATTTTACCACGAACACTCAGCCTTTGTCATCATCCATTCCATCCTCCAAACATTGGCAGTTGACCATGCCGTGTACCGAACTGGCTTCGCTGTTTTGTCGAGCATGGGCTCTTCGTTCGTTTGGGGCGAGGCGAGAGCGCTGATCGACGGACAGGAGTGTCCATCGTACTATCCGTTCACCACATTGACCGGTTTGCCAGCGAGGAAGGCTTGCAGGTTTGCGGCGGTGATGTCGATGAGGCGGGCGCGGGATTCGCGGCTGGCCCAGGCGACGTGGGGGGTGATGAGGCAGTTTTTAGCGGTGAGGAGCGGGTTTTCGGCCTTGGCGGGTTCGACGGAAAGGACGTCGAGTCCGGCGCCGGCGATGCGGCCTTCGTTGAGGGCTTTGGCCAGGGCGGGTTCGTCGACAAGAGGGCCGCGACCGGTGTTGATGATCATGGCTTCGCGTTTCATCAGATTGAGCGAGCGCTCGCCGACGAGATGCTTGGTGGCATCGGTCAGCGGGCAGTGAAGGCTGATGACGTCGGACAGGCGGAAGATGTCGTCGATTTCGGCGGCTTCGACACCGGCGGGAGGGGCTTCTTTCCAGGTGCGCTTAGAGGCGAGGACCTTCATGCCAAAGGCGACGGCGATGCGCGCCACGGCGCTGCCGATTTCGCCGTAGCCGATGATGCCGAGGGTGCGGCCGGAGAGCTCGATGATGGGGTGATCCCAGTAGGCGAAATCGGGGCACTTGACCCAGCCGCCGGCTTCCACGCTCTTTGATGCGTGGCCGACGTGATTGGTCATTTCCAGCATGAGTGCGATGACATGCTGCGCGACGGCGGGGGTGCTGTAGCCGGGGACATTTGTGACCACGATGCCGTGCTCTTTGGCTGCGACGACATCGACGATGTTGAAGCCGGTGGCGGTGACGCCAATGTATTTCAAATCTGGCAGCGCGGCGATGATTTCGCGTGTGAGCGGTGCTTTGTTGGTGATGACGATCTTGGCTCCGGCGCAGCGGGCGACGGTTTGAT
>NZ_JBIPNG010000274.1:0-8881 GCF_044373815.1 Prosthecobacter sp. | reverse complement strand
GAGACTGGAAAACGCGGGGCATTTTCACCTCCGCTGCTTTCCACTCTTGCCATCCAGCGTCTGTCTCCATACTCTCCGCCCCACTATGAGCGAAAAAACACCTGTGAACTGGGAAAAGCTGGAGGCGAAGCCGGAATTCCGCGCATTGCTGGCCCGCAAATCACGATTCATCATCCCGGCGACGATCTTCTTCCTGATCTACTACCTCGCTTTGCCGATCCTGGTGGGCTACTGCCCTGAACTGATGAAGAAGAAGGTCTGGGGTGAAGTGAACATCGCCTATGTCTTCGCGCTCTCGCAGTTCTTCATGGCCTGGATCATGGCCTTCCTCTATGTGCGTGTCGCCGCCAAGTGGGACAAAGCCGCCGCTGCTGTGATTCACGGTCAGGAATGAGCCACGCGCCGCAGTTGAACCTTCCGTTTTAAATTCGTCTCCTTTCCTTCTCGATGAACATTCCTCTGATCATGTTTCTGGCCTTTGTGGGCCTCACGCTTCTCATCACCTTTTGGGCCGCCAAAAAAAATACGGGTGCCAGCGCCTACTTCGCTGCAGGGCGTAGCATCACCGGCTGGCAGAATGGTCTTGCCGTCGCCGGCGACTACATGAGCGCCGCCTCCTTCCTCGGCATCTCCGGGATGATCTGCTTCTACGGCTACGATGGCTTCATGTACTCCGTGGGCTTCCTGGTCGCCTACATCACCGTGCTGCTCGTCGTCGCGGAGCCGCTGCGCAATGCCGGTAAATACACCATGGCCGATCTGCTGGCCTACCGTCTCAAGCCTCGTCCCGTGCGTGCGCTGGCATCGCTTAGCACACTGACTGTTTCCACCTTCTACATGATCGCGCAGATGGTCGGTGCGGGCGTGATCATCCAGCGCCTCATCGGTCTCCCCTTTGCACCTGCGGTCATCGGCGTCGGCATGCTGATGCTCGTCTATGTCGTCTTCGGCGGCATGCTGGCCACCACCTGGGTGCAGATCATCAAGGCCCTGCTGCTCATCGCGGGTGCCATGCTGCTCAGCTATCTGGTCCTCCAGTATCACCACTTCAGCTTCACCGAATTCTTCAACGCCGTCTCCAAAGCCGACTACGCCGGCACCGCAGAGCCCAAGAATCTCATGGAGCCCGGCCTCAAGTTCGGCGTCGCCGTGGCTGGTCCATGGGGACCGCTGGATCTCATTTCACTCGGTCTCGGCCTCGTGCTGGGCACCGCCGGTCTGCCGCACATCTTGGTGCGCTTTTACACCGTGCCTGATGCCAAGACCGCCCGCTCCAGCGTCGTGTGGGCCATGGCCATCATCGGTCTGTTCTACATCATGACCACCTTCTTCGGCTTCGGTGCCGCTACCATCCTCAAGAAAGCGCTCATCACCACGGCTGCAGGCAAGCCAGACACCAACATGGTCGCGCCGATCCTTGCGCAGGTGCTCGGCGGCGAATTCTTCTTCGCCTTCATCAGCGCCGTCGCCTTTGCCACCATTCTCGCTGTTGTCGCTGGTCTCACGATGAGCGCCAGCGCCAGCTTTGCGCATGACTTCTATTCCAACGTCATCCATCACGGCAAAACCAACCGTCCGGGCATGGAAGTGAAAGTCGCGCGCATCACCGCCTTCTGCGTGGGGGCAGTCAGCATCAGCATCGCCATCTATCTCGGCCCCAGCGTGAACGCCGCCTTCCTCGTCGGCCTGGCCTTTGCTGTCGCCGCCAGCGCCAATCTGCCTGTCATCATCTTCAGCGTCTTCTGGAAGCGCTTCAACACCACGGGCGCGGTGGCCGGCCTCAGCGTCGGACTTGCCTCCTCCATCATCCTCATCCTGCTGAGCCCCAATGGAGTCTTCGGCAAGGATGGCGCCATCTTCCCGCTCGAAAACCCCGGCATCGTCAGCATCCCGATCGGCTTCATCGCCGCCTGGCTCGGCACCATTCTCACGGCACGTGATCCTGAAGCCGAAGCCAAGTTTGCTGAACTCACCGTCCGCGCCCACACCGGCCTCGGTGCGGAGAAGGCGACCTCTCATTGATCTGAAAGTGATGCGGGCACTGTTGTGCCCGCAGTCATCTCAGCATGCAGGCAGTTACGCCTGCATCACGTGCAGCACGGACAGGGCTGCACGAAGTGCCCTGGCGAGACTTCTTTGAGCGTGAGATCCATCCCCACGCTTTGCTCCCACTTCGGATGCTTCATGCGGTGGCCGAAGGCGCAGCCGGCGGGAGGATTGATCGGCGAAGGCACATCACCGCGCAGGAGCTGCCGTGCACGGCGCTGCGTCGGATCAGCGATGGGGATCGCATCCAGCAATGCCTTGGTATAGGCGTGGCGCGGGTTTTGATAGAGCTCGGTGGCCGGCGCGAGTTCGACGATTTTGCCGAGGTACATCACCGCCACGCGGTCGCTCATGTGCTTTACGACGTTGAGTCCGTGTGCGATGAAGAGGTAGCTCAGACCCATGTCACGCTGCAACTCGAGCAGGAGATTGAGCACCTGGCTTTGCACCGAAACATCGAGTGCGGAGACCGGCTCGTCACACACAATGAGCTTGGGATTCAAGGCGATCGCACGCGCGATGCCAATGCGCTGCCGCTGACCGCCGCTGAATTCGAAGGAATAACGAAACATGGCATCTGCCGGCAAACCGACACGCTTAAGCAGCTCGACCGCCCATTCAGCGCGTTCTGCGCGAGTCCCCATCTTTTGAATGATGAAAGGCTCCTCCAAAATCTGCCCGATAGTGTGGCGGGGATTGAGCGACTCGGCAGGATCTTGGAAGATCATCTGCATTTCACGGCGCTGGCTGCGCAGCGCGCTCTGTGACTGCGTGGAGATGTCGTGGCCATTGAAGATCACATTGCCCGAGGTGGGCTTGAGCAGCCGCACCACGGAGCGGGCCACCGTGGACTTCCCACAGCCGCTTTCACCGACGAGGCCGAGCGTTTCGCCCGCTTTCAGTTCGAAGCTCACACCATCCACAGCCTTGCACACTGCCTGCGTGGTGTAGAACACACCGCCACGCACCGGGAAGTGCATCTTGAGATTTTGAACGGAGAGAAGGCTCATGACGCAGAGATTTGAGAGGCAAAGCACGCGCAGGCTTCCACGCCATGACCGCTGCCGCATTCTTTCCAGGGCTGGCGGGCGTTTAAAACATCCGTGCTGTGCGGGTTCGGGCAGCGCGAGGCAAAGCGGCAGCCTGCAGGCATGTCCCTGAGGCTGGGAACCATGCCCGGGATGACGGGCAGCGTTGTCTTGGGCGGATGATCAAGCTTCGGCAGGCAGCGGATGAGCCCCTGCGTGTAAGGGTGCTGTGGTTTGGCGAAAATCGGATACACCGGTCCACGTTCGACGATGCGACCCGCATACATGACGGCGACGTCATCGCAGGTTTCAGCGATCACGCCGAGGTCATGGGTGATCAAGATGACCGCCATGCCAGTTTCGTTTTGCAGACGTTTCAGGAGGTCCAGGATCTGCGCCTGAACGGTGACATCCAGCGCCGTGGTCGGCTCGTCAGCTATGAGAACCTTCGGGTGACAAGACAGCGCCATGGCGATCATCACGCGCTGGCGCATGCCGCCGCTGAGCTGGTGAGGGTATTCGTTCACGCGCTGTTCGGGTGCAGGGATGCCGACCCATTCCATGAGCTCGACAGCGCGCCTGAGCGCCTTGGCAGGTGTGGTGGGCTCATGCAGCTGAATCGCTTCGATGATCTGCATGCCGACGGGCTGCACGGGGTTCAGTGCCGTCATCGGCTCTTGGAAGATCATCGCGATGTCATTGCCGCGAATCTTCCGCATGGCATCGATCGGCAGCTTCGTGAGGTCACGGCCTTCGAGCAGCACTTCGCCGCTGAGAATGCGCCCGGCAGGCTGTGGCAGCAGACGCATCAGGCTCATGGCCGTCACGCTTTTGCCGCAGCCACTTTCACCGACGACGCCAAGCGTCTTGCCGGCTTCGAGGACAAAATCGACGCCATCGACGGCGGTGAGCAGACCTTCGTCGGTCTGGAAACCGACACGCAAATTGCGGACTTCGAGCAGAGGTGTTGGCATTACTTGGTTCCTCCTGCTTTGAGGTTGTGATCGAATACCTGATCGGTTTCGGGGAAGGTTTTTCCGGCGCGCATCGCGTCTTCGGTTTCACGTTTTGCGTCTTCGTCGATCCAGTGCACGTGGTTGGACATCGGCAGTTCGCTGACAGCGACGTTGAAGGTTTTTTCCGGCCACTTCACCCAGCGCCAGTAGGCGCAGCGGTAGTAGTTCTGCTCGTAGGCGGGAATCCATGCAGCCTCGTCGTAGATGATCTGGTCCGCGCCCCAGGAGGCTTTGCGGATCTCCTCGATGGTTGTCGCGTGGCGCTCGTCTTCGCAGAATTTGTCCATGCGGGGATCGGCGAAGCTGCAAAGGTTGTTGGTATTGGGTTTCGGCGTTTTGCCATCTTCCATGAACGCATCCTTCGAATGCCAGGCCTGGTAGTGATCAGGGATCGGCGGCGTCACGCTGAAGGCGACGGACGCGATCTGATGCTTCTTCTGCGTGGCCTTCTGAAAGTAGGACGTGCTTTCGAGGCCCTCGAGCTTGTATTCCACGCCAGCTTTGATCGCCTCCTCTTTGAGCCGCTGCATGACCTTTTGAATGATCTCCACCTTGCGATGCAGGATGGTCACGGACAGACGCTCGCCTTTGTCATTCACCAGCACGCCGTCGTTGCCGAGCTTGGTGTATCCGGCTTTGGCAAAGTGTTCGCGCGCCAGCTGCACATCGAAGGGTCTTGCAGTGATGGGCGGATCGCCGATGAGCGGGAAGCCTTTGCTGAAGCAGTTGAGGCGCTGGAAGTCGCCTCGCAGATCGAAGTCGATCACCTTCTGGTAGTTCGTGGCGTAGCTGAGGCCCAGGCGCACCTCCTTGTTGTTCAGCGGTGCGACCGCACAGTTCAGCCACAGGCCCGCATGGGAGCCCGGCCAGACGTTGTAAAACTTCGCCTTGTGGATGTAGCCCTTGTGCACCTCGGGGATCTCCAGCTTCTCGTACCAGTATTCCGGGATGCCCATCATGAGCTCTTCGACATCCAGCTCGCCCTGCCGGAAGAGCTCCAACACCTTCTCCTGCAGCCGCACGACTCGATAAACGACGTGATCGACATTGAAGCGATAACGGGAGAATTTCTTGTCCCGCGCCCACCAGTTTTTCACGCGAGTGAGAGCGATATCGCGCCCGAAGTGGATGTCCTCTTCTTTGATCACGTAGGGGCCGGAGGTCGGTCGGCAGCGCCACTGATAGCGTTGTTCAAAGTCCGGCCCGAACTCGCTGTAAAAGCGGCGGGACATGGGAGTGGTGTTCACATAATAAGCCGCAAGCGGCTTGGGCTCCGTGAGCGAGATGGAGAGCGTGCGCGCATCGTAGCGCGTGATGTTTGCGTAGTTCTCCCCATACCACTGATTGCCGAAGGGATTCTTCGGGTACTCGCTCAGCTGCATGTAGAACTGATTGAAAAAGTCATCCGCTTCGATCGGCGTCCCGTCGGAGAAGGTCGCATCCGGGTCGATGCGGAAATACACCGCGCGGTTGTCGGGGGCCACGGCCCACTCTTTGGCGATAGCGGGAATCACGCGCCCGGTTTCCGGATGCAGATTGATCAGACTCATCTCCACGTCGTCGTACTGGTAGCCGCGGAAGGAGCTGTTGCTGTTCTCGCCGAGAACGCGGAGCGTCGGTGGGAAAGAGAGAACATACTGGCGCATCGTGCCGCCTTTCTTGGCATGGGAGTCACCGATCTCCGGCTCATCCATGCCGTTCTCCCATTTCAAATCCGCCGGCACATCCTCCGGTTTGGCGAAGGTGAAGTACTCAGGTTTTTTCAGGCGTTCGCGTGTCGCGGTGAGCTGGGCCTCCAGCTCCGCTTTCTTCGCTGCATCAGCTTCCTTCGCGATCAATTCGGGTAGCTCCTTCTCCTGGCCCTGCAGTCCTGCGAGCACCTTCTTGTTGTAGAAGCTCCAAAAGGCCTCGCGTTCCTTGGTGCCATCATACGGCGGAAAATCTGCGGCATGCAGCGCACCGCCAAAGATGGCGGCGGTGGTAAAAGCCAACAGCAAACGGGGAACAGCGAGCTTCATTGATAGGTGGTGAACTTCTTCGGATCGAACGCCTCACGCAGCGCTTCACCGACAAATGTGACGAGCAGTAGAATGAAGACCATCACGCTGAACATCGAGATGGAGATCCACATTGCGGAGAGGTGGCTGGTGCCATCGTCAAACAGCCAGCCCCATTGCGGATAGGTTTCCGGCAGGCCAAAGCCAAGGAACGCCAGTGCGGTGAGCGATGAAATGATGGCGGCGACACTGAACGGAATTTTCGTCACGATGGTGGCGAGCATGTTCGGCAGCAGGTAGCGCGTGAGGATGCGCCAGGTGCTTGCCCCTTGCAGGCGTGCGGCGGAGATGTAGTCACGTTCCTTTTCTTTGTAAGCCAGCGCACGCAGCGAGTAGGTCAGGCTCGTCCAGGAGAAGAAGCAGATCACACCGAGGAGAATCAGCAAGTTCATGTTGGCCACGCCGATGATGCTGATCAGGATCATCACGATGTAGAGGAAGGGCAGCTCATCGAGAATCTCGATGAAACGCTGCATGGCGATGTCAAAAAAGCCGCCAAGGAAACCCATCAGCAAACCGATGATGATGCCGACGCCATAGGTGAAAAGAATGAACAGCAAAATCGCCTTCAGGTTGAGCTGCCATCCGCCATAAATCTGCGCCAGCACATCCCAGCCACGGCTGTCCGTGCCGAGGTAGTGTCCGGCCTTCCACAAGGGTGGAATTGCTGGATAAACGATCATCTCATAAGAGGTGACCGCCGCTTTCTCGAACTCCTCCTGCGGCATCTCACCGGTCCATTTTTCACGGTCTTTCACCCCGGCCTTGTAGTAGGCGGAAAGCGCCAGTGCTCCAGTGCGTGAGTAGCCCAGTGACTCTCCATCCGGCAGGCCTTTGCGGAAACGTGTGTCCGTATGCTTTTGCGTCGGCACATCCGCATAGGACTTTTGGGCGCGTCCGGAATAGGGTTCGGCATCGCCGGGCTTGAACCACACGCCACCACGCTGCTCCAGAGTGATCGATTGCAGCGAGTCCGTGTCCAGCACCGGGTCCCAGGGTACAAGAGGCATCCATACGAAGCCGCGCTTCTCCTTGCTCAGGCGCTGCTTCAGTTCGCGGTAGTTCGTCTCCTGCTCTCCAGCGAGGCCAAAGTCCTGCGCTTGATAACGCTTCTGAGAGAAGGCGGGGAAATACGTTTTCCCATCACACCGCACCAGCAGCGCACGCTTGCCCACCAGGGCCTGATCCAGCATCGCCAGGGCGATCAGCACCAGCAGAATGCGAAACGACCACCAGCCGCGGCCAATGCTGCGGAAACGGCGGAAGCGCTGCAAGGTCACCGGCGTCCAGCGGATTTCACGCGGCAGGAACCGCAGACCGAGAATGCCGCCGACGATCAGCAGCACCGAGCTGACCCAGCCAAAGGTGCGACCATTATCGAAGAACCAGGAAACGGTGGGAATCAAGATGCCGCACAGCTCGCTGAGAATGGCGAGAGCACCGAGGGTGATGGCAGCGATGGAAAGTTTGCGGTTCATCACTCAAATCGAATGCGGGGATCCAGTCGTGCGGTGATCATGTCGGAAAGCAGGTTGCCGAGCATGAGCAGCAGTCCGCTCACGGTGACGGTGGCCATGACGATGGGGTAATCCTTTTCCAGCAAGGCGTTGAAGCCCATGAGGCCGAAGCCGTCGATGTCAAAAATACGCTCCACGAGGAAGCTGCCGGCCACGAGCACCGTGAGCGCCTGGCCCATCGTGGCGGCCACGGGGATGAAGGAATTGCGCAGGGCATGACCGATGACGGCGCGTTTGAATTCCACGCCCTTGGCCACGGCGGTGCGCACGTAATCGCTGGCGAGCTGGTCGAGCAGGTTGTTTTTCACCAGCATCGTCAATCCCGCGAAACTGCCGACCATGTAGCAGCACAGCGGCAGGAAGGCATGATGGAGCAGATCGTAGATTTTGCCGAAGAAGCTGAGTTCCGCGAAGTTGATGCTCACAAAACCTTCCAGCGGAAACCAGCGCAGCCGTGCGGCGAAGATCACCATCAAAAACACGCCGAGCACGAATTCAGGAATCGCATAGCCAAAGAAGATCAACACCGAGGTGGCGGTGTCAGTCGGCGTACGGTGCTTGATGGCTTTCAATACACCCAGCGGCACACACACCATGTAGGTCAGCAGAATGGAGGTGATGCCGTAGAACAGCGAAATGGGAAACCGGCGCTTCATCATCGTCCACACCGGTTCGCTGTAGCGCGTGGAGTCGCCGAGATTGCCCTCCAGAACACCGGCGAATTTGGGTTGATAGATGAGCGCCACGTAGGGCTGTGGTTTGTCGAGTTTCTGGCCGGGATTCACCTTCTCCCATTCGATCTTTTGCTGCTCAGGCGTGATGATGCGGGCTTTCCACGAGGAGGAGTCCACTTCCTTGCTCGGCACGATCTCCGCGGTGTTCTGGGCTGTTCGCTTCACCACCACCAGGCTCGCAGTGCCGGGGATTTTGACTTCGGTTTCCGTTTTGCCATCGACGTATTCGGCGCGGGAACGATTCGTCTCTTTCGGCCAGGCTCCCAGCCATGAGGCATAGGCGATCAGGAAGGGTTTATCATGTCCGTACTGCTCCTGCAGTTTCAACAGCTGCGCTGGGGTCAGGCCGCTGGATTGCTGACGGTTTGTGCCGCCGCGCTGACCGTCGCTTTTCATGCGCGCTTCCAGCAGAGCCTGCTCCATCGGGCCGCCGGGAGTGAAGCGAATGATCAAAAACACCACCAACGTCATGCCGATGAGCGT